>CAZJOH010000037.1:0-21895 GCA_964547575.1 uncultured Clostridium sp.
CTCGCTACCTCCACCTTGGCAAGGTGGCGCTCTACCAGATGAGCTACATCCGCAACTGCAAGAGAGATTATAACAAAGACTGACACACTTGTCAAGGGGAAATTTCAAAGTTTTTTAAACTTTCTTTTAAAAATAATTTAAAAATCTATTTATTTGTTGAGAGATAACTGTTATAATAAAATAAATATCGCTTGTAACGGGACGGCAGAATTATGGAAAAGAAAATCTGTTTAAGATGCTTGCTGCGTGACTGCGGCAGGGGGGACACATTTAAAAGTATTTCAGAGCACATAAAAAAGCTGTCTGACAGAGATAAAGCAAGCGATGAGGAGTACAGAGCAAGGGTTTTAATCTGCTCGGAATGTGAGCTTCTTTCGGAGGGGACATGCCTTAAATGCGGCTGTTATCCCGAATTCAGAGCGGCATTCAAAAAGCAGAAATGCCCATGCAGAAAATGGTGAAAAAGAAAGAGGGGAAATAATGTATAACATTCTTATTTGTGATGATGAGGCCGATATCCGTTCGGCGCTCAAGGTTTATCTTTCGGGAGAGGATTATTCGATTTTTGAAGCCGAAAACGGCAGAGAGGCACTTGAAATAATTGAAAAAAATGAAATTCATCTGCTTCTTATGGATATAATGATGCCCGTGCTTGACGGCATAGCGGCGCTTGAAAAGCTCAGGGAGAGCAACAATAACATTCCCGTTATTCTTCTTACTGCAAAGAGTCAGGATACCGACAAAATTCTCGGACTTAATGCAGGCGCTGATGATTACATAACAAAACCCTTTAACCCCGTTGAGGTTATTGCAAGGGTTAAATCGCAGCTTCGCAGATATATGCGCTTCGGAGGTAATAACGAATCGCAGGAAAAGGTGAATTCTTCCGTTCTTCGCAACGGAGGGCTTGAGATTGATGACAACACGAAATTGGTTACCCGTGACGGTGAGCCCGTAAACCTCACTCCAACGGAAATGCTGCTTCTCAAATTCTTTATGGAAAACCTTGATAAGGTGTTTTCGCCCAAGGAAATATATCGCAAAGTCTGGAACGATGACCCGTTCGGTGCGGAAAATACCGTTACCGTTCATATAAGGCATCTTCGTGAAAAGATAGAAATCGACCCTGCAAAGCCTGATTATCTCAAGGTAGTATGGGGCCATGGCTATAAAATGGAAAAGAGAAAGCCGCTCCAAAAAATCACAAGGAGTGATTCATAATGAAAAACGGTCTGCTGCGTTCGGAAAGTGACCGTATCGTATCTCTTATTCTGCTTGTATGCATGACGATTATTGCTGCAGGCTGCGTTATGGGTATCATTTATCTTCAGGAATATAACTTTTATAAGAGCGATAACAGAGGTCAGACTGCAAAGAGCATTGCCGTTCAGCTTTATTCTATTGATGATTCCGAGCTGGCAAAAGATTATTATCTTTGCCGTATAGGTAAGGAAAGCGAATACAGACTTGATTATTATAAAGAAAAATTCACCCGTGAAAGCTCGAATTTTGTTTTCACCGTAAAAAATGTTCTCGGGGAGGTTTTGTTTGACAGCCTTAACCCCGATGAAAACAGCACCGAAGATTTGACTTTTGAAAATGCGAAGCTTGCCGCAGATTACACGGGAGAATCAGATTTCTATTTTTTTGATGCGGACGGCGATTTCATTCCTCTTAAAATTGACTATGCAATTCTTGCGCCCGAGCTTCAGATTACGAATGACAGATATTCAAGCGCTTTTCAATGGATCGACATAGCCTATGCGTTAAGATATTTTGTTTTTGTTGTTCTTTTTGCAGCAATTGTCATTATTGTAATTCTTCTTTCTCTGTTTGCCATAAATGCAGGAACGGTTGACGGAAAAAGCGGAGAAATCATACCGGGCTTTATTGATAAGCTGCCGCTTGATTTTGTAACTCTGTTTATAGGCTTACTGTTTGCCGTTGCGGTAACTGTTCTGGGTCTTACTACGGCGGCGGACACGGGAATGGTTCTCAACAACGTTATCGTTATGATAGTCTGCGTTGCGGCTGTTCTTGTTATCATGTCGTATCTTACCACCCTCTCCGTAAGGGTTAAGATGGGAAAGTTTTACAGGAATACGGTTATATATCAGATTTACCGCAAATTCAAAAGAAAAACTCCCCGTAAGATAAGACGTGCAATCGGCGAGATGACTCTTTTCAGAAAAATTGTTGTCTGCGTTGTTCTCTATATCCTTTTTGAGAGCGCAATTCTTGCCTTAATGGCATATTTCGGAATTATAAACACGGAAAATACTGACCCTAAATTTGTTATGGGATTATTTTTGTGTGCATGGGCAATTACCAGACTGATTATGATTCCGGTTATCGTCATGATTGCAATCAACCTTAACTATGTTAAGGAGGAGGGCAGGCGTCTTGCGGAAGGTGTTATGGGCGATGAAATTGCAGATAAGCTTTCCGTTGCCGCAATACGTACTCACGGCCAGAATCTTGACCGTATAAAGAAGGAAATTAATAAAGCGATGGAGCAGGAGCTTAAGAGTGAGAAGCTCAAGAGCGAGCTTATTACCAATGTTTCCCACGATATCAAAACTCCGCTTACTTCGATTAAGAATTATGTTGACTTTTTGAGCAACGATAACCTTACCGACGAGGAACGAAAAAATTATATTGAAATCATTGCCAAGCATACCGATAAGCTTTCGCTGCTTCTCAATGATCTTATTGAGGCTTCACGCATTCAATCGGGTAATATCGAAATCGAGCTTAAAAAAACAAGCCTCAATATCGTAATTGAGCAGACCGTTGAGGAATTTGCCGTCAAGCTTGAAAAAAGCTTGCTTATTCCGAGAATTTCCATGCCCGAGGAAGATGTTTATATCATGGGCGACGGCAAATGGCTCTGGCGTATTTTTTCAAATCTTTTCAATAACGCATGCAAATATGCCGCTCCCGAAACTGATCTTGAAATTCAGCTTGACAGCATTGACGGCAAGGCGAGAGTATGCATTTCAAATATCTCTGTGAGTGAATTTGATGTTGAAGGCAACGAGCTGTTTGAACGCTTTGTAAGAGGCGACAGCTCAAGGCACACCGAGGGTCACGGTCTCGGACTTTCGATTGCGAAGAGTCTTGCCGAAGTGCAGGGCGGAACAATGGATATTTCTGTTGCAGGCAACAGATTTTCCGCAATTCTTGATTTTGAAATTACAGAATAACCCCGAGCTTGACGGAGGATAAAAATGCACAGAAAAATTATTTCCGCAATGCTTGCCGTTTTCCTTGTTTCAGGGCTTACGGCTTGCAGAGTTAATGTTCAGGAATCTGAAACAACTGCTTCAACCGAGGCTGTCGCAACAACGGCTGCTCCGACTACGGAAGCAACAACGGTGACAACCACTTCGGCACCGACTGCAACAACAACGGCAAAGCTGACCACAACCAAAAAGGTAACGACTACGGTGAAAAAGGTTGCAACCACGATTGCCGAAACTACGGAGGAGAAAACAACCAAAAAACGGTACTACGGCAATTCCCGCACCGAAGAAAATACCGAAAATATTGCCCTTAAGTACGGTGTTTACTGTTCAAGAGCAATAACAACAACCTTTGTCGAGCTTGAAGACGGAAGCGAAGAGGTTTATGACGAAGATATAGCAGAGGTTTATATCCGTATCGGTTACAGTGCTTCATACGAGGATTTGCTTCCCGCCGCTGAGGAAAACAAAAAGAAGTACAGCTCTGAAATCGGAGAAGTGCTCGAAATAATCAATGGCTACCGCAAAGAGGGCGGACTTGAGCCGCTTGTTCTTGATGATAAGCTGACAACCGTAGCATGTGCGAGGGCAGAGGAAATTGCATGGTCGGGCAGGCACTCGCATTATCGTCCGAACAACAGATTTTTCTCCTCGATTCTAAAGGATGCAGGTATAACGGAAGGCTCGGTTGGCGAAAATATCGGCTGGGGATATCCCAAAGCTTCCGCAGTGTGCGAGGCGTGGAAGAATTCGGAAACCCATTATGAGAATATAATGAATCCCGAATTTACAAGAATCGGAATCGGCGTTGCCGCAGACCCCGACCCCGAAGGAAAGCTTTGCTGGGCACAGCTTTTTATTGATAAAATGTAATAATAAATAAAACAGAGCTGTTTCGTAATGAAACAGCTCTGTTGTGTTATGCGGATATTTTGTTATGCTCCAAGGTCTAAGGCTCCGAAAATTGTTGCAAGGTTGTTAAGGAAAGTGGAAAGGTCAAAACCTTCGAGCATATCGTTGATTGCTGCAGGGATAGTGTTAAATAAAACATTGAATATTTCAAGGAAAAAGTCTCTGATATCAGTGAGAGTAGTGTGAACTTCACCAACCTGAACATAATAGGTTTTGGTTTCAAGTTCGCCTACTGTTCTCCAGTCAGGCTCACCGTTTTCCTTGTCGCCGTAGCACTTCTGCTTTTCGTAGTAAACTTTGATAGCGAGCTTTTGCTCTGCGTTTGCTTCACCGGGAATAAAGCTTGCCTTGAAGGTTTTGCCGTCGCTGGAAACTGAAAAAGCGTTCTTCTCGGTGCTGCTGCCGATGGTGTAATATGAAGGGATATATTTTGTATCGCCGTACTGAGCGCTGTATTTGCTTGATGCAACGTCAATAGTAATTGTGAAAGAGATTGATTCGTTTGCATAATTATCGCCGCTGGAAGCTGTGAACTGGCATTTGTTGAGATCTGCGTAATAGGTTGCTCTTTCGTTTGTTATGAACTGAACGGGAGCGGTAGAGGGGTTTGCCTCCTGAACGCTTGCGTCAAATGTGTATCTTGCGATAATTGAATATGTTGAGTCAGCGCTGAGACCTGTGAAGGTGCCGCTTTCCTGCCATGTTTTGCCGTTGTCGATTGAGAACTCAACGTTTTTAGCTTCTTTTACTGTAAGAGTAGACTCGGTTTTGTCAACAAGAACAGGTGTATCGGGAATTTTTGAGGAGTCAGCTGCATTAAGAGTCTTAACGGTAATTGATGAAGCAGGGCTTGCATAGTGGGTTGTTGTTTTCTTTGCTCTCATTTCTATTGTATAAGCAGTATCGGCTTCAAGACCCGTGAAGATAACTGCATCGCCCCAGTCGCCGCCGTTGATTCTGTATTCGCAGCCGGATACATTGCCGATTTCGATTGATGTTGCAGTAATTTTCTTTGCAACGGGAGCAGCGGGAGCGGACTGTGCCTTAAGAACTTCAACAGCAAAAACGTTTGTTACAGCTTCTTCTGTTTCATCAATGGTGATTGTGCCCTTGATGTTGTAAGTCTTGCCGGCAACGGGATTTGTGAAGATAGTGTTATTTTCACTGTCCTTAAGACCTCTGAGCGTCATTGTTTCGTCATCACTCTGGGTTGCGGTGAAAACTACATCATAGGAAATGCCTTCAACCTCAACAGATGCGCTTTTGACAACGATTTCAATATTGTCGATATCAATGTAGCAGTTATCTGCGGTGAGGGTATACAGTTCTGATGAGGTTTCTGCGGATGCGGAAATTGCCATGCCTGAGCAAAGCATGAGCATTGCCATGAGTAATGAAATAATTCGTTTTGTGAGTTTCATTGTGTTAGCCTCCGTTTTATTTTTTCTGCTTTAGCAGTAGTTATTTGGATTATAACATAAGATTTTACAAAATGGAATAGTATTTTTTTAATAAATTATTAAATTTCGGGAAATAAAGGCTTATTATTCTGTTAATACACCCTCTATTGACTTTTTTTATGGATTCATTTATATTAATTTTAAATTGAACGGAGGTGCGATTATGAGCAGAGCGGATAAGGCAAAGTCGCTTTTTGAAGGCGGATGCAACTGCTGTCAGGCGGTTTTCTGTGCTTTTCTCGACGAAACAAATCTGACCGAAGAAGAAGCTTTAAGGCTTTCGGCAGGCTTCGGCGGAGGCTTCGGCAGGATGCGTGAGGTGTGCGGTGCGGTGAGCGGCATGACGATGGTGCTTTCAAATAAATTTGCTTCAACCGATCCCAATGACCATGAAAAGAAAACGGCGCTTTATGCTCTCATTCAAAAAGCGGCAGGAGATTTCAGAAGTGAAAACGGCTCAATAATCTGCCGTGAGCTTCTCGGACTTCCCGACGGTAATTCATCGCCGGTGCCCGAGGAGAGAACAAAGGAATACTATAAAAAACGTCCGTGTGCGGAATTGGTGCATTGCGCCGCCTCCATTGCGGAAAAGTATCTTGAAGAAAACAAATAATTTTCGATTTTCTTATTGTATCAATCAAAAAGATGTGATACTATATATAGTACAACAATAAAATTAGGAGTGATTTTAATATGAAGCTGCCCGTAGCGGTTCAGCTCTATTCTGTCAGAGATGATATGGAAAAGGATTTTTACGGCACAATCCGTAAAATGAAGGAATTCGGTTATGACGGCGTTGAATTTGCAGGTCTTTTCGATGAAGCTCCTGAGAAAATCAAGGCTTTCTGCGAGGAAATCGGCATAGTTCCCATTTCAGCTCATGTTCCTTATTATGACATGCTCGAAAATCCCGAAAAGGTGCTTGCCGACTATAAAACAATCGGCTGCAAGTATGTTGTTGTTCCTTATCTTACCGAGGAATGCAGACCCGGCACTGACGGCTTTGCGGCAACGGTTGAGGGAATCCGTAAAATCGGCGAGGCTGCAAAGGCTCTCGGACTTCAGCTTCTCTATCATAACCATGATTTTGAGTTTGTTAAAATCGGCGAAGAATATGCGCTTGACGTTCTTTATTCAAGTGTTTCCGAGGAGCTTCTTAAGACCGAAATCGATACCTGCTGGGTAAATGTTGCGGGCGTAAATCCTTCCGAATACATAGAGAAGTACAACGGACGTTCACCCGTTGTTCACCTTAAGGATTTCAAGAGAAGCGGAGAAAAGCTCGGCAAGCTTTATGACCTTATCGGCATTGACGATGAAGGCTCGGAGCAGGAGGAAGAGGATGCATTCTCGTTTATGCCCGTAGGCTACGGCGTTCAGGATATGCCTGCAATTCTTGCGGCATGCGAAGAAGCAGGCGCTGAATGGGTTGTTGTTGAGCAGGATAACCCCGCAAAGGGCGAAACTCCCGAAAATTCGGTAAGACTCAGCAGAGAATATCTCAAAACTCTCAATTGGTAAATAATCATCTTTTAAAAATTTGAAAGTGAGGTAATATTATGTCAAATATCCTTGATAAGTTCAAAGAAGCTCCCGCAGAAGAAAAAGTAAGAGATATGAGCAAGAAAATCAAAGTCGGTATCATCGGTACGGGCTGGATTGCAGAGGCTCATGTTAAGGCATACCAGAAATGCCCCGATGTTGAAATCGTTGCAGCGGCAGACCTTGTTCCCGGCAAGGCAGAAGCTTTCTGCGAGAGATACGGCGTTGACGGAGATGTTAAATTCTTCCCCAGCCATAAGGAGCTTATTGATGCAGGCATCTGCGATGCAGTAAGCGTTTGCACATATAACGCAACCCATGCAGAATGCACAATTTATGCTCTCGAACACGGCGTAAGCGTTCTTCTTGAAAAGCCCATGTGCGTTACTCTTGACGAGGCTGTTGCAATCTGCAAGGCTGAAAAGGCAAGCGATGCAGTTCTTTCAATCGGCTTCCAGCCCAGATTTGATGAGAACATGAAGATGCTCAAAAGAGTTGTTCAGTCGGGTGAGCTCGGCAAGATTTATTATATCCAGACAGGCGGCGGCAGAAGAAGAGGCATTCCCACTCCCTTCGGCACCTCCTTCATCGAAAAGGATACCGCAGGTATCGGCGCTCTCGGCGATATCGGCTGCTATTCACTTGATATGGTTCTCAATTCAATCGGTTATCCCAAGCCCCTCACGGTTTCGGGCTATAAGTCCGATTTCTTCGGCAAGAGCCCCGACTATGAGCATCACGATGTTTTCGGCGTTGATGACTTTGCAGCAGGCTTTATCCGTCTTGAAGGCGGCATAATCCTTGACTTCAGAATTGCATGGGCAATGAACCTTGATACCCCGGGTGATACAATCATCATGGGCACAAAGGGCTCCGTAAGAGTTCCCTCAACCGAATGCTGGAACGGCAGCATCGGCGGTCCTCTTGTAATTTATCACGAAATCGCAGGCGAGCAGATCGAAACATATATTCCCATGAAGAAGAATGATGTTGACTGCTTCGATATCAAAATCCGCTCATTTGTTGACGCTGTCAAGGAAGGCGGCGAGGCTCCCGTTCCCTGCAGCCAGATTCTCTATAATCAGGCTATTATCGACGGTATTTCACGTTCCGCAGAGCTTGGCAGAGAAATCGAGCTTGATATTCCCGAAATCTAAAATAACTTTTTTCAAGGCTGTTTCAACAAGCGAAACAGCCTTGATTTTTTATTGAAAAACTGATATATATATGGTATCATACTATATAAACCAAATTTCAGAGGCTTTATTATGAAACGAAAATTTTCACAGACAAGATTAATAGCCCTCGGATATATCAGTATAATTGTTATCGGAACGCTTTTGCTGATGCTTCCCGTATCGTCGCAGAGCGGAGAAAGCGCAGGGCTTGTGCCTGCACTTTTTACGGCGGTTTCCTCCTCATGTGTTACGGGTCTTATCGTTCTCGATACAGCAACAAGCTGGTCATTTTTCGGTCAGGTTGTTATCATATCGCTCATACAAATCGGCGGTCTCGGATTCATGACGATAGCAACAATGTTTTCCATGCTTTTAAAGCGGAAAATGGGTTTGCGTGAGCGAGAAATCATGGTTGAAAGCATCAATACCGAGCATATCGGCGGCATAACAAAGCTGACAAAGAAAATAGTTATCGGAACGGCGATATTTGAAGGCATCGGTGCGGTGCTTTTTGCAACAAGATTTATTCCCGAATTCGGAGCTGCAAAGGGAATCTGGTATTCTGTTTTCCATTCGATTTCCGCTTTCTGTAACGCAGGATTTGACCTCATGGGCATAAAAGAGCCTTATTCATCGCTTGTAAGCTTTTCGGATGATGCGGTGGTAATCCTCACGGCATCGATGCTGATTATCATCGGCGGTATCGGCTTCCTTGTGTGGGACGATATCAGCAAGAAAAAGCTGAAATTCAGACGATATCAGCTTCATACAAAAATTGTTTTAACCGTTACCGCAATCCTGCTTGTCGTTCCGTGCATACTTTTTATGATATTTGAACGCAATTTCACGAATGAGGGCCTCGGCTTCGGTCAGAGTCTGCTCAATGCGATTTTCGATTCCGTAACGGCAAGAACGGCAGGCATGAATTCAACGGATACGGCAGCGCTTTCGCCTGCAAGCAAAATTCTTACCGTTATCCTTATGTTTATCGGCGGTTCACCGGGTTCAACGGCAGGCGGTATCAAAACAACAACTCTTGCGGTTATTGCGATATCAACCTTTAACGGCATAACACGCAGGCAGTCGCAGGGCATCTTCGGCAGAAGGCTTGAAAAAGATGCGATTCATAAAGCAAGCTCTGTTGTTTTCACGAATATGAGCCTTACGATTTTCGGCATCATTGCAATTCTTGCCATTCAGCCCGAATTTGAAATTTCGGATGTTATTTTTGAATGCGTTTCGGCAATAGGCACGGTCGGAATGACTACGGGAATCACCCGTGACCTTGCAACCGCTTCAAGGCTCATTGCAGCATTTCTTATGTTTTGCGGAAGGGTAGGCAGTGTATCGTTTGCACTTGCGCTTATGGAGAAAAAAGCCGCACCGCCCGTTAAGAATCCGAGAGAAAAAATTACGATAGGATAAGGTGAAAAAATGAAATCGTTTCTTATAATAGGCATGGGTCACTTCGGTCATCACCTTTGCCGGAGCCTTGCAAAGCAGGACTGCGAAATAATGATAGTTGACCGTGACGAGGAGGCAATTGAGGATATGCTTCCATATGTTGTCAGCGCAAAAATAGGCGACTGCACAAATGTTGAAGTCCTCAAAACCTTTGATATTCCGTCGTTTGACACGTGCTTCGTCTGCATCGGCGAGAATTTCCAGAACAGCCTTGAAATAACGAGTCTGCTCAAAGAATGCGGCGCAAAGAGGGTTATCAGCAAGGCGGACAGAGATATTCAGGAGAAATTCCTGCTTCGCAACGGTGCGGATGCGGTCATTTATCCGGAGAAAAACATGGCAGAGAGATATGCCGTGCGTGAAAGCAGCGAGCATATTTTTGATTATATCAATCTCGGCAGCGAATATTCTATTTTTGAAATTGATGTTCTTGACCGCTGGGTCGGCAAAACCGTTAAAGACCTCAATTTCAGAGTAAAATATAATCTTGTTGTTCTTGCAACCAAAAAGGGCGGCGAGGTTAAACCTGTCATTACGGGCGAAAGACGTTTTGAAAAAGACGAGCATCTTCTTGTTCTCGGCAAAGAGGATGATGTCCGCAGACTTACAAAATAAAGGAACAAAAGAAGGAATCAATATGGAAAACATCAGGTCTGAACGAAACTTGACAATGCTTACGGATTTCTATGAAATCACTATGGCGAACGGCTATCTCAAAAACGGATTCAGGGACACAATCGCATATTTTGATATGTTCTACAGAAAAGTTCCGTGCGGCGGCGGTTATGTTATCATGGCAGGCGTTGAACAGCTTGTTGACTATCTTTCAAACCTTAATTTCACATCTGAAGATATTGAATATCTCCGCAGCAAGGGCTTCAGCGAGGAATTCCTTGATTACCTTGCAAACTTTGAATTTGCCTGCGATGTGTGGGCAATTCCCGAGGGTACTCCGATTTTTCCCGGTGAACCCATAGTAAAGGTAAAGGGTCCCGTTATTCAGGCGCAGTTTATTGAAACAATGGTGCTTCTTTGCATTAATCATCAGAGCCTTATCGCAACAAAGGCGAACCGCATTTCAAAGGCGGCAAACGGCAAGGCAGTTATGGAATTCGGTTCAAGGCGTGCACAGGGTGCCGACGGTGCAATTTACGGTGCAAGGGCTGCTTATATCGGCGGATGTGTCGGTACTGCATGCACAATAAGCGATGAGATGTTCGGTGTTCCCGCACTCGGAACAATGGCTCACAGCTGGGTTCAGCTTTTCGATTCGGAGCTTGATGCGTTTACCGCTTATGCAAAGGAATATCCCGACAGCTGTACGCTCCTTGTTGATACCTATAACGTTCTCAAATCGGGCATTCCAAATGCGATCAAGGTTTTTGACGAGGTGCTCAAACCTATGGGCAAGCGTCCCAAGGGAATCAGAATTGACAGCGGCGATATCACTTATCTTTCAAGAAAAGCAAGAAAAATGCTTGATGAGGCAGGCTATCCCGATTGCGGAATTGTTGCTTCAAACTCGCTTGATGAATATATCATCCGTGATATGCTTATCCAAGGTGCAAAGGTTGATTCCTTCGGCGTTGGCGAAAGACTCATCACTTCCTCGGCATGTCCCGTTCTCGGCGGTGTTTATAAGCTTGTCGGCGTTAAAAAAGACGGCGAGGTTGTTCCCAAAATCAAGCTGAGCGAGAATGTTCAGAAGATTACAACTCCCGGTAACAAGAGAGTTTACAGACTTTACGATAAGGAAGACGGCAAGGCGATAGCCGACCTTATTACCCTTGCAGGTGAAACGGTTGACGAAACTCAGCCCTATGAGCTTTTTGATCCCGACTACACATGGAAGCGCAAAACCGTTACAAACTACACCGCAAGAGAGCTTCTTGAGCCTCTTTTCGCAGGCGGAAAATGCGTGTTTAAAAAGAAAAGCATTGAAGAAATCAGAAATTACTGCACGGAGCAGGTGGATACTCTTTGGGACGAGGTTACGAGATTTGAAAATCCTCATAATTATTATGTTGACCTTTCGCAGCCCCTTTGGGAACTCAAGCAGGATCTTCTTCGCAAAAACGGTAAATAATCGGAGGTATAAATATGATTAAAGAATTCATGGATAAGGATTTTCTGCTCTATAATGAGCCTTCTGTAAAGATGTTTGAGGCGGCGGATAAAATGCCGATTTTTGACTGGCATTGCCACCTTTCACCCAAAGAAATTTACGAAAATAAACAGCCTGAGGATATTGCATGGCTCTGGCTTGCAGGCGACCATTATAAGTGGCGTGCAATGCGTTCCTGCGGCGTTGAAGAAAAATATATAACGGGCGATGCAAGCGGATATGAAAAATTCAAGGCGTTTGCGTCAATTATGCCCTATCTTATCGGCAATCCCATGTATCATTGGTGCCATCTTGAGCTGAGAAGATATTTCGGAATTTACGATATTCTCAATGCAGATACTGCCGACGACATCTGGAACAGAGCAAATGCCGCAATAAAAGCAGGCGGCTTTACTCCGAGGGAGCTTATCGAAAAATCGAATGTTTCCCATCTTTGCACAACCGATGACCCTGCCGATACCCTTGAATACCATAAGCTTATAGCCGAAACTGATTTCAAGTGCAAGGTTCTCCCCGCATTCAGACCCGACAAGGCTCTCGGAATCGACCTTCCCGCATGGAAGCCGTGGCTTGCCGATATGGAAAAGACGGCAGGCAGAGAAATCTGCAGCTTTGCCGTGCTTTGCGAGGTTCTCAAAGAGAGAATTGACTTCTTTGCATCCATGGGATGCCGTGCGAGTGACCACGCATTCTCCTATGTTCCCTATGAAGAAGCAACCGCAGAGGAGCTTGAGGCAATTTTTGCTTCGGCTAAAAACGGCAATGCTGTTTCAGTTCTTGAGGCTGATAAATTCAAAACAGCACTTCTCTCCGTTCTTGCGGCAGAATATGCAGAAAGAGGCTGGGGAATGGAGCTTCATATCGGACCCATCAGAAACAACAATACTCTTATGTTCAACAAAATCGGTCCTGATGCAGGCTTCGATTCAATTGACGATAAGGAAATTGCAGGTAAGCTTTCACGCTTCCTTGACAGCCTTGCGGTTAAAGAAAAGCTCCCCAGAACAGTACTTTTTACCCTCAATCCCAAGGATAACTATGTTCTCGGAACAATGCTCGGCAATTTCCAGACTGCCGAAGCAGAGAGCAAAATTCAGTTCGGATCCGCATGGTGGTTCAATGATAATATTGATGGCATGAGAGAGCAGATGAAGGCTCTTGCAAACCTTGGTGCGCTGGGTAAATTTGTTGGCATGGTTACGGATTCACGTTCCTTCCTTTCCTATCCCAGACACGAATATTTCCGCAGAATTATGTGCGGACTCATGGGCGACATGGTGGCACAGGGTCTTTATCCCTATGACGAAAAAACGCTCTGCAAAATTGCAGAGGATATTTCCTATAACAACGCAATCAAGTATTTCGGAGTAAAATAAGAAAGTAAGAAAGGATGAAATCCATGGCAAAATATGTTCTTGCCCTCGATCAGGGTACAACAAGCTCCAGAGCGATAGTTTTCGATAAAAAAGGCAACATCGTAAGCAAGGCACAGAACGAATTTGAACAGATTTATCCTCAGGCAGGCTGGGTTGAGCATGACCCCCTTTCGATACTTTACAGCCAGTTTCAGGCGGTTTCCTCCTGCATAATGCAGGGCGGCATAAATCCCGAGGATATCGCAGGCATAGGTATCACAAATCAGCGTGAAACAACAATTCTCTGGGACAGACAGACGGGCAAGCCTGTTTATAACGCAATCGTATGGCAGTGCCGCAGAACGGCTGAAATATGCGAGAAATTAAAGGCTCAGGGACTTGAAGACTATATAAAAGATAAGACGGGTCTTGTTGTTGACGCATATTTTTCCGCTACCAAAATAAAGTGGATTCTCGATAATGTTCCTTCTGCAAAAGAGCTTGCCGAGCAGGGCAGACTTCTTTTCGGAACGGTTGAAACATGGCTCATCTGGAATCTTACGGGCGGCAGCGTTCATGTTACCGACTATTCCAATGCATCGAGAACCATGCTTTTTGATGTTGATAATCTTTGCTGGGATAAATATCTGTGCGAACAGCTCGGAATTCCCATGTCAATTCTTCCCGAACCCGTACCCTCAAGCAAGATTTACGGCAGGGTTTCAAAGGGAATTTTAGGTCTTGAATTTCTTGAAGGAATCCCTATCTGCGGCGCAATCGGCGACCAGCCTGCCGCACTTTTCGGTCAGGGCTGCTTTGAGCCGGGTCAGGCTAAAAACACTTACGGCACAGGCTGTTTCCTGCTCATGAATACGGGTAAAAACCGTGTAAAATCAAAGAATAATCTTGTTACGGGTGTTGCGTGGGGTATCGGAAACGAGGTTGAATATGCAATTGAAGGCTCGGCCTTCAACGCAGGCTCGGTTATCAAGTGGCTGCGTGACGAGCTGCATATGATAGATACCGCAAAGCGCTGCGACGAGCTTGCGGAAAGCGTTGCCGATGCAAACGGAATCTATTTTGTTCCTGCCTTTACGGGTCTCGGTGCGCCTTATTGGGATATGTATGCAAGAGGTACTCTTGTGGGTCTTACAAGAGGCGTAAACAGAGCACATATCGCAAGAAGTGTGCTTGAAGCGATTACATATCAGGTAACAGACCTTCTCGAGGCAATGAAATCCGATTCGGGCATTGATTTTACGGAGCTTCGTGTTGACGGCGGCGCAAGCGTCAGCGATATCATGCTGCAGATTCAGGCGGATATGATAAGATGCAGCGTTAACCGTCCGAAGAATGTTGAAACAACGGCTCTCGGTGCGGCATATCTTGCAGGTCTTGCTGTCGGTCTTTGGGAAAGCAAGGAAGAAATCCAGAATAACCGTAAGGTTGAAAGAGTTTTTGAACCCGAAACGGATATTGAACACAGAAACGAACTTTATGCAGGCTGGAAAAAGGCTGTTGAATGCTCAATGGGCTGGGCAAAATAATTAACGGAGATGTTAAAATGGACTATTTAAAGGAGTCTTTGCGGCTTCATTACGAATGGAAAGGTAAGCTCGAAACAAAAGCAAGGGCAAACGCCGCCTGCAAGCAGGATTTATCTCTTGCATATACTCCGGGCGTTGCCGCTCCCTGCCTTGAAATTCAGAAAGACATAAATAAAAGCTATGAGCTTACGAGAAGATGGAATACTGTTGCCGTTATAACCGACGGTACGGCTGTTCTCGGTCTGGGCGATATCGGCCCCGAGGCAGGTATGCCCGTTATGGAGGGTAAGTGCCTTCTTTTCAAGGCTTTTGCAGATATTGATGCAATTCCTCTCTGTATCCGTTCAAAGGATACGGATGAAATTGTCAATGCCGTTTCGCTTTTTGCAGGCAGCTTCGGCGGTATAAATCTTGAAGATATTGCAGCCCCGAGATGCTTTGAAATCGAAAGAAAACTAAAGGAAATCTGCGATATTCCCGTGTTCCATGATGACCAGCACGGCACGGCGGTTGTAGTGCTTGCGGCTGTTCTCAACGCACTTCGCTGCGTAGGCAAAAAGCTTGAAAACTGCACTGTTGCAATGAGCGGTGCGGGCTCTGCCGGCTCGGCGATTGCAAAGCTTCTCAATGCATGCGGAGCAGGCAACATAATCATGAGCGACAGAGAGGGTATTATCTGCAAGGGTCAGCCTCTTTCTCCCGCTTTTGATGAACTTGCCGATTTCACAAATAAAAACCGTATTACGGGCACTCTTGCCGATGCAATGAAGGGCGCAGATGTTTTCGTCGGCGTTTCCGCAGGCGGAATAGTGAGCAGGGAAATGGTTGCGTCGATGGCTGAAAACGCCGTTGTCATGGCTATGGCAAATCCCTCGCCAGAAATAATGCCCGACGAGGCTCTTGCGGCAGGTGCAGCGGTAGTCGGTACGGGCAGAAGCGATTTTCCCAATCAAATCAACAATGTGCTTGCTTTTCCCGGTATATTCAGAGGTGCTCTTGACGTAAGAGCTTCCGATATCAACGAAGAAATGAAGCTTGCCGCCGCACATGCGATTGCAGACCTTGTTTCGCAGGACAGACTCTGCCCCGAATATATTCTCCCCGAAGCGTTTGATGAAAGGGTCGGACCTGCTGTTGCAAAGGCTGTTGCCGAGGCGGCACGCAGGAGTAAAGTTGCACGAATTTGACGCTTAAAGTTTGGCGAAAATAAACAAAAAATGTTACAGCATTATTTATTTGTTTTTTTACTATTGCTTTATTTTATAAAATATGCAATAATTATTGAGTAAAAATGGACTGAAGTGTTTTACAACTTCATTCAGACCACACATCTGAAATTTTATTTAAGGGAGGAAAACATATGTCCAAATTTAAAAAGGTCATCAGCCTTGTGCTTTGTTTCGCAATGCTTGCAGGAACATTCGCATTCCTTGGTGATCTCATTGCTCCTGCAGCAAGTGCAGCTGTAGGCACAACAAACGTAGCAACATACGCAGAAATCGATGCAAAATACGATCAGTTCGTATACGTTGGTATCGATGTAGTTGAAGTGGCAAACGGCAAACTTACCGACGGTTATGTTCAGCCCGGTGACTGGCTTGAATACCACATGACCGTTCTTTCCGATATGTACATCTCAACTTCATATCCTCACCTTGTTTACGAAAGAGACTTCTTTGACGTTCGTGTCGTAACAAGCACAACAGCCAGCACTTCGACAACATACGAAAATGATGACTACGAAGGCAACCTTAAGTTTACAGACGGTTCACTCATGAACCCCGACCATCCCTATGCAGCTCCCAACGTTGCAACATACCACACACTTACAGCTCTTCCCGCAACCAAGATTGCAACACAGATGGGCTTCTGTGAAATCGACGAAGCAACATATTCCAACTGGGATCTTGTTAAGTCAAACGTTGGTATCACAACAACATCATGGAACCACAACTTCCCCATGACAGAAGATACATGGTGGACAATGTGGTACGTAAGAGTTAAGGACGATCTTGCAGACGGCGAACAGGGTCAGTCATTCTCACCCGCAGCAATCTGGAAGAATCAGATTAACCCCAATACCGGTGCCGGTGACACAAGAAGACTTGCTGACGTATTCACAGCTGATACAGAGGGTACAGCAGGTACATCAAAAACAATTTCCAGCAGATACAACATTGTTACACTTATTCTTGATGACACATACCACACCTTCACTATCGGCACAAATCCTAATGATGTTGAAGCTTCCGTTGAAACAGTTAAATTCGTAAATGTTGACGGTACAGTAATTGCAACAGCAGATTATGCTGAAGGCGATACAATCGTAATCCCCGAAGTTGAAAATCTTATCGGTTGGGCTGATTCAACAGGCAAGCTTGTTGAAATCAACACAACAATGGGTCAGAAAGCTCTCACATACACAGCAGTTCTCACAACAGATAAATTTGATATTAAGATTAATCTTGACGGCGGCGCATTTGCAGAAGACTCAGTTCTTCCCGAAGGCGCAGTCAAGAATGACGACGGTTCGGTAACAGTTAAGGTAGCATTCGGCGAGGAATATGACCTCACGGCTCTTCCCCTCCCCGAAAAGGCAGGCTATACGGCTGCATGGGAACCCGCAACCGTAAAGGTTGAAAGCACAAAGGGTGCAACCGCAAAGGTTAAGTGGACAGCAGACACATTCACTGCAAAGTTCTATCTTGACAAGGCCGCATACGAAGCAGGCGAAGAAGCAATCAAGTCGGTTGATGTTATTTACAAGTCACCTCTTACATACGGCAGTGCAACTGAACTTGCTGCAATGAAGGTTGACAGCAAGTTTGCAGGATGGATTAACGCTGCAACAGGTGAAAAGGTAAGCTCTGCAGTTGCTATCGGTGCTTACAATTACACAGAAGACACAGAATTCTACGGCGATTGGACAGCATATAACAGCACAGCAACAATCTGGGGCCGTGACTATGAAAACGGCGGCTGGAAGGTTATCACAACCAAGTACTTAGATGCAGGTTCAGCTCTTAAGATCAGTGTCCTTAAGGATCTTGTTAATGAAGCAAACTTCGGCAGCAGTGCAGTTCAGTATATTGTTGCGGGTTCAGCTGATACATTCAGCGAGGAAACTGCAATCAGAACCGATATCACAATGACCGAAGGCAACAAGGATGTTTATATCTACACAAGCATTAAGTTTGATGTAACAATCAAGACTCCCGTATTCGATGAAGACGGCTTCAAAACAGAAGATTACACAGAAGAAGTTAAGAGCTTCTCTTCTTCGGCAACAGAAGATACTTATATGACTGCTATTGCATATGTAACAGCACCTGCTGCTCATACCGGCTATAAGTTTGCAAACTGGACAGATGAAGAAGGCAATGAGTATCCCGCAGGCGGCATTGCTCTTGACTTTGCAAACGGCACAACTTACACATTCACAGCTAACTATAATCTCGTTGAATATACCATCGAGTTCATCGTTAACAATGCTTCCGCTCTTAAGCAAACAATCACAGCCGAAGGTACCTACACAGTAGGCGATGTATTCAAGCTTTCCGAAATGACTCTCGTTAAGGAAGACGGCTCAGAAGGCATTCTTCCCGAAATCGGCATAGAAAATGCTGAACAGGCAGGCGGTCCCTACAG
The DNA here is from genome assembly GCA_964547575.1 of uncultured Clostridium sp. Lineage (GTDB taxonomy): Bacteria > Bacillota > Clostridia > Oscillospirales > Acutalibacteraceae > CAG-177. Next base: position 18,477 of record CAZJOH010000037.1, read on the forward strand.
AAACGTTAACGGCTACAAGTTCACCGGCTGGAAGGTTGGTATACAGGCTGCTCAGCTTGTTGATTTCGACATCACTCAGGAAGTAGTAATTACTCCTGCAGTTATCTCGGCAGTTACACTTAACGAAAAGATCAGCATTAAGGGCTTCTGGGAAGCTCTCTACTACGATTTCGTAGCATACTACAGCACAGGCGAAGTTGATGCAGAAGGCAGCCTTGTTTACACAGCAATGCCTGCTGTTCAGGTTAAGACCGGTGAAAATCTTAATTCAGCTTATGCAGCAGCTCTTGAAACCGTAAATGCAAACCTTCCCGAAGGAAAGCGCTTCTCACTCTGGAAGCTTGCAGACGGCTCAAGCAGACCCTCTAATATGCCTGCATACGGTGTTGAAGTTTATGCAACATATGTCGGCAGATCACTCTCTGTTTACCTTGACTATAACTACGGTACAGAAGATGCTCCCGTTGAACTTAAGGAAACAATGATTAAGAGCGGTCAGTACAGCAGACTTCTCTTCGACGGCGTTGACGTTGAAAACGACATCCCCGATGGCGAGCTTCAGTCAATCGCAAACATGATCAGAATGTCAACAGTTTCTGAAACAAACAGACCCGGAACAAACTACGAAGTTGTAAATTGGAAGATTTACTACGTTAAGAGCGATAACGAAGAAGATATCTACAATAAGGAAAACTGGAACGAAGGTATCAGCGATATCGAAGGTTCAACAATTGCTAAGTATAATCTTATCTTCCAGGTAGAGTGGATGGCACATAGCGACTTCTTCTTCAGAGTTTACAATACTGACGGTGCTCTCCGCAGTGCTCTTGATAAGTGCTTCCAGAAGCACTTCTGGTACATGAATAAGCCTGTTGATAAAGAAAACGCAGAGCCTCTCAACGCTCTTCCCGATAGACTTATCATCATCGGCTTCATTCCCAAGTTTGAGTTCGAAAATGGCTTTGCTATCAGAATCGATCCTCTTACCATCTCAAAGGCATGGCTTGATCCCACCAACTGGGGTGCACTTCTTAAAGCACTCTTCAACGGCCTTTCAACAGGCTTCGGCGGTGCTATTTAATTGACGGATAAAACCGAATAACCAAACAATGCTCCCCTGCGTGAAAACGCAGGGGAGCTTTTTGCAAAAAAACACCGTCGGTATGATACCAACGGTGTTTTGAATTTACATTGTTGTGTTGTTATTGCTTGTGTCGGTCACATTGCCTGTCATGTTGTCGGTCATATCGGGCATAACATCCGTAATATCCTCTGCCAAGGTGGAAAGCTCGGTTTCAAGCTGAGTGAGGATTGGAGTATCCTCGCTTTTGTCAGTGACCTTTCCGCCGTCGGCACCCTTGCAGCCTGCAAAGGCAAGTGCGAACAGCATAACCGCAACGCAAAGAACAAGTGCTGTTTTTTTCATATCATTTACTCCTTACTAAAGCTTCGTTTATGCTTATTTTAACCGATAAGGAGCTTGATATTCGTATGTAAAAATTTCTTATTTATGAGATTTCTTTGCTTTTTTAAGAGCTTTTTCTTCTTTGGGTTCGCCGATTTCAACGATGTAGAAAGATGCTGTCCAGATAAGAATAGCAACAAAAACTATAATCATTCCGTTCTGGAAGCCTGCGAAGCAAAGCGTATCAACAAAAACTATTTCGCCAAGAAGGGAAATAAGCCAGCTGGAAGAAAATATTTTAACAACGTTTATTGTGCCGTCAATGAGAGGTGCGGCAGCTGAGTTAAAGCATGCATTCATTATAATTACCGAAGCAATTCCGATAACCGAGCTGATTACAACGGGGATTCTCTTGTTGCTGCATATCGACCATATAATGATGAATATGGCGGCAGCGATTGCAATTGCAAAAGCAACAACAGTTGCAATAAGCTGAGCCTTTACGGGTTCAAGTGCTTCGGGGAATTCAAGGGGACCGGAGGTCCTTATATCATTGTAAGTAAAGCCGACGATTGTGTCTGAACCGGTAAAAAATCCGATGATGTGCTTAAGCGTGAGTGTTTCCTCAAGACCTGCCTCGAAAAGCGAGGTTGAAAGTCTGATAAGAACAAATTCAAGCAAAAGCACTACGGGGAAGATTGTTGCCGCAAGAAGTGCATTTACGATGCGATAAACATATTTCATGGCAAAAATCCTTTCTGTTATTTATTTCCACGAGGAATTAAGAGCAACGGTGCGGTTGAAAATGAGTTTTTCATCTGTTGAATTCTTATCAACGCAGAAATAACCCTGACGCATAAACTGGAATGAATCGCCGCATTTTGCCTCCTTAATTCCGCCTTCAACAAGGCAGCCTTCAAGAATTTCAAGGGAATTGGGGTTGAGATGTGTAAGATAATTCTCCTTGCCGTCTGCCATAGGGTCTTCGACATTGAAAAGACGGTCATAAAGTCTGATTTCACAGGGTGTGCAGTCTGAAGCGCTTACCCAATGAATTGTACCTTTGACCTTTCTGCCGTCAGGTGCATCGCCGCCCTTGGTTGCAGGGTCATATGTGCAGTGAAGGCATGTAACCTCGCCGTTTTCGTCTGTTTCCCAGCTGTTGCAGGTTACGAGATATGCACTTTTAAGACGAACCTCGTTACCGGGATAAAGTCTGAAATATTTCTTGGGAGGTTCAACCATAAAGTCATCACGTTCAACATAAATCTCTTTTGAGAAATGAACGGTTCTTGTGCCGAGTTCGGGCTTGAGGGGATTGATTTCAACCTCGATAGCCTCGCTCTGTCCCTCGGGGTAGTTATCAATGATAACCTTGAGAGGACGGAGAACAGCCATTGCTCTGGGTGCGTTTTCGTTAAGATTATCTCTTACGCATGCTTCAAGCAGACCGTAGTCAACAACGCTGTCTGCCTTTGAAACGCCGATACGGGTTATAAAATCACGAACAGCCGCTGCGGGATATCCTCTTCTTCTCATACCGCTGAGGGTAATCATTCTGGGGTCATCCCAACCGTCAACGATTCCGTTCTGAACCATTGCAAGGTTATATCTCTTGCTTGTTACGCAGTAGTTGAGGTTAAGACGGGCAAATTCAATCTGTCTGGGAGGCTCTTCAAAGCCGATTTCTTTGATGAACCAGTCATAAAGAGGTCTGTGATTTTCAAATTCAAGAGAGCAGAGAGAATAGGTAACGCCCTCTCTTGCGTCGGAGAGGGGATGAGCGAAGTCGTACATGGGATATACGCACCACTTATCGCCCGTCTGATGATGGGTAACGTGTGCAATTCTGTAGATAACGGGGTCACGCATATTGATATTGGGAGAAGCCATATCAATTTTTGCACGGAGAGTTCTTTCGCCGTCTGCAAATTCACCCTTTGTCATTCTTTCAAAAAGGTCAAGGTTTTCTTCAACCGAACGGTTTCTGTAGGGGCTGTTTTTACCGGGTTCG
>CAZJOH010000038.1:0-21539 GCA_964547575.1 uncultured Clostridium sp.
CCTTGCAGAAGGTCTGGAACTCCATCTGCTCGAACTCGATTGTTCTGAAGGTGAAGTTACCGGGAGTGATTTCGTTTCTGAAAGCCTTGCCTATCTGACCGATGCTGAAGGGAAGCTTTGCTCTCATTGTTCTCTGAACATTGAGATAGTTAACATATTCACCCTGAGCGTTTTCGGGACGGAGATAGATAACGCTCTTGCTGTCGTTTGTAACGCCTCTGAAGGTCTGGAACATCAGGTTGAATTCTCTGATGTCTGTAAAGTTATGCTTGCCGCAGTGGGGGCAGGGGATTGAGTTTGCTTTGATATACTCAAACATTTCCTCCTTTGTCATGCCGTCTGCATGAGCATCGGGATTGAAGTCGTCGATGAGGTTATCTGCTCTGTGACGCATTTTGCATTCCTTGCAGTCAAGAAGAGGGTCGGAGAAGCTGCCAACATGGCCGCTTGCTTCCCATACTCTGGGATGCATGAGGATATCGGCATCAACTTCGTAGCTGTTTTTTCTTTCCTGAATGAAGCGCTTGCGCCAGGTATCCTTAACGTTATTCTTCATTCTTGCGCCGAGGGGACCGTAGTCCCAAGTGTTTGCAAGGCCGCCGTAAATTTCGCTGCCTGCAAAGATGAAGCCTCTGCCCTTGCAGAGAGCAACGATTTTTTCCATGGTTTTTTCGGTATTTTTCATCATATCCAAAACTCCCGCCATTATAATATTTTTACCCTATTATGATACCCAAAATACATTTTAAAGTCAATATTTACCGAAACAAAAAAGACCGTAAAAAACGGTCTTTTTTGGTAAAATGTACTATTTATTTTTTCTTTCTTCTTTTTAAGATAATGATTGCAATAATAACAAGCGAAATTACCGCAACAGCCAAAGCTACGAAAAGGAAAGTTGGGTCAGGCTCTGCAACAAAGATTGCAGTCGGACCGTCTGCACCGCCAATGACGGCGATATCGCCTTGTGTTGCGTATGCTACAGTTGAAGCTGAAATAATTAATGCACACGAAATAATCATCAGAATAACGGTTTTACCTTTCATTTTCTTCACCTCTGTGCTTAAATTTTATCATAAGCAATACAGAGTTGTCAACAAAACACTTTTTTCTTGATATTTTTCTTCAATGTGATATAATTTAAAATAGAAATATATTTATCGGAGGTATATTATGGCTGATTATAAAATTACAAATCCTTATGCTGATGTGAATGAGCTTATTAAAAACAGCGAAAATCACTACAAAACCAATCTTCATACCCATTCTACCTACAGCGATGCGAATTTTACCATGACCGAAATGATTGAGGGCTTTTACGATAACGATTTTGATATTCTTGCTTTTGCCGAGCACGGTATTTTGGGCAAGGAATGGGATAAAGAGCCTTCAAAAATTCCTCTTTTCACCTTCCAGTATCTCTGGCACGGCAAGCGCAGCCATCCCACAACCGAGCAGTATAAAGCGTTCCTTAACGGCACATACAGAACTCCCGCAAATTTGAGGACAAAAAAGAGGGGAATTATGTGCGTTCCCGATGCGATTGAACTTAATATGTTCACTCTTGTTAAAAACCACGTCAACGGATATTTCACCAACGATGCATATGAGGGAAAATACGGCAAGGAAAATGATTTTGAAACCCCGATAAAGCTTGTTGAAGAAAGCGGCGGTGTTTCGCATATCAACCACCCCACCGACTGGCTTCAGGCATATAAAGACCCCTCTGTTGCAAAGGTTCCCGAGAACATTGCGTTCTTTGCCGACCTTCTGAGAAGATATAAATCCTGCCTCGGCATCGAGGTTCTCAATATGTATGACAGGCCTAACAGAAGCGACAGAATTCTCTGGGATGAGCTTCTTAAAACTCTTATCCCCGAGGGTGAAAGAACCGTATGGGGCTTTGGTAACAGTGATGCACACAGAGTTTGTGAAATTGATACCGCATTTATGGATTTCATTCTTCCCGAATATTCGCTTGCAAATCTTCGCAAGGCTATGGAAAACGGCAATTTCTTTGCCGTTGCACGCTATGCAAAAAATGAGCTCGGCGAGGATTTCAAGGGCGAAGGCGCAGTTCCCGTTGTTACGGAAATTACTGTTGATGACGATGCCGACACAATAACAATCAAGGGCATCAACTGCAATGCAATCGAATGGATAGCCGACGGCGAAATCATCGAAAGCGTTACCGCAGAGGCTGACGGAGAAATGGTTTCAACGGTAAAGCTCCGTGAAAAGAGCGATAAAATAAGCTGCTATGTAAGGGCGCAGCTCAAGGGCAAGGGCGGCATATGCATGACTCAGCCGTTCATCTGCGATGACGGAGATATGGCACGTTTCAGAAAGCCTCTTCCCGTTCCCCAAAAGCTTACAAAGGCGCAGGAAATCAAGAAAAAGCTTGCTGATACACGTCCCGGCGTTATCCTTTTCAGAATGATAATGGGCGAAAAAACAAATGTATAAAACCCAAAAAATATGGCTTGCATGGGAATTGACCTATGCAAGCCTTTTGAATTATATCAGATTATTTTTCAACTGCAGCTTTCTCACTCATATCCTCGTTTTCCTGAACGGGACGGAACATATTGAACGCATGCTTTTCAACATCAATTACAACTTTGTTATCGTCGCCGCCGTATTCGCCGTCAAGAGTCCAGGGAAGGGGAGAGCCGTCGAGGGTTTCGATCTCAATGTGTGAACCCTTAACAAGCTTTATGTATCTTTCGTCAAAGTCACGCTTGAGTGCGCTGGTAAGAGTAGTTGTCCAGCCTTTTACGTTTTTAGGGTTCTCAACAAGAAGAACCTCAAATTTGCCGTCGTTGATGCAAACAAGATTTTTATCGAGGTGAATAACCTTTGCAATAACGTATGAGTTGGAAATTGAACCGAAAATATATTCGCCCTCAAAAACCTGACCGTCAACAACGCAGCGCATGGGAATGGGATGTATATCCTTGATTTCCTTTGCAGCCTCATAAAAATATGCAAATCTGCCGATTTTGTTTTTAAGGCTCTGCGATGCAGCATATGAACATTCCGTCAGAGCGCCGAAGGATGCAACATAGGTGAAATATTTGCCGTTGAACTTGCCGATATCGTAGGGGAGAGCATCCTCTTTAACGATAAGCTGTGCCGCTTTGCGTGCCTTCATGGGCAGACCGAGAGTGTTGCCCAAATCGTTGGTTGTGCCTGCAGGGATATAGCCGATAAGAGGCTTTTTATCAAGCTCCATGATACCGTTCATCATTTCGCAGAAGGTGCCGTCACCGCCCCTGCAGATAACGATGTCATAGTCCTTGCCGTATTCACGGGCATAGGTGGTTGCATCGCCTGCTTTGGTGGTGTTGAGAACGGTGATGCCGTAGCCTTCCATGCCGAAAATATTGGTTGCCTCGAGCAAGTCATCGTTGATTTTGTTTCTGCCCGAACGGGGGTTTATTATCATAAGGAGCATTTTTTTCATTCAAATTACCTTTTTCTTTCACGTTCAAATACATACCGGTTTGAACAAAATTTGATTTATTGTAGCACAAAAGGAGATAATATGCAAGAGAATAATTCGTTCAGATAAAAATACGGAAAACAGTCATGTTGACAATAAAATCAAAAAGAGATATAATTTTGATGCAAACGGGCCCGTAGCTCAGTTGGGAGAGCGTTCGGTTCGCATCCGAAAGGTCATGGGTTCAAATCCCACCGGGTCCACCAAGAAAACAGCAGCACTCTCTGTGAGCGTGCTGTTGTTTCTTTATGAAAGGGATTTGAAGGACGAGCGGTACAGAGCAACAGTCCGGTGGACTGTTGTGACTGCGAGCGACCAAGCCGCCGCAGCGGCGCGAGTCAAATCCCACCGGGTCCACCAACGTCGAGATTTCTTTAGGATTTCTCGGCTTTTATTTTTTATGAAGAGTTATTGCTTGGTTTGAGCAACTTAACACCCACATTTTAATTTGTTAAAGCCTAATGAACTTCGTTTTTTAGCAAATTTTGTGTTTATGGTTATTTTTTAAGGAGCGGTTGCAAAACAACCGCTCCTTTTAGCAATTATATGAAATTATTTCTTATATGTTTCATCGTGGTCGTTAATCATTTCTCCTAATAAACTGTTAAAATCAGAAACAGTTAAAGAAGATGGCTCCTCTGCAAATGAAATGATGGGGAAAGTGTTTAACAAAAGAACAAAAACCAAAAAATTGAAAATATTTTATTATTCTTCAAATATAACACTCCTTTAATTAAGAAGTCATACAAACATATTAAACAAAAATTCAAAAGCGGTTTTTATCCATTTTACAACTTTAGCAAACAATCCTACCAAATAATCTAAAATCGAGTTATTCGGTTCTGTAACAGGCTCGGTTGAAGGCTCTGCTGTCGACTCGGTTGAAGGTTCTGTCGAAGGTTCAGTTGTGGATTCTGTAGTAGGTTCTTCAGGAATCTTTTCTGAAAAATTCGGCTGATTCTGTAAAATTGGATATCCGTTTTCTTCCATCTCCCAAACAGTTTCAAAATCAAAGCCAACAAAAGATTCCTGATTTTTAAACTCATCCTCAGTTAACTGTTTAACATTAATGTAAGTTTTATTTCGATATTCCTCGCTTAAATCATCAAAGTTTTGTTTGGTGTCATAAGCAGGATTTAAATTATCGTTGATATAATAAACATTTTCCATGCCAGGTTCGTTAGTGATATATACCACATCGGAGTTAACATTTCCGGAAACCGAACCAACATATCCGATAAAATTATCAGGATAGACTATATCGCCTAAATTATATGAATTTTCTGTTATATATGATTCTCCGGACAAACCTCCTATATAAGTTTCCTCTGAAGAAAAATCAACTGATATTTTTCCTCTGTTATAACTGTTTGCCAATTTTAAATTTTCAGAACCGTTACCATCTATACCGCCGACTTTAACAACACAGTCTTCTGATGATTCTTCAGATTTAACGGAAATCGCACCATGATTAGAGCATTTGTTTTCAACAGCAGTTGAAACTCCGGAAATTCCTCCGACAGAAACTCGAACAGCTTCTGCTTCAATTTCTGCATTTAACTCGGAATAGTTTGAGCAACAATCTATGCTGCCCATTTTTACTGTACCGACTATTCCGCCTATACTGCAATGGCTGAATCCTGAAACATCAATAATGCCTGATGTTGCTGAATTTGATATGGTAATACTGCTTCCATAACCCAAAAGATTACCCACATAACCTCTGGTAACTTCATTTGACAGATCTTTTACAATAATGCTAGAATTCTTGATATAAACATTATTGAACTTTGCGTTTTTGGCATAACCAAACAAACCATAATATGTGTTGCCGGAAACATTACTCTCTGTTGAAATCTTTAATGAACTTATCATAAAACCGTTACCATCAAACATACCCGTAAAAGGAGAGCTGTTTGTTCCGATCGGCTCCCAATTTTCACAAGTCGAGAGGTCTATGTCATTCATAAGAACATACTTGCCTGAAAGGTTGTTACGGATGTCGTTCAAGTCCTCTGCGGTGTAAATCGGTGTATAACCTTCGAGGATTTCTGCATTTTCATCTGCAAGAGCAAACGAACATAATCCGAAGCTCAACACGAAAACAAGAACAATTGATAAAAGATGTTTAAAATTCATTTCTGCTTTCCTCCTCTAAAATAAAAAGTAAAATAGGGCTGCAAATTATAATTAGCCCATTGGAATCCCCTTCTTTCCTAAAAGCACACTCTATGTTGAACAATTAATATATAATATAATTATAAAACTTCAAAAATTTTTTCAATGATTTTTACAAAAACGCAGTGTTTTTCAGCAAAAACGCAGTGTTTTTAAATATATCATATAATATATTATCGCTTGCCGAAATTTAAGAATGCTTTTTTGAATGAGCCGATTTTCCTAAGAGATGTGTAAACCGAATATTCTTTATCGCCGTATTTTACCTTTACCAACTTTTTCGTAACCTCATCTGTATAGTTGAGATTAACGATAAAACTGTTGTGCGGTTGTGCAAAAGTTTTCAGGTCAAGAATGCCCTTCCAATAATCAAACAAATAGTTTGTTTCGACTCTTCCGTTGGTGAGATATAGAACAGATTTTCTGCCTTCAATTGCTATGTAAAGAATTTCGTGCGGATAAATTTTGCAAACATCTTTACTGCATGTTTGGATTATAATCCCGGAATTGCAACAATACTTTTGGCAAGCATTTCCTTCTCTGCCAAAATCAATGCAGAATCGCTCACAACCGCAACAATCAATCAAATTGTATGTGATATCATTTTGCTCCATAAATTCTATCAGCTTTGCCTTGGTTGCTTCTTTTTCAACTGCATTGCATACTAATGAATCCATAAAAACACCTTTCTCATTTAAAATACAGAAATGAACTTCTATATATAAATGGCAAAAATCGCAAAATGTTACATAAATTTTTTCGGTTTTTTATTTTTTCTGTGTTTTGCACAAATTAGCAGGTTTAATTATGTGCAATTTAAACAAAGCACTTTTCAAACATTCAAACTCCTTTATTTACACCTAACAAGTAACCAAAACGAATCAACATATATCATTCTTTACGTGCTTGTTTTCAGTCTGACCTCCCAATAAATTTATTTGCGGCAAGGAAAATGAGGTAATAGCTTGAAAAATCAAACCACTACCTCATTTCACTTGCTACTTATATTTCTTTGTTAGATTAAGGAAGATGCGAACAAAACCACATGGATGTATAATACACCATATCAATTAAAATTACCAGTGGAAATTGAAAAAATAATAGAAATTTCCGACCCGGTATATACATTCTGTGAGGTTTTGAATCTGGACTGCTTTCAGCCGTTAATGGAAAAGTTCAGCAGAACAAAAGTTTTAATTGTAAACTTTCTGCTAACAAACAGTTTCCGCCCAACTCTATCATTGAAAAAAGCTCCGGCTCAACGAAAAGCCGAAGACGATTATTGGCTGACAACAAAATTATTCTGCGGAACCTGCGGTGCGTTTATGGTTGGTGAAATCGGAACGAGCAAATATCAAAGCAGAAAAAACAGATACTACCGATGTGTTAATGCCAAACAGCGCCTCTTGCGAGGCAAAGATAAGGGATAATTTTGAATAGATAACATATAACAGTGAACGAAAGGTATCTGATGCTGTTTATGTTTTTGTCTATTCTTTATTATCTCTTCTTTTTACTTTAAAAAATATGGAAAAATCAACTAAACCAAACACGATTAAATCCCATGGAAATGAAAATACTAATCAGGGTGATTATATGAAATCTGTTTGGGTAAACACACAGAAAATGCCTTCATTTCCGAGGCTTGAGGGCGATATAAAAACGGATATCCTGATTATCGGCGGCGGAATGGCAGGAATACTCACGGCGTTCATGCTTGAGCAGGCAGGAGCCGATTATCTGTTGATAGAAAAAGATGAAATCTGCAGCGGCGTTACGCAAAACACAACGGCAAAAATAACCTCGCAGCACGGGCTGATTTACAGTAAATTGATTGATGTTTACGGTACTGATTATGCAAGAATGTACTGGCAGGCAAACGAAAATGCGCTCCGAAAATACCGTCAGCTTTGCAGGGATATTCCGTGCGATTTTGAAGAAAAAAGCAATTTTATTTATTCCGTCGGCGATGCTCAGAGTATTTCAAGTGAAATAAATGCATTGAAAAAGCTCGGCATTCCCGCATCATACACAAATAAAACTCCGCTTCCCTTTTCCGTTGAGGGAGCTGTTGAATTTCAAAATCAGGCACAGTTTAATCCGCTGAAGTTCATTTCGGAAATTGCAAAGGATCTTAATATCCGTGAGCACACATCAGCACGTGAATTCAAGGGTGATACCGTTGTTACGGATTACGGCAGCATAAGAGCGGCAAAGATAATCGTTGCAACTCATTTTCCGATTATCAATAAGCACGGTGCCTTTTTTCTGAAAATGCATCAGAACCGTTCTTATGTCCTTGCTCTTGAGAATGCGCAGAATATTGAAGGAATGTACCTCGACGGAGCCGAAAACGGATTTTCTTTCAGGAATTACGGCGATTTGCTTCTTCTCGGCGGCGGTTCTCACAGAACGGGTAAGCCCTCCGACGGGTGGAAACCGCTTGAAGCCTTTGCTGAAAAATATTATCCCGATTCAAAAGTAAAATACCGCTGGTCGGCGCAGGACTGCATAACCCTTGACGGCTCGGCTTATATCGGCAGATACGCCAAAGATTCGCACGGACTTTATGTTGCAACGGGATTCAATAAGTGGGGGATGACGCAGTCGATGGCTGCGGCGCAGATTCTTTGCGATATGGTAACAAAAAAGAAAAACCGCTATGAGGAGATATATTATCCATCAAGGTCGGTTTTTCATCCGCAGCTTTTCAAAAATATCATTGAAGCAGGTGCAAATATTTTTACCTTTTCAAAGCCCCGATGCCCACATCTCGGCTGTGCGCTGAAATGGAATAAGCACGAGCATTCATGGGACTGCCCCTGCCACGGCTCACGTTTTTCGCAGGACGGAAAACTGCTTGATAATCCGGCAAGCGGCGATCTGAATATATAAAAATAACCGAACACGGCATTGCTACCGTGCTCGGTGTTTTTTATGCTCTGTCCTGATTTGCGGCAAATACATCCGCAACCTCGCTGATTGTGATATATGCTTCGGGGTCAAGCTCGTGAACAATTTCACGCATTTTCGGAACCTGAAAACGGTTGACTACAAAGTATACAACGGTTTTTTCGGCATTTGAATAACCGCCTTCTGCCTTGATTTTGGTCATTCCGCTTTCAAAAACCTCGGAAAGCACAGCACAGATTTCGCCCGGCTTTGAAGTGATTATCATTGCACCCTTCGCACGGTCCATACCTTCAACGATATAGTCTATTGTTTTAAGTGCGGCTGCATAGGTTACTATTGAATAAAGCGGAAGAATCCAGCTGTGGATTGCTATTCCGCATATGATATAAAGCACAACGTTATAAATCATAACAAATGTGCCTACTGTCATGGTAAGCCGTTTTGCAAAAATAACCGCCATAACCTCAATGCCGTCCATCGCTCCGCCGAAACGGATTGCAAGACCGCTTCCGATGCCCGAAATTATGCCTCCGAAAAGAGCGCAAAGGAGCAAATCCGTGCCTGCAAGAGGGGAAGCAACGCTCACATCAATCGGCAGAACATCGGTAATCAGCCATGCTGCAACGGAATAAATCGTAACAGTGTATATGGCGTAGACGGTGAACTTTACACCCTGTTTTTTCAGACCGAAAAGGAACAGAGGAATGTTCAGCGCAACAAGAAATATTGAAAGCGTGAATTTTTCGGGGGTTATCTGTGCAAGGAGCATGGATGTGCCTGAAATTCCGCTGTCATAAAGGTTTACCGGTGCAAGAAAAACGGTAACTCCGATTGCATTCACTATACCTGCAACGGTGAGCAGAAGAAAGTTTTTAAGTCGTAATTTTTTAAGTTCTTTTAACACATCATATCTCCTTTATTCAAACATTGTGGTGGAAAGATATCTCTCGCCGCCGTCGGGCAGGAGAACAACGATATTTTTTCCTTTGTTTTCGGGTCTTGACGCAATAACCGTTGCCGCATGGAGCGCCGCACCCGAGGAAATTCCGATAAGAATTCCCTCTGTTTTAACCGTAAGCCTTGCAGCGGCATAAGCCTCATCGGTGGTTACGGTTATGATTTCGTCGTATATGTTTGTGTCGAGTATCGACGGTACAAAACCTGCGCCGATGCCCTGAATGCCGTGCGCACCTGCTCTGCCTTCCGAAAGAAACGGTGAATCTGCAGGCTCAACGGCAATTATCTTTATCTCGGGATTTTTCTCCTTAAGATATCTTCCCGTTCCCGTTACCGTGCCGCCCGTGCCGACTCCGGCAACGAAAATATCAACCGTGCCGTCGGTATCGTTCCATATTTCGGGGCCTGTTGTTTTATAGTGCGCCATGCAGTTTGCGGGATTATCAAACTGTGCAGGGATGAAGCTGTCGGGGATTCCGGCGGCAAGCTCATTTGCCTTTTCGATTGCGCCTGCCATGCCTTTTTTGCCGTCTGTAAGTACAAGCTCTGCGCCGTAGGCAGCAAGCAGCTTTCTGCGCTCGGTGCTCATGGTTTCGGGCATCGTGATTATCACCTTAAGACCCATCTGCGCCGCAACCGAAGCAATTCCGATGCCTGTGTTGCCGCTTGTAGGCTCAATGATTACGGAATTCCTGTTTATTTTCCCTTCGCTCCATGCCGATTTAAGCATTTCATAGCCGACTCTGTCTTTTGCGCTGCCTGCAGGATTCCTGTATTCAAGCTTTGCAAGAATGTCAGCGCCGATTCCTGTTTTTTCGGCGTATGCGCTGAATTTTACAAGCGGAGTGTTGCCGATGGTTTCTGCCGCATTGTTATAAATTTTCATAATTATCACCTGTTTAATTATATCAAAACAACGGCTTATCCGTCAATTGAATATATGTTAATTTTATTTTTTTAACCCATAATTTTATTTTTGTTAATATTGCCTAAATTTTTACCTTTATTTTTTACACCTATAAAAAATATTTATTCTTGCATTAAAGTGATAAAGAAGTATAATAAAAATTAACAGCGGTAATCCGCAAAAATCTTGCTACACTAAAGGAGAATTTGAAATGGCAGATAAAGTAAAAATAGGTATAATCGGCTGCGGCGGTATTGCAAACGGCAAGCATCTCCGTGCTATCTCAAATGTTGATTTTCTTGAACCCGTTGCATTCTGCGATATTATTGAAGAAAGAGCAATCGAGACTGCAAAGAAATACGGCAGTGCGGATGCAAAGGTTTACACGGATTATAAAGAGCTTCTTAAGGACGAGAGCATTGTTGCAGTTCATGTTTGTACTCCCAACAAGTCCCACAGCGTAATTTCCATTGATGCAATGGAAGCAGGTAAGCACGTTCTCTGCGAAAAGCCCATGGCTAAAACATATGCAGAGGCAAAGGCTATGTATGAGGCTTCCGTAAGAACGGGCAAGGTGCTTTCAATCGGTTATCAGTCACGCTGGAGAGCTGATTCTCTCTATCTTAAAGAGTGCTGCGAAAACGATGAATTCGGTGAAATCTATTACGCAAGAGCTCTTGCACTTCGCAGAAGAGCTGTTCCCACATGGGGCGTTTTCCTTAATGAAGAAGAGCAGGGCGGCGGTCCGCTTATCGATATCGGTACTCACGCACTCGACCTTACTCTCTGGATGATGAATAACTACAAGCCCAAGATGGTAGTAGGCACAAAATATAAGAAGCTCGGCGACCAGAAGAGAACAGCTAATGCATGGGGCGACTGGGATCCCGAAAAGTATACCGTTGAGGATTCGGCTTTCGGCTTTGTTGTTATGGAAAACGGCGCAACAGTCAGCGTTGAATCCGCATGGGCTCTCAATATTGCAGACCCCTGCGAGGCTTCAACTCTTATCGCAGGCGTTAAGGGCGGCGCAGATATGCTTGGCGATGACCTTCGTATCAACTATGTAAAGAACGGCAGACAGGTTATTGAAAATCCCAACTTCGATGCAGGCGGCGTTGCTTTCTATGACGGCGCAAGCGATAAGCCCGAAGAGCTTGAGTGCCGTGCGTTCTACGATGCAGTGCTTAACGGTGCAGAGCTTCGCACAAGACCCGAGCAGGCTATGGTTGTTACACAGATTCTTGAAGCAATCTATGAATCAGCCAACACAGGCAAGCCTGTATACATTAACAACGATTAAGGAGCAAAAAATGAAAATAGCTGTTCAGGTTTATTCCGTAAGAGAACATATAAACGATACCGAAACGCTTCTCAAGGCTCTTGAGGAGATTAAGAAAATCGGCTACGACGGCGTTGAATTTGCAGGATATTTCGGCACAGATGCCGCAACAATCAAGGCAAAGCTTGACGAAATCGGTCTTGTTGCAGTCGGCGGTCATATCGGTCTTGATGATTTCAAGGAAGACAAGCTTGCCGAAACAATCGAATTCCAGAATACCCTTGGTGTTAAGGCAATCGGCGTTGGCGGTGCTCCCCATTCAACAATGGAAGAGGCTGTAAACACGGGCGACGTGCTCGGCGCAGCACAGAAATACGCCATGGATAAATACGGCATGAAGGTTTATTATCATAATCACTGCGAGGAATTCAAGCCCCTTGAAAACGGACTTCTCCCCATTGATGTTATCGGCGAGAGATGCTCTCTTGAAATCGATACATACTGGAGCTTCCATGCAGGCGAGGATAACTATAAGCTGATTACGGAAAAGAAGGACAATATCGTTCTTCTTCATGTTAAGGACGGTATTGACGGCAAGCCCATGGCTCTCGGCGAGGGCAACTGCGATATTCCTGCCGTTGTAAAAGCGGCAAAGGATATCGGCATGGAATGGCTTATCGTTGAAAACGATGACCCCGTACCCACAGGCTTTGAAGATATCGCAAGAAGCATTAAGTATCTTAAGAGCATAATCTAAAGGAGAAAAAACATGAAACTCGGTGTATTTACAACGCTTCTTTCAAATCTTTCGCTTGAAGAAGCTCTCAAATATTTTACTTCGCTCGGCATTGAAATGGTTGAAATCGGCTGCGGCGGATATCCCGGCAATGCCCATGCAGACCCCGAAATTCTTCTCAACGACGAGGAAAAGCTTGAAGAATTCAAGGCTCTCATCAAGAAGTACGGCGTTGAAATCAGCGCACTTTCCTGCCACGGCAACCCCGTGCATCCCAATAAGGAAATTGCTGCCGATTATGATAAAACAATCAGAAACACAATTCTGCTTGCCGAAAAGCTTGGTCTGCATCAGATAAACACATTCTCAGGCTGCCCCGGTGACTGCGAAACCGCAAAATATCCCAACTGGGTAACCTGCCCCTGGCCCAACGATTTCGGCGAAATCCTTGAATGGCAGTGGAACGAGGTGCTTATTCCCTATTGGAAAAACCTTGTTGAATTTGCAAAGGCTCACGGCGTTAACAAAATTGCTCTCGAGCTTCATCCCGGCTTCTGCGTATATAATACGGAGTCGCTTCTCCGCCTTCGTGAGGCAGTAGGCCCCGAAATCGGTGCAAACTTTGACCCGAGCCACCTTATCTGGCAGGGTATGGACCCCGTTGCATGCATCCGCAAGCTCGGCGATGCTATCTTCCATTTCCACGCAAAGGATACGAAGATTGATAAGTACAATACCGCAGTTAACGGCGTTCTTGATAACAAGCCCTACGGCGATGAAATCAACCGTTCGTGGATTTTCCGTACAATCGGCTACGGCAACGACAATGCATACTGGAAGGATATTATCTCCAACCTTCGCATGGTCGGTTATGACTATGCAATCAGCATTGAGCATGAGGATTCTCTCATGAGCCAGAACGAGGGCCTTTCAAAGGCTGTTTCATTCCTCAAGAATATTATTCTCACCGAATCCACAGGCGAAATGTGGTGGGTCTGATTTTCCGCCAATACTGCGTCAATCCGCCTCAAAATATACGCATATTCCTTCGGCGGATTTCCTTGTCTTGACGAAAATTTGTAATACCCGATTATTTATAAACTCCATTTTAGATTTTAAGGAAGCGATACCATGATTAATAATAAATTCGGATGTGCCGTTATCGGATATGGCGGCATGGGCGGCTGGCACGCAAGAAAAATCAAGGAGGAAATGGGCGAATATGCTGAGGTTCTCGGCATTTTCGATATAAATCCCGAGAGAAAAAAGGTTGCCGATGAAAATGGCTTTCACTTTTATTCCTCCCGTGAAGAATTGCTCTCCGATGAGCGCATCGACCTTGTAACAATCGCAACTCCGAACGATGTTCATAAGGAAATTGCCATTGATGCCATGCGCCACGGCAAAAACGTTATCAGCGAAAAGCCCGTTACTCTCTGCACGGCTGACCTTGAAGAAATGATAGCCTGCGCTAAAGAAACCGGCAAGCTTTTCACCGTTCACCAGAACAGACGCTGGGACGAGGATTATCTCACTATGAAAAAGCTCCTCGACGAGAATACTCTCGGCAATGTTTTCCGCATTGAATCCCGTGTTCAGGGTTCAAGAGGTGTTCCCGGTGACTGGCGCAATCAGCCGCAGCACGGCGGCGGAATGGTTTATGACTGGGGTATTCACCTGCTTGACCAGGCTCTCATGATGACTATGCCCCGTAAGCTTAAAACCGTTTATGCGGAGCTTACCAATGTTACCAACGAAAACTGCGATGACGGCTTCCGTACAACGTTGATTTTTGATGACGGTCTTTCGTTCTATGTTGAGGTTACAACCAGCAACTTCATCGAGCTTCCTCTCTGGTATATGCTCGGCGAAAACGGAACGTCGGTTATTACCGACTGGGACTGCAACGGCAAAACCGTTATGGTTTCCGATTGGGAAAACAGAGATGCAGTGCCTATCGTTGCAGGTGCAGGCATAACCAAGACTATGGCACCCAGAACCGATGACACTATCGAAACATATCCGCTTCCCGTTCAGAAGGCTGACTGGGGCGAATATTATAAAAACATCTTTGCTCACCTTCGTGGTGAATGCGATGCGATAGTAACCCATGACCAGCAGCGCAGACTCATGCGCCTTGTTGAAGCGATTTTCGAATCGGGTAAAACAAACAAGGTTGTAGAATTTAATGATGTAATATAGTATAAAAAAGGCTTGTATGAGATTCAAACCTCATACAAGCCTTTTGCTGCAAATATTATTCAATAATTCCTAAAAGCTCATAAAGCTTAATCTGCGATTGGTGATGGGGATCAAATGCATGAATCTGTCTTGTGTCTTTCGTTGTTTCAATTATAAAAGTCATGTATTCAGGCGAATATAATAATGTCAGGTTATTATCAAAATAATAATATTCGATTTCATAAACAGTACCGTCTTTATAGATTGACTTAATAAAAATCTCATCACCTGTCTGGTATTCAAGAGTTATAATTGCAAGTGCATTTTCTTCAAAAAATTTTGCATTATAATCAACTCCGATATCGCCGAGTGCCGTAAAAGCTTCATAGTCTTTGATAATGACTGAATCGTGGATGAATTCGTCTGAAATCTTTTGGTCAATGATTGTTATGCCGTCACCGCCCGGATAGATATATTCTCTGTCACCGAAAAGACCGGGGAATGTTCCCGAAAGGGAAACAACAACGGACATAACTGCAGATATCAGTTTGAGAAAAATTGCGGTCATAATGCTTCCTCCTTTATGTTTTGTGATTTTATTATAGCATAAAAACCTCAAAAATCAATACTTATAGCTAAAAATTTAGTTATAGATGTCTGTTAAACTTTAGCTATTACTATCAAAATATAGTTGAGGTGATAGTAATGAGTGTTGATTTTAGTTTGATAGGTTCACGGATAAAAGCTGAAAGAAAAGCTGCGGGCAAAACCCAGGAATGGCTTGCCGAAAAGCTTGATGTGAGTGTCGGATATATAAGTCAGGTTGAGAGGGGAATTACCAAAATAAGCCTTGAAACTCTTGCGGAGATAAGCTCCGTTCTCGGAAGCGATATATCTTATCTTGTGTCCGGTTCTGCAAAATCTCAGAGCGAATATCTGAGTAACGAATTCGGTGAAAAATTTTCGGCACTATCCGAAAGGGATAAACACCTTGTTCTTAATCTTATGAATTCAATGAGTGAAAAATAAACAATAAAGCTGATTTATACTTGCCTCCCCTTCAGGGGAGGTGGATTTTGCGAAGCAAAAGACGGAGGGGTTTGTTTGCGGAACATCTATAATTAATGTTTCACGCAAAAGCCTTAACTCCCTCAGTCACTCCGTGACAGCTCCCTTTTGAGGGAGCCAAAATAATAAATTACAGTTTATTGACAATAAATAAGCCGTCGGATTTTTCCGACGGCTTTAATCTTTGATTATTCAGCAGCAGCTGTTGTTTCGGGAGCGGTTCTGTCAATTGAATACTTAACAGCGTTTCTGTAACGGAATGTTACGGGAACGGTACCCATATCAGCAAGAGTACCTGTGCCTGTTACCTCTGTTTTAACATCGATGTTCTTAACATATTCGATTGAAAGAACTTCGTCTGTTTCAACGTTTGCTGTAATGATAATCTGGCAGTCCTTATATTCAAGAGTGGGCTGTGCAACTGTCATATAGCTTTCAGCCTTCTTGAACTCTGCAAGAACATCGTCAACATTGCCCATGTCATATGCCTTCTCGATTGTTGCGGGAAGGGTGGGGGATTTGAGGTTAACTGTGATTGTTCTTACTGTTTCGTTATCAACGCAGGTTGCGCTTTCAATATCTTCAAGAGTGAGTGAGCTTACATAGCTTTCGCCCTTAACGGGAAGGAATGCAACCATATCTTCGCCGTATTCAAGAGTTGCGCCGTCATTGTGGAGCATATAGCTGTCAAGAGAAGTGATGGCAGCGTTGAGGTAATCGTTTTCGCTCATTGCAACATCGTTACCTTCTGCATCCTTTGCCTTGCCGATGCTCTTGCTCTGGCTCATTTCAACCTTTGCGGTTACGCCCTTAACCTCATTGATATGAAGGTTAAAGTATTCAAAGATAGTTGCGGTATTGGCTGCGAGAGCCTCGGGTGAATATGTAGTGTCTGTAATAACCTGGCTTTCCTCGTCAACCGATGTTGTGATATCGGTGGGAAGGGGAGTTTTAACGTTGATTGTTGTGGTGGTTGTTGTTTCTTCTTCCTCTGTTGAAGAACAGCCTGCAAAGCCGAAGAGGAACGAGAATGCGAGAACAATGCTGATTATTGCCAAAATCTTTTTATTCATTAAGATAATCTCCTTTCGCAAGCGGCAAACGCCTTTTTGCGGATTATAATGGAAATATTATAACATATTAAAAGATAAAATACATCCAATTTTTAATAATAAAAAATTTTTGTTGAAATTGAAAAAATTATAACCTGCGAGTTTGTTGAAAATGCATAAGGAATTATACGTTAAGACCCTTTTCGTCATAGAGAAAAGCAGTTTCAAGGCAAAGTCCGACGCCTGCTTCAATTGTTTTAAGGTCAAGATTTTCGTGAGTATCAAGTCTTGTGTGGTAATAACGTGCAGGAGCAGGGTCCATTGCCGCAAATGCGGCAGCTTTGATTGAGGTTTTGCCCTTTGAAACTGCTGCGGCATCGGTTGCACCGAGAGAAACTGTCTTATAGGGGATATTTTCAAAGCCTGCAAGGTTGCCTGCTTCACGGAGAAGATTGCAAACCTCGGGGTCATTTTTAACAACACCGCTCATATCCTTATTATATATACCCATGTAGTCGTAGTCACGAATGGTATCGAGAGCGATGAATATTGTTTCAACATCGGAGAATTCCTTTGAGTGCTTCTTAATAAAATCCTTTGCGCCTCTTAAGCCTGTTTCCTCCGAGCCCGTGCAGAGTGCAACAACCTCTGTGTTTTCAAGGCGGATATTGTTATCCTGCATGAATTTGAGAACGGCGATGGAAGTAAAGCAGCCTGTGAGGTCATCGTTTGCGCCTTCAACAACACGTTTTTTATCATACATAAAAATAGCCGTGACAAAGAAAATGATGAAGAAAAGCATGATATAGCTGAGAATATCAACTGCAAGCGAAGAAATAAATTCAGGGCTTGTATATGCTTTTACGGCAACAAAAATGCTTGCAACAAGGGCATAAACAAGACCGACTATTGCACCGCCGAGGGTAGCGATAAGAAGCTTGGGTCCGCCGAGATAGCTGAAGCGCCATTCCATTGAGGAGTCTGCATGACCTGCAAAGATTATGCGGCGCTTTGTTTCGCCCGAGGCTTTTCTTATACCGTAGGTATTATGCGATGTCTTTTTCGGAGTAAACTTATCGAGAGTTTCCATATAGAAAACAAATTCTGTAATGCCGAAGAAAAGACAGAAAATTGCAATTGCGGCGGTAGCGAAGAAAAGAGCTGCAATTTCAAAAAACTGTGCAACAAAGAAAAGTGCGCTTGCAATAATCATAAGTGCGCCCGACATGGGAACCCAGCCGAGAAATGCTTTAGGATGAACGCTGAAGGAATCAACCTTAACATCGTCACAGCAGGTTTTCAGCTCCTCCGACATAAATTCGATACCCTGCTTTTCAGCTTCCGAGCCCGAAAAACGGGGACCTATCTCCTTGCACACCTTCTTAATTGCTCTTGCGGCATAGTTGGTATACATTCTTCTTTCAGATGCGTAATTCTTAACGCTTTCGTTTGCTTTCAAAAACAAACACTCCTTTCCCGATTGTAATTTTTTTGTTAATTATACGGTTTTTATTTGACAACCGTAGGTTTTCGGATTAATATAGATTAAGAAATAATCTGATGAGGTAAATATAAATGAAAAAAACTCTTACCATGCTTCTTTTCGGCATACTCGCTGTTGTGCTTATCGGTTACGGTGCAACGTTTTTTATGACCGAAAATAACCCCACGGTTGAAGGTGCTCCCGTTGAGGAGGAAACAACCAAAAAGCCGTCGTTTCTCGATGCATTTGCAGATGTTACCGAGCAGATAACCGAGGTGCAGACAACAGCACCGCAAAAAATCACCGATTATGAATATGCTTATGCGGGTTTTGAGCCTGCATATGCAAATGTTGATATTGATGACTGGAAAATGCTTCTTGTCAACAGAGATTACATACTCCCCGAGGATTTCGGGGTTGAGCTTGCACCCTGCATAACCGATGACCCCGACAGCCTTAAGCTTGATTACCGTGTTGCGCCTCACTATAACGAAATGTATCTTGCGGCGCTTGAGGACGGCATTGAGCTTGTTCCGGTTTCGGGCTATCGCTCTGTTGAGCGTCAGCAGAGAAACTTTGAAAACAAGATTGATAAGTATCTTAATCAGGGCTACGGAAAAATTGAAGCAACCCAGATGGCTGCAACAATTATTCTGCCTCCCGGAACAAGCGAGCATAACGCAGGTCTTGCCATGGATATATGCAGCCTTGAGCAGAATTTTGAAGAAACCGAGGAATTCAAATGGCTTTCCGAAAATGCTGCTGATTACGGCTTTATCATGCGCTATCCCGAGGATAAGCAGGATATAACAAAAATCATCTATGAGCCGTGGCACTGGAGATATGTCGGAGTTGAGGCTGCCAGAGAAATGAAGGCGAGCGGTCAGTGCTTTGAGGAATATCTGGGTATAGCTTAAACCTTACGCTTATTATTCGGCTCTCCGCCTTCGGCGATATTTTCTCTTTTGAGAACAACCAAAACGGTCTTGAATAAAATTTTAATATCAAACCAAATGCTCTGTTTGTCAATGTATTCCTTGTCAAACAGGGCTTTTTCTTCAATTGAGAGGCTGTCTCTGCCGTTAATCTGCGCCCAGCCCGTTATACCCGGCTGAACGGAGTAAACATTGTATTTTTTTCTCAAAGCCCTGATTTCTTTCTCTTCGGGAATGAGGGGACGGGGACCAACAAAGCTCATATCACCGAGAAGAACGTTTACAAGCTGAGGAAGCTCGTCAAGGCTTGTTTTGCGAAGAATTCTGCCGCTCTTTGTGATGTATTTATCGGAATCCTTAAGGTCCGCCGTAGCAACATTCCTTACATTCCTGCGCATGGTTCTGAATTTGTAAATATAAAAAAGCTTATTGTCTTTTCCTACTCTGTACTGTCTGAATATAACGGGAGTGCCCGCATCAATAAGCACAATGAGGCTTATCAGCAGGAATACGGGGAAAAGAATGATGATGAGCAGAAGGCTCACCGTAAAATCAAAAGCTCGTTTCATTTCACACCTCTGATGGAGTAACCGTTAGTCAGCGGTTACGTTATGAACGCTTTGACCAAAAAATATGATCTTTGACAAGCACCGCTCTTACGGGCGCACCCTCAAGTCCGTCATAGAGAACGGGCGGAGCGATAAGAAAATAATCACCCGGCTCAACGGCAGTAAGGTCAAGACCTTCGAGAACGGCAACACTGCCGAGAAGGAAAGCCTTGTGCGGACCCGTCTGGTTTCCCTTGCAGCCTACAGAAAGCGAATCCGTGCCGATGAGCATCAGCCCTCTGTCGGTAAGCTCCTGAGCGGAGGAATCCATAAAAAATGCTTTGCCGCCGCCTTTTATCAGCAGACGCTCGCATTTCTTCGGGAAACAGCGGTCAACATAATCGCCCGTTATAACTCCGTCCGGAACCTGCATAACCGTGCACGGCCCGATGTAAGGCTCAAGAGGAAGCTCATCTATTGTTTTGCCGCCGTCAATAAAATGGAGCGGTGCATCCGCATGGGTCGCCGTGTGCGAACAAGCATGAACAGCGGTCAGATTGCAGTCGGAATTCTCCCCGATTTCGGCAAGAATTTCCGCCTCGGGCTTCGGGTCACCGGGATAAACCTCGCTCTGAAAGAATTTACGGGAAATATCAATGATTTCCATATTACTGTCCCTTCAATGACTCCATTTTAAGGTAAGCGTTGATGAAGCCGTCAATATCACCGTCCATAACAGCGTTGATATTGCCTGCTTCAAAGCCTGTTCTGTGGTCTTTTGCAAGGGTGTAGGGCATGAAAACGTAGGAGCGGATCTGGCTGCCCCATGCGATTTCACGCTGTTCGCCCTTGATATCGTCAATCTTGTCGAGATGTTCTCTTTCCTTGATTTCGATAAGCTTTGATTTGAGCATCTTCATTGCAACATCTCTGTTCTGATGCTGGCTTCTTTCAACCTGACATGCGCATACAATGCCCGTGGGGATATGTGTGATACGGACTGCCGATGAGGTCTTATTAACCTTCTGACCGCCTGCACCGCTTGAACGGTAGTAGTCAATTCTGAGGTCATCAGGATTGATTTCAACCTCAACCGTGTCATCGATTTCGGGCATAACTTCAAGCGAAGCAAACGAGGTATGGCGTCTGCCCGAAGCATCAAACGGTGAAACACGTACAAGACGGTGAACACCCATTTCTCCCTTGAGATAGCCGTAAGCGTTTTCGCCTTCAACAACAAGAACTGCGGATTTGAGTCCTGCTTCATCGCCGTCAAGGAAGTCAATCATGCTTACCTTGAAGCCGTGCTTTTCGCCCCAATGCTGATACATTCTTACGAGCATCTGATTCCAGTCCTGTGCCTCTGTTCCGCCTGCACCTGCATGGAAGGTGAGAATAGCGTTCTTGGAATCGTATTCACCCGAAAGAAGAGTGCTGAGAGTCATGGCGTCAAGCTTTTCAACAAAAGCATCAACGCTCGACTTGCATTCGTCAAGCATATCAAGATCCTCTTCCTCGTCGGAAAGCTCAATAAGCACAAGCGCATCGTTATAATCATTTTCAAGTGAGTTATATGCGCCGACTTTATTTTTGAGCTGGCTTATTCTCTGCTGAACCTTCTGTGAGTTTGCAAGGTCGTTCCAGAAGCCGTCCTCGGCGGTCTGAGCCTCGAGAGTTTCGATTTCTTTATTCATATCGTCAAGACCGAGGGCTTCACGAAGCTGCTTTAATTTTTCTTCATAATCAAGCAGCGAAAGTCTTAATTCTTCAAACTGAACCATAAAAAATCTCCTG
>CAZJOH010000039.1:0-21362 GCA_964547575.1 uncultured Clostridium sp.
CACAGAATATCGGTGCTTTATGGTTTGGCATCGGTAAACCAAAAGATATGCAAGTAAACGGTCTTGATTTTGTTATTATGATTTCCATTGCCAAAATGCCCGTAGACAAGTTCCGAAAGGATATGTTCAAGTCAAAAAGAAAACCTTTGAGTGAAATATGGAACGGTAATACATTAGGAGTTGCGGAGATTGTTCGTTTCACGCCAAGTGCTTGTAATACACAACCGTGGATTGTTGAAAATAGAGACTGCGATTTGATGGTATACCGATTTAAGAAACCCGGCAAAAGAGGTATCATGCCTGCTGATAAGGTTCGATATTACAATAAGATTGATATGGGTATTTTTCTTTTTATGCTCGAAACTTGTCTTGCACACGAAAATTATAAATATGACAGAACTTTGTTTGCAGATATATCAGACGACAGTATTGAGCAAACCTTAATCGCAAAATACACATATTCAAACAAGTAATCAATTCCAATTTGTCGAAATAATAGTTAAGGGAACAAACCGTACTTTTCAGTCGGCTTGTTCCCTCTTTTTATGCTTCTATAAACTTTTGCTTCAGCTTTGCAAGTCTTTTACCGACTGCACTGTGTGTTTTAAATCCCATCTTTTCCGCCATCTCGGCTTGTGTCATACCGTTCATCGCATACATCAGAATGGTTTTGTCGTCCTCACTCAGGTCTCCCCAAAAGCTAGTAAACTTTTCGTTTGCAAAAACTATTTCGCTCACATCTTCCGCATAGGCGGTCTGTTCGTCAATTTCGTCTATGGATTCAACAACAACCTTTGCCCTGCTGTGATTCCACTTGCGGTCAAAATCCGCCGCAGGAAAGTTCTGTTGTTTATGGCTGAAATCCTCGTGTGTCGGTTCGCTCTGAACAATGCTCGCAAGCTCACCGAACTGCATAGCATCCATTACGGTATCCATGCTTTTACTTAAAAGCTCATCAGCCTTTTCCGTGTTACCGAAAGCCAATGAAAACTGCTCAATAATTTGTGCCACACCGTCAGGATTTTCATTAATCAGTTTGTAAACCGCTTCGCTCACAATCTGCGACGTACCGTTCCTGAGAAGCATAAGCGGATTTTCGTTTTTATCATAGCAAGAAATATGACCTTTCAGCCCCTTCTCCCTTGCAAGCTCGTCCCATTTCTCGTTAAAAATTGTGGCTACACCCGCTATCTCAGCATTATCCTCGTGGTTAAGCTCACCTTCACCGTAAATCTGTAACGTTGTAAAATCGTGAGTTTTGAAAAATTCAGACAGCTCATCCATAGTCGAAATCCTGTCCATATCAATTAAAGTCATATCATCCCTATGCATTCAACATCCTGTCCTTTTCGTAAATTACACAATCATTATACAGAACATTTGTTCTGTTGTCAAGTGACTTTTTTGTATTATATCAGGACTGTCATTCATATTTCAGCACATTTTGTCGATTAGTCTGTTAGCAATTTTAATAGTGTTTATGCACAAGTAAAATGTCGTTTCTTTGTGCAAAAGATAGAAGTTTAAAAAATACAAAAATTTTTGCGTAACATTTCACGATTTTTGTCATATATATTTAGATACATTTTTAATGCAAAAAACTCGTCGTTCAGTAAAAACCATAATTTTTCCCTATAAATCGGCGAAAATTATTGATGAGTTTTTGCGAATATGTTATATTTATTTTGTATATTTGTATCCAACAGAAAGTGATGGTTTAAAATAATTCTGATGTTGAAGGTTCGTAATCTGAATTAGTTGTAGTTATAAAAGAGGAAGAAAAATCTTATGAAAAAGATTTACAATAAACTTGTCCGTGACCGTATTCCTGAAATTATTGAGGCTTCGGGGAATACTTGCATAACCGAAATCCTATCCGATGAAGATTATCTTAAAATGATTGATGCTAAGCTTGATGAGGAGCTTTCGGAATATCATAATGACCGAAATGTTGAAGAGCTTGCAGATATGTTGGAAGTTATATATGCTGCAGCCGTTGCTCGCGGTTACAGCATTGAGGAGCTTGAAAAAGTCAGAGCCAAAAAAGTCGAAAAGCGTGGCGGCTTTGCAAAGAAAATATTATTAAAAGAAGTCGAAGAAAAGTGAGGTGACACAAATGTCGGTTTATCAGTCTGTTTCAGGCAGTCAGGCGGAAGATTTATTTATTGATATATTTGCCGATACTTTCGGTGCAGAAAAAGCCGGCTATTTGTATTCGCAATATCCTTTCTATGACATTTATCAGAACGCACGGTTCGCTGATTTTGTTATTGAAGACGGTGCAAGGCGTGTTGCAATTGAAATTGACGATGAGGCTTCTCATAATCCTCGACTCGTTTCAAAAGATAAATTTTATGATGACCTGCTCAAGCAGAACAGTATGATTCATCTCGGATGGGATGTTTATCGCTGGGCTGTACGTCAGATGCAAAAAACTCCCGATACTGTTAAAGACGAGCTCCGTGTTTTTCTCGGAAATGACCCTCGCTTCAAAGAGATTGAGGATTATCTTCCGACACAAAGAGGCAAAGCTCTTGACGGCGGAAAGCTTGAACTTCGTGAATATCAGCTGGAAGCACTTGCCTCGCTTTCTGCAATGAGAGAGAATAAAGAAACTATTGCTTTACTTTATCATGCAACAGGAGTTGGCAAGACTGTAACCGCCGTTATGGATGCAAAAAATCTTGGTGGCAGAGTTCTTTTTGTTGCTCATACTATGGAACTTGTGAATCAAGCTCTTGAAACATTTAAAACAATATGGTCTGAAGCTGATGCGGGAAAATTTGCCGACAGCATAAAGGATACCGATTCTCACATTATCTGCGGAAGTATTCAGAGCGTTGCCCTTAATCTTGATATGTTCAATGCTAATGACTTTGATTATATAATCATTGATGAAGCTCATCATGCAACTGCGGATACATACCGAAAGGTGCTTGCGTATTTCAATCCGAAATTTACACTTGGGCTTACGGCAACGCCCGAAAGATCAGATGATACAAACATTCTTGAAATTTTCAAAAACACTGCTCATAAATTGGATATTCAGACTGCTGTTGAAATCGGCGCTCTTGTGCCGGTGAGATGTATCCGCATTCACACAAATATTGATATGACAAAAGTGCGCTTCAACAGCGTTCAATATAATATTCGTGACCTTGATGTAAAAATTTGTGTTACGGAAAGAAATGCTCTTATTGTTGATACTTGGCTCAATTATGTTAAAGATAAAAGAACCGTTATATTTTGTGCATCTGTTAAACATGCAGAACAGGTTGCTGATCTTTTTAAACAATCAGGGGTTAAAGCTGTTGCTGTTTCAGGTGCGATGAAAACATCTGAAAGAAATGAGCAACTTGCAAAATTCGCTTCAGGTGAAATCAAGGTGCTTTGTGCCTGCGACCTTCTTAATGAGGGTTGGGACTGTCCGCAAACAGAGGTTTTGTTTATGGCGAGACCAACGATGTCAAAGGTACTTTATACGCAGCAGCTTGGCAGAGGTATGCGTAACAGTGAGGGTAAAGAGCATCTTATGGTGTTTGACTTTGTCGATAACGCAAGTCAGTACAACGCACCATATTCATTACACAGATTATTTAAACTCAAAGATTATCATGCGGGTGGTACCGTTCTCGGAAAGCAAGGGCAGCGTGAAGCCGAAAATGACCTCTATGCAAAAGGAGAACGACCCGATGCAATCATTGATTATCCTGTTGATGCGACTGACTATGAAATAGTTGATATTTTCAATTGGCAGGAAGAAGCAGCGGGAATGATAAGTCAGATGGAATTTATCCGCCGTGTTGATGTTCAATCCGAAACTATTGAAAGATATGTCAGAGAAGGCTTGCTTGTTCCCGATTTGATTGTTCCTATGAGTGAACACCGCACGTTCAAGTATTTTAAAGAGGAAACGCTTGGAATGTATGCAGAAAAATACGGCTGGAGAATTATTGATGACTCCAACCGTAAGGATTTGTTTATGGAAATGGTAGAGCAGATGGATATGAGTTATTCGTACAAACCGGTTCTGCTCAAGGCGATTCTCGCTCATGCCGACAGTAAGGGCAGAGTGAAAATTGCTGATCTCGTTACATATTTTAGGTCTTTCTATGAAAGAAGAAAGAAAAACGGTTTTGTTCCTGAAAAGAGTAACAGTATTTACGCAAAGGAAGGAACAACCGATAAACAAATTGAGAAAAATATCCTTTCAAATCCGTTCAAGCGTTTTGAAGATATGAATATGATGAGACATACAAAAACACTCGGCGTTATTGAAGTTGATTCCGTTGTGTGGAAACGGTTGACGGATGAAGAAAAACAGAGAATAGAAGCTGTTTGTGATAACAAGTTGGAAAAGTATTATAATAAAATTGGAAAGTGATCCGATAAAAGGAGTTGTTTGTTGTGAGCAAAAATCCAAGATGCTTATACAATAGTACTTTCGCATCATTTTTGCATAAGGATATTGACTCTATTTTTGGTACATTATGCGACAATTATCATGGTGATGCACTCACTACAACAAGAGAAGCATGGCGTGGCGAAATTGCGATAATGCAAAAAGTAATTTCAGCATTAAATGATCCCGATGGTCAAATTATATTTGAATATGATATTCCTCGTTTGGGTAAAAGAATAGACGTGGTGCTCCTTTATCGTGGAATTGTTTTTTGTGTTGAATTCAAGGTCGGAGAATCGAAAATTCTTGAATCGGATATTGACCAAGTTCTGGACTACGCTTTGGACCTTAAAAACTTCCACAAATTTAGTGAAGATAAAGTAATTGTTCCTATTCTAATAGCAACAAAGTTTTCTAAACACACTACGGATATTCAAATGTCCGTTTATGACGATAGAGTTGTTAATCCATTAGTTACCGGTGAAAGTGGTATTTCTGATTTAATTATAAAAGTATTAAGCAGATTCCCAAATGAGTTACCAGTGAATAATGATTGGATTATTAGTCCATATGCGCCCACGCCGACAATCGTTGAAGCGGCAAAAACGCTTTATGAAAGTCATTCTGTAGAAAACATTACAAGACACGAAGCAGATAAAGTTTCTACGGACGCAACAATAAAATATATTCTTGATGTAATACAAAAAAGCAAGATGAATGGAGAAAAAAGTATTTGCTTTGTAACAGGTGTTCCTGGTGCAGGTAAAACACTTGTTGGTCTTGATGTTGCAGTTAGGCAAACTTATCAGGGTAACGATTCTCCTGTTGAAGATGAAGGTGCAGTTTATTTATCAGGAAATGGACCTTTAGTAGCCGTATTGACCGAAGCTCTTGCAAAGGATAATTTTCAGAAATGTCACGATAGAAATGAACCTAAGAAAATATCTGACTCTCGTCGTGAGGTCGGTAAATTTATTCAAATAATTCACCGTTACCGTGACAATATGCTGGCAAAAATAAAGAACCCCGTTGAAAACGGGATTTTAGAAATTGACCCTGAGAAGGCAGTCAAATTAGCTGAGTCCGGATATGGCGAGGTTGAACATGTTGCTATTTTTGATGAGGCGCAGCGTTCTTGGACACATAAAAGATTGGCTGATTATCTTAAAAGAGGCGGAACCTACGGTAACAAGTTAAAGGTTCCCAATTTTCCTATGTCTGAAGCCGCATTTTTGATATGGTCTCTTGATCAACGTGAAGACTGGGCAACGATTGTGTGCCTTGTTGGTGGTGGACAGGAAATCAACACAGGTGAAGCAGGAATATCTGAGTGGATTAATGCCTTGAATGATAAATTCCCTCATTGGAAAGTTTACATATCAAACAAGTTAACAGAGTCGGAATATGCTGAAGGCAAAGTTAACGAGTTGCTACAAAAGAATAACAATGTTATATATTCGGACGGCTTGCATCTCGGTGTTTCATTACGCTCTTTTAGAGCTGAAAAGCTTTCTGCTTTTGTTCATGCTTTACTGTCTCTTGACCCAAAAGCATCAGATTTGTACAGTGAAATCAAGGACAAGTATCCGATTGTACTGACAAGAGATATGAATAAAGCAAGAAAATGGTTGCACAGCAAAGTGAGAGGAACAGAGCGTACTGGTGTTCTTGTAACAAAAGAATCTGCCCGCTTTAAACCTCTGGCAATACATGTTCTGCCTTCAGGTGATGAGAACGCTGTTCATTGGTTCCTTGAGGATAAAATTGACACTCGTTCATCAAACTATCTTGAAGACGCAGCAACAGAAATACAAGTGCAGGGTTTGGAGCTTGATTACACTTGTTTGTTGTGGGATGCTGATATGCGATACGAAAACGATGAATGGCATTTTTATAGATTTAACGGTCAGACGAAGTGGGTTGAACAAGCACCTACAAGTGAGAGCAAACGAGAACTTCGCAAGTATATGTTGAATGCTTACAGAGTGCTTCTCACCCGAGCAAGGTCAGGTATGGTAATATGTGTTCCCGCAGGTAACCCAAATAAAACTTTGAGTGGTTTTTGGGAAGATAGCACTCGTCTTCCGGAGTATTACGAAGGAACATACAACTATTTAAAAGAGATTGGAATTCAAGAAATATAAGTTATAGTAACAGATAAGCGAGCACTTTTATAAAATACACGCTTCAGGTGTATCACAAAAAGCACACTATATTTGTCCTATTCTTACCGCAAATATGGGCATATACCCCGATAGAGTTCCTATTATTGGTAATTATGGGTGTTTGTAAAATCACACCGTGCAAATGTCTTGCTTTACAAGGTTTGCCAAAGGATTTTAAGTTTCCCAAAATTCCAATGGCAAGTGCTTATAAACAAAGTGGAAATAGTGTGTTTGTGCCGGTTATTAGAAGGATTGCAGAAAAAATAAAATTTGTGTTGTGATAAAATAATGTTACATCAACATTGGAGGAAGCATATATTCGTGAATAGTCAAAAAAACAAGATTAAAGAACTTATTAAAATTGGAGAAGAAAGTGATATAGTTGATTTTAAGCAGCAATATTATCACGACGCTAAAAAAAGTGATTTCATAAAGGATATCATTAGTTTTGCAAATGCTTCTACAATAGAAGATAAATATATTATTTTTGGTGTCAGTGATGATACTCGTGAAATCGTTGGTATATCAGATGCTCAAATTCCAGATATTTCAGATATAAACCAGCTAATTCGAAATTACTGTGATCCTTTTATAGAAATAGATATAGAACGCGTTAATATTGATTCAAAGAACGTTGCAGCAATCATTATAAAAAGAAAAAACATGAGCAAACCATATGTTGTTGCAAAAGATTATGCATATAATGGCAAGATACATATACATGCAGGTGATATTTTTATTAGAAAGAGTGCAAACAACTTCCGTGCACTTAGAAGTGATATTGAAGAAATATATAACACAAGACTATTTGTAGATATACTTTCCGTCGATAATATGATTAAAATCGGAATGGTAGAAATAGCTAAAACTAATAATAATTTTGCTCGTATTCCGATACGCTTAATTAATAATACTGACAACTCTTTTGTGTTTGTAAAAGCAGTGATAAAATGGATATACCCTAATAGTCAGATAAGTACTGATATTAAATATATTGAGGATGATATTAGGTTATTCAAACATATGCTTGCAACTATTGATAAATCGCCATTTGTAGTATCGGCTAATAGTCAAAATCAGAAGGTTTTATATTCAAATGTTAGTGAAGGCTTTTGTAAGATTGTCAGTGAAAATGAAGCATTACAGCAAGAGCTAAAAATAGAAATATCTCTTTTTGATGCAAGAGGCATTGAATATAACACAAGTTTTTGTGCTGAAAATATTATATGGGAATGATAAGATGAAAAAGGGAGCCTTAGAAATGAATTATTCGCCATTAAGATATCCTGGTGGAAAAAGCAAGTTGACACCATTGGTTGAAAAATTAATGCAAAGCGCTAATATCAATAATGGTGTATATGTTGAGCCATTCGTAGGTGGGGGCGGCGTCGCACTATCCTTACTAATTAATAAAAAGGTTAGGAAAATTATTATTAATGATTATGATATTGCAATTTATTCCGTTTGGTATGCCATTCTTAACGAAACAAATAAATTTTTGCAAATGATTGATAACGCGATACTAACGGTCGACGAATGGAAAAAACAGAAGGATTTTTATATAAAAAACAAGACAACGTATTCTATTGAATTAGCGTTCGCTACATTTTACTTAAATAGAACTAATCGTTCTGGTATTCTTAAAGCTGGACCTATTGGAGGATATGAACAAAAAGGAAATTATCCAATATCTGCAAGATTTAATAAGGAAAAATTAAAAGAAAGAGTGCAGTTAATAGCCTCTTATAAAACGCAAGTCGAATTATACAATTTGGAAATTAAAGACTTTATTAAAAATGTTATACCAATGCTCGATAATGATAGCTTTATTTATTTTGATCCTCCATACTATAAAAAAGGAAAAGAATTGTATACTAATTTTTTTAATCCTTGTGATCATGAGGAGTTGTCAAAATTGATTTTCGATGTTCAATTAACATGGATGATTACATATGATGATGTTTCGGAAATTGAAAAATTATATACCACAAAAAGTTTAAAGCGATTTGACATAAACTATAGTGTTGCAAATTCAGGAAAGAAAAGCGAGATAATTGCTCTATCGCACAACTATTGGCCCAGCGCAACAGAGCTTGAAACCTTGGAAATGAATATTCGTTAAAGGAGCAAAAAATGGGAGTTTTATCTAAAATTGAAATTAAGAATGATTTGATAGAGTTGGTCCAAGATGACAATTTTATTGGGTGGATATACTCAATAAATTATGAAAAAGCTCTTGTCATATCAAATGATGAATGGAAATATAAAGTTCGAGGAATACCTCACAATTCGTTTTTAATTGCTACTTCTTTTGACCCTAAGAAGTTTAATGACATTTCAGAAGAAGATAAACAAGTTATTCTTTTGAGAGTAAATGGCTCAGCCAAGCTTCCGCAAGATGATGAAATGATAAAAACAAAAATTGATGGTTTTCAAAAGGCAAAATCAACTTTTGATGATGGGCAAGAAGAATATGATGTCTATACTAAAAGTCGTATGCAATTTAGTGGTATTGATTGCAGAGTTTTGGGAACCTTTTATGTAAAAAATGAAGATTTGGTTTTAGGAAGTGATATAGAGACATTCTATTCTTCATTAAAGCTCAATGTTTATATGCCTAAAGGTAAAGCTTTAGAAAAAATTGTCAATTACGTGGATCCAATAAGAAAAAATGGAGCCAAAGCTGAATTTAAGTCTTTGGGAATAGAAGTTGAGGTTGAACCATTTAAAATAGGCACTGTGCGTTATACATCAACAGATAGATTACATAGAGAAAATGTATCAGACTTGGTTCCTTTTTCCATTCAACCATCAGATTTTTTGGCTCGTAGAACCGCCGTGTTGGGAATGACCAGAACGGGTAAATCTAATATGATTAAGCAGACAATTTCTGTTGTCAAAGGTATCTCTGATTCGTGCAAGCTGCCTATAGGACAATTAATTTACGATATTAATGGTGAATACGCAAACGCTAATGATCAAGATAAAGGGTCTATTTCAAACATTTATCATGAAGAGTGCATCAGGTACCGAATGATAAATTCTCCCGGTTTTAAACCTATTTTAAATAATTTTTATGAGCAGTTATCAGAAGGTCATTCTATTATCTGCGATGTTATAAATGAAGCCAAATCTTCTACAGCCGCAGATATAGTACAGTTTTTAAATTTAAGTTTTGATGAGCCAGAAGAGTTTGGTGACAAACAAAGATGGAAGCAAAAAGTCGCTCTTTATAAAGCTTTATTATTTAAGGCTAAATTTGATGTTAGTGCAAATTATAAGGTGACCTTTGAAGCAAATAAAACAGTAAGACAGATCGTAGATGCAAATGTCGACCCTAAAAATGGTTTAACTTTACAACAAGCACTAAAATGGTTTGAAACTTTAAGAGAACACAAAGATGAACCGGACATTAAGAATTGGATCACAGAAGAATGTAAATGCTTGTTAAATCTTTTGTGTCAAAAAAACGATTCCGGAGCATTTATTACGGGATATCGACTTTTATCTGGAGCTACAAAATATCACACCCCTAATCGAACAGACGATGTAGCAAAGGAAATTTATCAATATTTAGTAGAAGGTAAAATAGTAATAATAGATTTATCAGTTGGAAATGCAACTTTAAGAGATAAAATTTCTAAAAAAATTGCGTCTTACATTTTCAATGCATCTATGGATAAATTTACCAACGATGAAAAACCTTCAAATATAGTTATTTATATTGAAGAGGCTCATAACCTAATCGGAAAAGGTATGGATTTAACTGATACATGGCCAAGATTAGCTAAAGAGGGTGCAAAATATAAAATTGCACTTGTTTATGCTACTCAGGAGGTCTCCTCTGTTCATCCTAATATTTTAGCAAATACTGAAAATTGGTTTGTAACTCATCTTAATAGTGACAAAGAAATTGGAGAATTGGCAAAATTCTATGATTTTGCAGATTTTAGACAATCGCTATTAAGAAGCCAAGATGTTGGTTTTGCACGTGTAAAAACCCTTTCAAGTCCATTTGTTATCCCAATCCAAATTGATAAATTTGATCCTGAAAAAATCAAGGCTGGTGGTACTGAAAATGAATAACGATACAGGAAAAACATCGCATGTTGAGATAGTTCAAAATCCTGATGTGGTAGAATTCTTGAAAAGTTGTTCCTTTATGCGAGAACCTACAGGTGATGAGGTTGATGAAATAATTAACTCATTTATTCCCGTTGGAAATTTCGAGGATGAAAATTTACCTAAAAATTTGATTACGATTAATTCAAGTAGCTATGAAGCACATGTTAGAAACGATATACCATATACGAATATAGGATATGTTAAACTCGTTACGACGTTATTAAAGAATAATGAACTGCTCGAATTGGCGAGGGATAAGTTTATTGACCCATTTCGTGTTGCAAAATTAATGGACGAAAAAGAAACTATTCCGTTTGTATTGCCAAGTAGTAATGTTAAATATGAGGACTGTGATACTACAGTAGAAAGTTTTCGTAGAGCCTTAGATAACTTTTTTGAGAATACACGTGAGAAAAAGCAAGAAAGAAACACTAGTTTAAAATCAACACTACATTGGTTAGCATCTTATGCAGATAGCAACGATGTGGATAAAATTGTTCTGCCCAAATGCCCTTATGATGATTGTAGTGGGGAAAATATTATAGTATACGATATCGAAGAAGCACAATTTTGTCCGCATTGTGGAAAACGGATTTATGCAACAGACCGGTTAAGATTGTATGAAGAAGTGGATAATTTTGCACCCAGTAATCAAGGTGCCTTAGGAAGATTTGAAAAACTTATGCGTCATATTTATTTAGCGCATTTGCTAAGACTTATCAGATTAAATAATAAAGAAACATCTCTTAAAGTTTTGAATGATCTAGCAATTATTATTAACGGTCCGCTTGCAGTTATGGGAACGGCTGCTTGGGTACATGGGTGTCTAATGAAAATAATCAACGAAATCAATGTAGCGTTGCGTAGCAAAGGATATAACGATCTGTTGATTATTGGCATTATTAACGAGGGACAGACGATTTGGTCGTATGCCAATCTGATTCAGAAACATATTCCAAAACAAACCATACTATGTGTATCTGATGAGTTTAGAGATAAATACATTAATTGTAATCGACAAGCTTCTAGTACAACATTTGGCGCGGAAACATACTACGGACAGGATTTTATTTGGAAGACTCAGAATGATAGTATAATGATTTTTGATTTACCATATTTTACGAAGGATAAATCAAGTAAAAACTCTTTTAAAACAGAAAAAAGTGATTATACAAAATATAATAATCTGAGTAGGACTTTATGTTTGTTACAGGATATGCGCAGCGACATGGATAATTCTTCTATTACACCTCTAGTTGTTTCAAAACAATATACAGCTATAAGTATGGAACCCGGTTCAAAGGTTTTAGACTTATTATCTAAAAACCTTATCATTTAATATTTATAAGGAATGAAAATATGGTTAAAGAATTAGCCCACGACCCAATTTTTCTCAGCTTAAAATCAGAAGTCGCAACAAAAGAAGATTTGCAGTCGGCGCAGGATTTGCTCGACACCCTTGTTGCCCACAAAGACGGCTGTGTCGGTATGGCGGCAAATATGATTGGTGTGTGTAAACGAATTATCGCTTTTGATAACGACGGCACATATATGGTTATGTTCAATCCCGAAATTATAAAAAAATCGGGATCCTACGATACAGAAGAAAGTTGTCTTTCTCTGCTCGGAGATCCCCGAAAATGTAAGCGTTATCAAACTATAAAAGTACAATGGCAGACGGCTGAATTCCAGACACGAATCAAGACATTTTCAGGTTTTCCTGCACAAATAATTCAGCACGAAATTGACCATTGCAACGGAGTATTGATATGATAGCATATACATACAAAGAACACGGGAAGTTTGAGCTGACGGACAAGCCTGTTCCCAAAATAATTGACAGCCGTGATGCGGTTGTGAGAGTAACTCTTTCGAGCATCTGCTCAAGCGATTTGCACATCAAACACGGATCTGTGCCCCGTGCCGTGCCGGGTATTACAGTCGGTCATGAGATGGTCGGTGTTGTTGAAAGCATCGGTGCTGATGTTAAGAATGTCAAAGTCGGCGACAGAGTTACCGTTAATGTTGAAACCTTCTGCGGAGAGTGCTTTTTCTGCAAAAAAGGTTTTGTAAACAACTGTACCGACAAAAACGGCGGTTGGGCACTCGGATGCAGAATTGACGGCGGACAGACTGAGTTTGTCCGTGTGCCTTACGCTGATATGGGATTGAATAAAATCCCTGATACCGTTACCGATGAGCAGGCTTTGTTTGTCGGCGACGTGCTTGCCACGGGATTCTGGGCAACACGCATTTCGGAGATTACCTCCGATGACACTGTGCTTATTATCGGCGCAGGTCCGACGGGTATCTGTACTCTGCTTTGCGTTATGCTCAAAAATCCGAAGAGGATTATCATCTGCGAAAAGGACAAAAACCGCATTGATTTTGTGAAGTCGCATTATCCCGACGTGCTCGTTTGTGAGCCTGAAAACTGCAAGGATTTTGTGCTTCAGAACTCCTACCACGGCGGTGCGGATGTTGTGCTTGAGATTGTAGGTGCAGAAGATACATTCCGCCTTGCGTGGGAGTGTGCAAGACCGAATGCTATTGTCACGGTTGTTGCGCTTTACGACAAACCGCAGAGCATTCCTCTGCCCGATATGTACGGCAAGAATCTGATTTTCAAAACGGGTGGTGTTGACGGCTGCGACTGCGACGAAATACTTTCACTCATCGAACAGGGCAAAATTGACACAACTCCGCTGATTACTCACCGCTTTGCACTCAAAGACATCGAAAAAGCATACGAAATCTTTGAGAATAAGCTTGATGGGGTAATTAAGATAGCAGTGGAAACTGGAATGTAAATATTTAATAATGCAAAAAACGGGCAAGTTAACTGCCCGTTTTTTCTTATACATAACCTATGTTAAAAACTCCGATAAGTCCTCTTTTTAATATTGTAAGCCCTATTTTTTCGTATTCAAAATAGGCTGCGTCAAATTTTTGGCTCTCAAATATC
Source organism: uncultured Clostridium sp. (assembly GCA_964547575.1). Classification (GTDB taxonomy): domain Bacteria; phylum Bacillota; class Clostridia; order Oscillospirales; family Acutalibacteraceae; genus CAG-177. The sequence continues at coordinate 13,658 of CAZJOH010000039.1, forward strand.
TCGCTTTCAAATACATCTTGTTCAAAAGATTCTGCTCCAAAAACTGCAACGCCGATATCTTCAAGAACTTTTGTCGGTAATTCATAGTTCTGATCTACAATTCCGAAGAATGTCCAACCTGATTCTATGCAATAAGATATAATCAGTTTTTCTGTAGCGTTATATGCAAACCCACCGACAACTGAACCGATAAAGCTTCCGAGCATAGATGCTATGACGGGAACCTCTGCAAACATCAACTGAACAATTCCTGCGCCTGCCAATGAAAAACCTGTCACGAAGTAAGAACGCATAATCTCTTGCGCATACTCACCCTTGCTTATTTTTTCCGAAGCAAGTTTGAATGAGTTTTCAGCCATATTTATTGTAAGGGCAACCAAGGAGCCTATGAACATAGGATCAGCAGATTTCATTGCTTCGCCCAACAAACCTATCTTACAACACGAAGTTAAGGCGGCTGAAACTGTTCCGTTCAAAAAACCTCTTGCGCTACCCGTCACTGCAGCAAGACCCATTTTCTTCAGCTCATCGGCATCAACCTCGCCGTTTGCAACAAGCATAGAGACTGCGTTAACAATTATGGGTGCAATGTTGAGAACGAATGAGATAAGGGCTGCTGATGCTCCTGCTTTAAATGCTTGCCGCATAATATCAGAAGGAGAAATCAAATCTTTCAAAGTTATTCCTAACTTTTCAAGCACATCGTCTAACTCGCCGTTTTTGGCAGCTTCGGCAAGCATCTGTGCTTGTTGTCTTGTCAGTTGAATTGAAGAATTGCCCTTTCCGTCTTCAACAACATCTGTAAGGCTGTCAAGAACCTCCTGAAGATTTTTGGCAACCTCCGTTCTGCCTGCTGCAAGCTCCTTTTGGATTCTTTTTTCGAGGTAAGCTTTTGCCTCTGCAAGCTGGTCGCTCGGAATTAATTTGCCTTGGCCAAAATATATTGATTGATTAGGGTCTGTGCCTTCGGGATAGCCCCTTTTTTTCATATATTCTTCAAGGGACATGAACTTTTCGCCTCTGCGTTCAGCAGCGGCTCTTGCCTGTTCGTATCGTTCCCTTATTGTTGTTAACTGACTTTTTGCAGAAGAAATAGGATCTTTATAGGATTTTGAACTGTAATTTCTCCCGTTTACAGAAAGATCTACCGAACCGAAAGCATTGCTTTCTGGCATAGTTGCTCTTGAAGAAGAACCTCTTATTGCTGCGTTAGTGTTGTATGTATACTTGTGCCAGAATTCTGCCATAAAGCCCTGAAGGTGAGCTGCATCAAGGTTTTTGTTTTGTGCTGCAGCTTCCATGGCAATTTTCATTTCTTCGATTTGTTGCTCGCAAAGGTTTGCCCACGCATCGCTGCTTAACGAACCGATGGCGGAAGAAAAATTTGATGAAACAAAATTAATTCCTGTTTTAAAACTGTTAGTCATTTTCAAACTCTTCTTTACTGTGTTTTTTCTGATTGGCTTTTAGGCAATTCCATAAAATCAGCAAGGTGTTCCATATAAAATTTGAGAACTGCATATCTGTATAATTGATCCTCAATCAAATTGTTGTTTTTATGAACATCTGATGTTATTTTTATGGCTGCACTACCAATTATACCACCTGCAAGCGCTCCTGCAGTTGCCATTGTTGCGACTTTCATAGTTGCAACAGCACCTGCAACTCCCGTTGCCTTTCCTTCCTTTTTCTTAAAGAAAGATGTGTAATGGTCAAAAAAATCTTTTGCCGATGTTTTTGCCTGTGTATCGTTTGAACCTATTTTAATTCTTGCGTTATATGCTTCCGTTATATCTTTATATTCCTTATAAAACTTTTCGTATGTATTGGATTTCTTAACTTTATCATCATCTACATATATAACGGCTTTATTACCGAGCCAGCCCATATAAATACCGAAAGCGCTGTCTTCAGTTTCAAGGTCAAGATTAGGAATAACACTTTCCACACAACCTTTGTTGCCGATGAAAAGAGTTTTTTGCCTGGATGAGGTGTGCGCACGGTTGTCGCGGTATATGTCATCTGTCCATATAGCGGTATCAACAGAGTCATCTTCTATGGCAAAGATTGCTGTTTCTTCTGTGCCGTCTTCTTTCTTTGTTTTAACATCATCTTTGGTGCTTACAAGCAAAGAAAGGAACTCGCAGTAAACATCTGTTTCTTTGTTTCCTACAATAATAAGCTTTTTGGTTGGTTTGTCAAACATAAATTATTCCTCCGATTTTCTTTTGTTTAAGGTTATACAACAAATATAACACACTTATTGTACAATAAAAAGGTCTTTTTAAAAATTTGACATATAAAATTCAAAACTCATCATAAATCTTAAAATACCAATTTTTACTTGAACAAAGTGACTATTTGTTTTCTTAATTTCTCTGCCATCTGCTTAAACTCCCATGCACCGCCGAAATTACGGGTGACGTAGGTTACAACTATATCGGATTTATTGAGCATCCATTTATTGCGGTAGTTGATGGCGAAGCGGCGGGGAACGGTTTCTATTCCTTCAGGGAGGATTGAGTTCTCGTCGGGAGTATCATTCTTGTTTGGCATATAGGCAAGGACAACGTAATATTTTATTGGGTAAGTTTTTGACAAACCCTCAAGCTGGCGGCGCACCATTGCATCAAAATTCCCGTGGTTGCCGACATAAAAAACAGTTGCATTTTTATTTTCAATCAAATCAATCAGAGTCAGTCGCAAGTGAAGTGAACCCAAAAGTTTAGACAAAAATAAATATTAAATTGCTTGTGAATGAGTTCGGTATTGCACCGGGCTCATTCCTTTTAATTTTGTGGAAATTCTTTCGTTGTTGTAATAATCTATGTGTTGTTTAAGTTCATCAATGAAAGTGTTAACACTTTCAAATTTTTCACCATAAAACATTTCAACTTTTAGTCTGCCGAAAAAGTTTTCCATAGCTCCGTTATCCATGCAATTTCCTTTTCGTGACATACTTTGTTTTATGTTGTGCTCTGCTAATAACCGTTGATATTCTGCGTGTTGATATTGCCAACCTTGATCTGAATGGAATAATGGTGTTGCATCGGCTGGAAGTTTCTCAAACAATCCATCTAACATTTCTCTTATCTGCCATAGATTAGGACTTGTAGAAATTGAATAAGAAACAATCTCTCGATTAAATAAGTCCATAACAGGAGAAAGGTAAACCTTTTCATCGCCAATCTTAAACTGTGTAACATCTGTTGTTAGTTTTTCAAAAGGTTTTTCAGCGAAAAATTCACGATTCAAATGATTGTCTGCAACTTTACCAACCTGTCCTTTGTATGAATGATATTTATCATTTTTCCGTTGTTTGCCTTTTAGATCAAGGCTATGCATCAGCTTTAATACGGTTTTGTGGTTAATTGAATACCCTCTGCAACGCAAAACGAATAAAATTCTGCGATAACCATATCTGCCTTTGTTGGTGTTAAATATATCAGATATTTCCTGCTTTTCTTTCTCATATTTATCTGAATTTTGATGTTTTAGATAATAATAGAATGTGCTTCGGGCTAATCCTGATAATTGCAATAAGTCTTTCAATGGGTATCTTTGCCTTAATTCATCGACTATTGCTGCTTTTTCCCTTCCTCTTGCATTCTTTTCTGAACTAAGGCATCGAGTTTTTTTAAGTATTCTATCTCCATTTTTAACCTTTGGTTTTCAGCTATTAAATCTTCCTCAGTTTTTTTATCTAACTTAGGCGGTCTACCTCTTTTTGCTCCATCGGAGATATAGCCGTTGCCACGTCTTTCCTTCATCAGACCTTCGGCTCCTTCTTCCAAGAATATGCGTTCCCACCTATGTAACATTGATGCAGCTGCCGATTCCGATTGCCTTACTAATCCATGTTTTCTGGCTGCTTCCCTATAACCTAATCGGTGTTCTCGCATATCCATTATAACATTTATTTTGAATTCTCCGCTATACCTTTTCTGTTTTTTTGACATAAAAATATGCACCTCCAAAAGTGTCTAACTTTTGGGGTGCATATCAAAGGCTGGCTCTATTTCTTTTGGGGTATCTCTGTGTCCGAAAAATGTTACCGTTGCCATAATATCAACTCCCGATATATTTACCCGATTACGGGTAAATATATTCTAACGGAAAGATATTCTCAAAGTCAACCCGTATTCGGGTAATTTGTTTGTTGTTTGAGGTTATCATAATAATAACCCATAAATGGGTAATTGTTATGATGAGGTGCAAACTATGGACTATTCCGAAATTTATGTAAAGCGGATCCGCAGCCTTTGCAAACAGAGGGGGATTGCAATAAATAAGCTTGCTACAATGAGCGATGTCAAGCAATCTACCCTTGATAATATTGTCAGAGGACTGACAAAAAATCCGAGAGTAAAAACACTCCACAAGCTTGCACTCGCATTCAATATGACATTAGCAGAATTTCTTGATTTTGATGAACTGAATGATTATTCGTTTGATGACGATGACGAAGGATAAGAGCAGACTTTTCACAGTCTGCTCTTTATTTGTTGTAATGATATAGGGTTTTGAAAGCGTTGATATACAAGGACTTTGAGGAGTGAATTTTGAAGAGTTAAGGGTATTTGACCTTGAGGGCGGAAAACGGGGTTAAAGCGTTACAGGTAGAGCAATTCCGAGAAGGCTATTTCTTCGGCTTGAGCTTTGCAGGTGTTCATCAGACCAACCCATTTCATCTGGTCGGTTTCTTTCAGCTTTTCGGTTACTCCTGCGGATTTGGCAAGCTGTGGAATAAGAACATCGAGACGGTTTTCAATCGCTTCGTTGACTTCGGCACAGTGTTCGCCAAGCTTTCCCCGAAGTATCAAACGGTTATAAAGAGCAGGTCTATGGTCACGCAGATAATCACGACGCATTCTGCCGTATTGGCCGATAGGAGGTGACGGCTTGATTGTCAGGTTCGGAATGTAATAATCCCCGACTTTGGTATAAGTAAGCTTGTTTTCCATAAAATCAATCCTTTCGTTACATTTTTTGATTGCGAGATAATATTATAATGTAATTACAGATTTGTCGAGGATGTCGATTGCAAGAAAAAGCCGCCCGTAGGCGGCTTAATCAGATTGATTTATTGCTTTAGTATAAATTTACACTTTGGGAAATTGCTACAACCAATGAATGGTCCATATTTTCCGTTTCTCTCAACAAGATTTCCACCACATCTCGGACAAATTCCAAGTGCTATTTTTTGTTCTGTTTCCTGTTTTTTCTGTTTTGCTTCAGCAACTTGTTCTTTTTTAGCCTGTACTCCGCTTGCTTTAACAGAAGTAAGTAGATTTAAAATGTTTTTCATATCGTCAACAGAAACTTTTTCTTCAACTGAAATTGATTCTATATGGCGTTTTATTTCGTTTATATATAACACTGTAGCTTTTGTTGCTTTAACTCTTAATTTGCCGTTTGATGAAAAAGCAACAATCGGAAAAATTGGAATATCATATTTATCTTTCAAAAGTATTTCAACCGTTTTAAAATGCCCATAGTTCTGGTGGATTGGGTTTTTAAATTTGCTGCGATTACCGTATATGTTTTGAGTCCAATAATCTTCAAATTCATTTCCGTAAATGATTCCCTTATAATTTTTAGTTTCAATAATAAATATGCCATATGTTGAAACTATCAAATGGTCAATTTGGTGTAAACCATTTTCATCTTTGATTATCAAATCGTTTATAGTGGTGTATTTTTCTTTTGGCAATTTATCCAAAATGGCAGCGACTCTTTTTTCGCCTGCTTTGCCTTTGAGCTTGGGTAATATTAAACCTCTAAACAGAGATAATGCAATTGCCAATGCAACAGCCCACCATATTTCACCAAGTAAACTAATAAAAGCTTTAATTAATTCAACAATGGAGGCTAACATTCATTCACTTCCTTTTCAGTAGCGCTTTATATTAAATATAGCACACCTTTTGAAATAAATAAACCCTTAATACACAAAAACTCCCTCTGCTGTTTCCAACAGAGGGAGTCGGTTATATCAGATATAGACTTCGACGGTTATATCTTCCCATTGATACGGGCGGAGATATTTACCCGTCGATTTTCTGTGTTTCAGAGCGTCATCGTAGCCGATGTCAACTCGTAAAAACAGGTCAGTCCTATTAACCTTTGATAGCTGCCTGTGATGTAATTGCCCTTGGTGGGGAGCGAACTCCCCACCGTTGTTACAGAGCTGTTTTTTCGCTTTTTACCCTCGGTTTTCAGGCGAAGAGGGTCATTCGGGTCGCCGTCAAAACGCAGGTACCAGTCGAAGCCCTCCTGCGACACAACAATCTTCTCAACGAAGGCTTCAATCACGCTTTCGGGAATATCGTTTTCATCGGCATTGGTGTACTGCTCAAGGGCATATTGCAGTACCGTCAGCTTGTCTTTGTAATCCACAATTTCAGGCTCTTTGTTCTGCTTCGCTTCAAGCTCTTCAATTTCGGCATTCAGCTTTGTTATTTCGGCTTTGATTTCCGCAGTCTTGGTTGTGAATGCATCCTTGTCGATTTCACCCTCCGCCCTCATCTCGATATAGTTGTCGAGCTTTCGGCTGAGCTTTACCGTTCTGCTTTTCTTATAGTCGATAATCTCCGAATAATCGGTGGTTTCCTCGGTGTCGCCGATATGAGCTTCAAGCATCGAATTGGCAAGTGCCAGCACCTTGTCCTTTTGCGAAAGATAGTTGCGGAAAATGTGATTTGCCATCATCTGCAATTTCCATTCTGGAATCATCGGCGTTCTGCATATTCCGTCAAGCGGCAGACCTCTCTTTTTTCTGCTCTCATAGGAGCCTGTGCGCACGGAATCGTAGCATTGATAGCCTATGGTTTTCTGCGTACCGCTTCTGTCCCATTTCTTGGTGTTGAATCTGTGACCGCATTCGCATATCAGCAGCTTACCCCACACGGTTGTTCTCGGTCTTTTGCCTGTTTTTCTTCCGATGTTAGTGATTTTGCATTGAACTCTTTTGCTTTCCATAATTGCCTGCACCCTTTCAAAATCTTCTACCGATACAATCGGCTCGTGTCTGCCCTGAACTGTTATCATATCAATCTCACCGTAGTTTTTAACCTTCTTTTGGGTGAGAAAATCGGGCACATATTCCTTGCGATAGGTGATGATACCGCAGTAAAACGAGTTTTTCAGCACGTGGGATATTACGGTTTCGTACCACCTGCTTTTACCCATTGCGGTTTTGTGACCTCTGCGTTCAAGCTCGTCCTTTATCTGCGTCATTCCGTGACCCGCAATATACATCTCATAAATCAGCTTTACCGTTTCCGCCTGCTCTGGGTTAATATAAAAATCCACCTGCTTTTTGTTGTTCGGCAGGGGCTTCTCAACACGGTTGTAGCCGAGAATATTGCCGTTTCCGTAGAACACACCGTTCTCCATTGATGTCTTCTGACCGCTTTTGACTCTCACCGAGGTTTTTCGGCTTTCGTCCTGAGCAAGTGTTGCCATAATCGTCAGTCGAAGCTCACCGTCGCCGTCAAAGGTTTTTATGTTGTCATTGATGAAGAACACTTCAACTCCCTTTGCTTTAAGCTCACGGGTGTACTGCAGGGTATCAACCGTATTACGGGCGAAACGCGAAACCTCACGGGTGATAATCATATCGAACTTTTTCAGCTTGGCATCCTTAATCATTTTCATAAACTGCGGTCTTTTCTCGGCAGAGGTACCCGTGATACCCTCGTCA
>CAZJOH010000040.1:0-20600 GCA_964547575.1 uncultured Clostridium sp.
CCGTAACGGGTATCGGGCTTATCGCTGCCGTAACGCTCCATAGCCTCTTTGAAGGTAAGTCTGGGAAGAGGAAGCTTGATTTCTGCGCCGATAGCTTCACGGAAAACTCTTTCGATATAGCCTTCGCCGATTGCAAGAACGTCTTCCATATCAACAAAGGACATTTCAAGGTCAATCTGTGTGAATTCGGGCTGACGGTCTGCTCTTAAGTCCTCGTCACGGAAGCAGCGTGCAATCTGCATGTATCTGTCAAAGCCTGCAACCATTGAAAGCTGCTTGTAAAGCTGTGGTGACTGTGGAAGAGCATAGAACTTGCCCTTGTGGATACGGCTGGGTACAAGATAGTCTCTTGCGCCCTCGGGAGTGGATTTGATAAGAATGGGGGTTTCAATTTCAATGAAGCCGTTTTCATCAAAATAGTCACGGGTAATCTTTGTTATCTTGTGACGGAGAAGAATATTTTTCTGAAGGTCGGGTCTGCGAAGGTCAAGATAGCGATGCTTAAGTCTTGTAAGCTCTGCGGTCTGGCAGTCCTCAATAATTTCAAACGGGGGAGTTTCGCTCTTTGCAAGAATGCGGAGGTCTGTTACCTCGATTTCAATCTCACCCGTGGGGATTTCTGTGTTTTTTGCCGAGCGTTCTCTTACAACGCCCTGAGCCATGAGAACATATTCGCTTCTTGCCGAAGCTGCTTTTTCAAAAACTTCTTTTGCTGTGGATTCGTCAAAAGCAAGCTGAACAATGCCCGCTCTGTCTCTCAAATCAATGAAAATAAGTGCGCCGAGGTCTCTCTGACGCTGTACCCAGCCTGCAACGGTAACGGTTTTGCCTGCATCTGCAAGGCGAAGCTCGCCGCAGTAATGGGTTCTTTTAAGTCCGGTCATAAAATCCATTTTATTCTACCTCTTTTAAATATTCAAAAGTCCCGAAAGGTCAATGCCTTCGAGGTTAAGGCTTTCGCCCAGAGCTGCGGTTGCTTCACGGACAAGGAATTCCATGAAGTTTTCGCCGAGGTCTGCAAGCTCTGCTTCGTTTGCTTCACCCGTGCTCATGTTTTTGATTTTTGCCTTGCCTTCGGCAATTTCATTATCGCCGAGCACCATTGTATATTTTGCACCGATTTTGTCGGCAAACTTCATCTGTGCTTTAAGTGACCTGCCTACAACGTCGGTCTGTGCCGAAACGCCGTTTGCACGAAGGTCGGAAACGATTCTCATTGCTTCAAGCGAAGCGGCATCACCCATGGGAGCGATATAAAGGTCGCAGCCCGAGGGCTCGGGAATTTCGATATTCTGCGCCTTGAGCAGGAGAAGAAGTCTTTCAATGCCCATTCCGAAGCCGAGAGCAGGAGTGTGAGGTCCGCCGAGCTCTTCAACAAGACCGTCGTATCTGCCGCCGCCGCAAACTGTGCCCTGCGCACCGATTTCGTTAGAAACAAATTCAAAAACGGTTCGTGAATAATAATCAAGACCTCTTACGATTCTGGGATTTACGGTGTATTCAATGTTCATAACGTCAAGATATTTCTTAACGCTTTCAAAGTGAGCCGAGCATTCATCGCATACATAGTCGAGAATAACGGGCGCATCCTTTGTTATATCCTTGCAGATGGGGCTCTTGCAGTCGAGAATTCTCATGGGATTCTTCTCAAGTCTTTCAAGGCAGGTGGGACAGAGATTTTCCTTCTTTGCCTCAAAATATTCCTTAAGAGCATTATGGTAATTCTTACGGCATTCGGGGCAGCCGATAGAATTGATTTCAAGCTGAAGATTCTGAACGCCGAGGAAGGCGAAAATCTCGTTGGCAACGGAGATTACCTCTGCATCGGCAGCAGGTGCACCTGCACCGAAAACCTCAACGCCGAACTGGTGGAATTCACGAAGTCTGCCTGCCTGGGGCTTTTCGTAGCGGTAACATGAGGTGAGGTAGCACATCTTTGAGGGCAGAGCCTCATTGAAAAGACCGTGCTCGAGGAAGGCTCTTACCGCACCTGCGGTGCCTTCGGGGCGGAGAGTAATTGAACGCTCGCCCTTATCGTTGAAGGTATACATTTCCTTCTGAACAACGTCGGTTGTTTCTCCGACGCCTCTCTGAAAAAGCTCGGTATGCTCAAAAACGGGAGTTCTTACCTCTTTGAATCCGAATTTTGAAGCAATATCAAGCATTGTTGATTCAATAAACTGGTTTTTATAGCTGTCTGCAGGGAGCAAATCCTGCGTGCCTTTAACAGCTTTGGTTACTAAAGCCATGCTAATCTTCCTTTTTAGATTAATATTTTCAGTTGCAGAAAAGGAGCCGCCTATATAAGACGACTCCCTAAAAAAATCACAGGTATGCCCGAAGGAGTGCCTCGGAGTAAAATGACTCGTACTATGATTTCGAATTATTTTACTCTCTTAAATCTTCTTGGGATTAACGATTTCACGCCAATCCAGATCTCCTCTGGCAAGTGAATGAATCAGAGCTTCCGCCGTTGCGATATTTGTTGCAACGGGGACATTGTGTACATCGCACAGCCTGAGAAGCGTTGCTTCATTAGGCTCGTGAGGCTTTGCGGTTAAAGGATCACGGAAAATAAGAAGAAGGTCGATTTCGTTGCATGCGATTCTCGAAGCAATCTGCTCGTCGCCGCCCTGAATACCGCTTAAAAATCTGGTAATGTCAAGACCGGTAGCTTCTGCAACGATTTTGCCGGTAGTTCCTGTTGCATAGAGATTATGTCGGCTTAAAATTCCGCAATAAGCTATACAAAATTCTGTCATAAGCTCCTTTTTTGCATCGTGTGCAATCAAAGCGATATTCAAAAAATCATCTCCTTTATACTATTTACTTCATCAATAATATCAAATATTACATGATATGACAAGTACTTATTTTAATTTTTTTTATAAATTCTCGGTATTTTGTTCAGTATTTTCCTCTGCGGAAATTTCTGCGGATTCTTCCTCATCTGCAGTTCCTTCGTTTGCAACGGAAACAACGGTTACGAGCTTTTCGCCCTCCGTTACCTTCATAACACGAACACCCTTTGAAGGTCTTGCGCAAAGGCGGACAGCTTCAAGCGGAATTCTGATGATAATGCCGTCGGAGGAAATGAGCATAAGGTCATCTGCGGGGTCAACAACCTCAATTGCGGCAACATCGCCGTATTTTGCAACGTGGTAGTTGGTAAGACCCGAACCGCCTCTGTTCTGGAGTCTGTAATCCTCGATATCGCTCAGTCTGCCGTAGCCCGTTTCGCTTACGGTGAGAACCTTCTTGCCCTCGGTGAGGATATCCATGCCGATTACGCAGTCGCCCTCTTTGAGCTTAAGAGCCTTAACGCCTCTTGCGGTACGTCCGATAACTCTTGCATCGTCTTCACGGAAGGAGATGCTCATGCCCTTCTTGGTTGCGATAATGAGGTTTTCGCCGCCTTGAGTGAGCTTGACCCATACAAGCTCGTCATCGTCATCAAGATTGATGGCAATAACACCGTTGCGGCGTACATTCTTATATGCATCAAGCTCTGTACGCTTGATAATGCCGTTTCTTGTGAGCATGCAGAGAAAATAGTTGTCCTCGCCGAATTCGGGAACTCTTATCATTGCGGAAACACGCTCGCCCTCTTCAACGGGAAGGAGGTTAACGATATTCATGCCTCTGCTCTGACGTGAACCCTCGGGAATTTCATAGCCCTTGAGCCTGTATGTTTTGCCCTTGGTGGTGAAGAACATGATATAGTCATGGGTCGAGCAGGTGAACATTGTTTTAACAACGTCCTCATCTCTGCGTGTGAGACCCTTAACGCCTCTGCCGCCTCTTCGCTGCTGCTTATACTCATCCATGGGAATACGCTTGATATAACCCATGTCGGTGAGAGTGAATACGCAGGTTTCTTCGGGAATGAGGTCCTCAATATCAACCTCGCCCGAAACATTGACGATTTCTGTTTTTCTTTCGTCAGCGAATTTATCACGGATAGCCATTGCTTCCGTTTTAACGATTTCAAGAACCTTTGCTTCGTTTGAAAGAATGTCAAAGAATTCGGCAATCCTTGCTTTGAGTTCGTCAAGCTCATTCTGGATCTTGAGAATTTCAAGACCTGCCAACTGACCTAAACGGAAAGCAACGATAGCTGCTGCCTGAGGCTCGTCAAACTCAAATTTATCCATAAGAGCCTGCTTTGCTTCTGCCTGACCGCCCTTACAGGCTCTGATTGTTGCGATAATATCATCAACAATATCAATAGCCTTTGCAAGACCTTCAAGGATATGCGCTCTGTCCTGAGCCTTTTTGAGGTCATATCTCGTTCTGCGGATGATAACCTCTTCCTGGAATTTTATATAGTGACCGAGAACCTCTTTGAGAGTGAGCTGCTTGGGTTCTCCGTTAACGAGCGCAATCATGATTACGCCGAAGGTTGTCTGCAGCTGGGTGAAATTGAAAAGCTGATTGAGAACAACCTGCGGATTTGCATCTCTCTTAAGGTCTATTGAAATGAGCATACCCTTCTTTGAGGAATAGTCATTGACATCGGATATGCCTTCGATTCTCTTTTCTTTAACAAGGTCAGCAATGCTTTCGATAAGCTTTGCCTTGTTGACCATATAAGGAATTTCGGTTACCTGAATTTCAAATCTGCCGTTTTTCTTTTCAACGATTTCGGCTTTTGCACGCAGAGTGATTTTGCCTCTGCCGGTGCCGTAAGCGGCTCTGATGCCTGCCCTGCCCATGATAACGCCCCTTGTGGGGAAATCGGGACCCTGAATATGCTCCATAAGCTCTTCAAGGCTGATTTCGGGGTTATCTATCATTGCACACATGCCGTCAACAACCTCGCCGAGATTATGGGGCGGAATGTTTGTTGCCATACCGACGGCAATGCCTACGGAGCCGTTTACGAGAAGATTCGGGAATCTTGAAGGAAGAACAACGGGTTCTTTAAGACGGTCATCGTAGTTGGTTGTAAAGTCAACGGTATCCTTATCGATATCGGTAAGCATACGCAGAGCCATTTTGCTCATTCTTGACTCTGTATAACGGTATGCAGCAGGGGGGTCGCCGTCAACGGAGCCGAAGTTACCGTGGCCGTCAACAAGAATGTATCTCATCGAGAAGGTCTGGGCAAGACGTACCATTGCATCGTAAACCGATGCGTCACCGTGGGGATGGTATCTACCGAGAACGGAGCCGACGGTATCGGCGCACTTTCTGTATGCCTTATCGGGAGTAAGTCCGTTTTCGTGCATTGTATAAAGAATTCTTCTGTGAACAGGTTTAAGTCCGTCTCTTACATCGGGAAGAGCACGGGATGTGATAACCGACATAGAATAGTCAAGAAAAGCCTGACGTACTTCTTTGTTGAGGTCAACATTTATAATTTTCTGGGTGTCTCTTGCGTCACCGAAATTACTCATATTCAATCAGTCCTTTCTTAAGATTATATGTCGAGATTTGAAACGAATTTAGCGTTCTGCTCAATGAACTCACGGCGGGGCTCAACCTTGTCACCCATGAGAACGGAGAAGGTTTCGTCTGCTTCCATTGCATCTGCAAGAGTTACTCTGAGCATAATTCTTGTTGCGGGGTCCATGGTGGTTTCCCAAAGCTGCTCGGGGTCCATTTCACCGAGACCTTTGTATCTCTGGATATCGCAGCTTCCGCCGAATTCTTCAATTTTTTGGTCACGTTCTTCGTCTGAGAATGCATATGCAAACTTTTTGCCCTTGCTGATTTTAAACAGAGGGGGCTGTGCGAGGAATACATGACCTTCTTCGATAAGAGGACGCATATAGCGGAAGAAGAAGGTGAGAAGAAGCGTTCTGATATGAGCGCCGTCAACGTCGGCATCGGCCATGATAACAACTTTTTCGTAACGGATTTTGCTTATATCAAATTCGTCGCCGATACCCGTACCGAGAGCCATAACAACGGGCTGGAGCTTTTCGTTGCCGATAACTCTGTCAAGGCGTGCCTTCTCAACGTTGAGCATTTTACCCCAGAGGGGAAGGATAGCCTGGTAGGTACGGTCACGTCCTTCTTTTGCGGAGCCGCCTGCCGAGTCACCCTCTACGATGTATATTTCGGTACCCTCTGCCTGCTTTTCGGTGCAGTCGGCAAGCTTGCCGGGGAGAGAATTACCTTCGAGAACGGATTTTCTTCTTGCAAGGTCACGGGCTTTTCTTGCGGCTTCTCTTGCTCTTGCGGCATCGAGAGCCTTTGAAAAAATTGCCTTTGCAACCGAGGGGTTTTCTTCAAAATAGGTCATGAGCTTATCATAAACCAGAGCGTTGACCATTGTCTGAACATCGGTGTTGCCGAGCTTGCTCTTTGTCTGACCTTCAAACTGCGCTTCGGTAAGCTTTACCGAAACAATTGCCGTCAGACCCTCTCTTACATCGTCGCCCGAGAGCTTTTTATCGCCGTCCTTGAGGATATTGTATTTCTTGCCGTAATCATTGAAAACACGGGTAAGAGCGTTTTTGAAGCCGGTTTCGTGGGTGCCGCCGTCCTCTGTTCTTACGTTGTTGGCAAATGAGAGAATAAGCTCATTGTAGCTGTCATTATAGAAAAGAGCGATTTCAGCCTGCTTATCACCCTTTGCGCCCGAGAAATGAACGGGCTTTTCGTGAAGGGGAGTAAGGCTTCTTACGCCTGTAAGATACTCTGCAAAGGAGGAAAGACCGCCCTCGTAGCAGTAAACTCTTTCAACAACGTTTTCGGGGTCACGTCTGTCTGTAAGGCTGATTGAAAGACCTGCATTGAGGAATGCCGATTCACGCAGACGTCTTTCGAGAGTATCAAAGTCATAAACGGTTGTTTCACGGAAAATTTCCTTATCGGGCTTGAAGCGGATAAAAGTACCTGTTTCGTTTGTGTCGCCGATAATTTCGAGATTTGTTTCGATGTTACCGCCGTTTACGAAGCGCTGGCGGTGAACATGACCGTCCTGCGAAACCTCAACCTCAAACCATTCGGAGAGGGCGTTAACAACAGATGAACCAACGCCGTGAAGACCGCCCGATACCTTGTATCCGCCGCCGCCGAATTTACCGCCTGCATGGAGAACGGTAAGAACAACGGTAACTGAGGGCAGACCCATTTTTTCGTTTATGCCGACGGGAATTCCTCGTCCGTTATCACGAACGGAGATAACGTCGCCGGGTTCGATTTCAACTTCAATGTGTGTGCAGTAGCCTGCAAGAGCCTCGTCGATTGAGTTATCGACGATTTCGTAAACAAGGTGGTGCAGACCCCTGGGGCCTGTCGAACCGATGTACATACCGGGTCTTTTACGCACGGCCTCAAGTCCTTCGAGAACCTGAATCTGGCTTGCATCGTAGTTTTCGGTAACAACGGTATCCATTTCTTCGGAATCGCCTTCAAATACGGGAGCAGCCTCTTCGATTTCGGGCTGATTTTCGAGCATTTCGTTATTATTCTGAATATCCAAATCTATCACCTTAATTTCCAAGCATGGACATCATGCCGTTTTTCTTCTTAGCTTTTTCGGGCTTATATTTAGGCGGATTTTCAAGGCGCATTCTTGCGCTTTTTCCGCTGGGAGAAGCGAGATATTTGTTAACGTTGATAACGGGCCCCATCATATCGTCGCACATATAGTCAACGCAGGCGGCGAGCATTTCCTGGTCATTGTTCATGGCACCGAGAATGGTTACTGCGATAAGGCTCTGAACCTCGTTTGTTCCGTCCTCATAGATATCGTTGAGAAGGTTGAAAAGCTTTCTCATCTTAACGGGGTCATTTTCTTTTATTGTTGCAAGAACAACGGGTGTTCCGTGATTCATAAAGAAATCTTCGGGGAGGAACTGACCGTACTTTTCGCAGTTTGCCTTATATTCCTCACGGAGCTCGGGGTAGATAGCCGTGAAGCGGTTTGCGAGGGTGTTGGGGTCATATGAAACAGCGCCGCTCTTTGCCGCAGCCTTTGAAACGGGCTGGGGAAGCTTCTGCTTTACGGGTTTCTGTGCTTTTGTTCCGAAATGTTCAACGAGGGTTTCGCTGAATTCGTTTACGATATATTTAACATCCTTATTATCGGCAGTTTCGGCATCGAGAAGGGAAAGTGAAAGCTGCGAAAAATCGCTGCTGAGGATTTCGCCCTCTTTTGATGCTCCGAGGAGCGATATTTTGTTGTTGAAATGCTCGAGCTTAAGAGCTTTGTTTTCGCCCTTGTATTCGATAACGATTCTGCCTGCATCGGTAACTGCGGGAAGCTCTCCTTTTTCAACTCCTGCAGGTATAACGGCGGTGAATCCGCATTCTGTGAGTGTTGTGTTCAGACCGCTGTTAATGTCCGCCAGAACGGAATAAATATCAGCCATAATAAATCTCCTTTGCCGAATCAAATTTTTAACCATTTTAATCTTTTACATTATATCATGTCCAAAAAGATTTATATTTCCGAAAAAGAAAAATACCCTATATATTTATAATAAAAATTAGATATTTCTATAAAGATATAGTATAGCTATATCTCCAATATGGGGGCAATGCCCACATTGACCCTATCAAGATTGTTTCGTTTTGGTCAATCGGCAGGGCATAAGGCGGTGCGAAGCGAATATTATTGTACAAAATAACCTTACGGTATTTGTTGACTATTTTTCTGCATTATGTTATTATTAAAAAAGTTTAAAATGGGATTTTGTGCGTTACAAAAGTAACATTAGGAGTGATATGTATGAAGAAAAAGGTACTTGTTCTTTTCGGCGGCGTATCAAGCGAGCATGATGTTTCGCTTCAGTCGGCATCTTCCGTAATCAAGAACATTCCCGCCGATAAATACGATGTTATCCCCATGGGAATCACCAAGGAGGGTGCGTTTTTTATCTATAACGGCTCGCCCGACATGCTTCCCGACGGAAAGTGGCTTGAAGATAAAGAAAATCTCGTTCCTGCCGTTATTTCGTGCGACAGAGCGCATCACGGCATCATCAGATATAACGGCGGCAAGGCTGAAATTGAGAGAGTTGACGTTGTTTTCCCCGTGCTTCACGGCAAAAACGGCGAGGACGGCACAATGCAGGGCCTTTTGGAAATCGCAGGTATTCCTTATGTAGGCTGCGGTACTGCAGCAAGCTCTGCATGCATGGATAAAGCCGTCACAAACGCTCTGGCAGACTTTTACGGCATACCCCAGGCAAAATGGGTTGCCTTCGATAAACACGCTTATTCGGCAGATAAAGCCGCTTTATTGGCAAATGCGGGGGAGAAGCTCGGCTATCCCATTTTTGTTAAACCTGCGAACGCAGGCTCGTCCGTAGGCATAAGCAAGGCGAAGAATGTTGAGGAGCTTGAAAAGGCCTGCGAAAAGGCATTTGAACACGATAAAAAGCTTGTTCTTGAAGAAGGAATCATCGGCAAAGAGGTTGAGGTTGCCGTTATGGGTAACGAAAACCCCGTTGCGTCGGTAGTAGGCGAGGTTGTTCCCTGCAACGAATTCTATGATTACGATGCAAAATATCTTGCAAACGAAAGCGAGCTTCATATTCCTGCAAGACTTTCCGAGGATATGCTCAAAGCTGTTCAGGCTCAGGCGATCAGAGCTTACAGAGCGCTCGGCTGTGAAGGTTTCACAAGAGTAGATTTCTTTGTAAGAGAGGGCGACGGCGAGATTATGCTCAACGAGCCCAACACCATTCCCGGCTTCACTTCAATCAGCATGTATCCCAAGCTTTTTGCCGCTTCGGGAGTACCCTATGCGGAGCTTCTGGATAAACTTATTAATTTGGCATTGGAAAGATAAATTATGAAAAAAGCAATTATAAAAATAACGGACCGTCATGTTCAGGACGGCGAAGAATACGAAGCAGAGCTTACCACCTCGGGCGAATTCGAGATTACGGAAAACGGCTGCAAGGTTGTTTATCACGAAACCGATGAGGAGCTTGATAACTGTGTCACAACTCTTGAGGTTGAGGGCTCACGCAAGATTTCAATGACCCGTGCAGGCAAGTATAACACCGAAATGATAATTGAAAAGGACCGCCGCCATTCCTGCTTCTATCAGACTCCTTACGGTGAGCTGATGATGGGGATTTATGCAAAAAACATATCGAATGATATGACGGAAAACGGCGGAACACTCAATTTTTCTTACACAATTGATTTCAACAACACTCCGGCATCGGAAAACGAATTGACCGTTGCCGTCATTCTCAAGGAGGAATAATAAATGTCAGTTCTCGTTAAACAGGCAATCAATGAAATCCGCAATGCGATTATCGAGGCTGCGGGAAGAGCTGTTGCAGACGGCGAATTCCCCGAAGTGCCTTTAAGCGATTTTATTATCGAAGTTCCTGCCAATAAGGAAAACGGCGATTATTCGTCGAATGCTGCTATGGCATGGGCAAGGGATTTAAAGAGCGCACCCCGTAAAATTGCGCAGACTATCGTTGACAGACTTGAGCTTTGCGATACTTTTGTTGACAGATGCGAAATCGCAGGTCCCGGCTTCATGAATTTCTATCTTAAAGAGAGTTTCAACGCCTGCATTATTCAGGATATTCTTGAAAAGGGCGAAGAATATGGTCGTTCAACTTACGGTAAGGGTCAGAAAATAAATATCGAATTTGTTTCGGCAAATCCCACAGGTCCCATGCACATGGGTAACGCAAGAGGCGGCGCTCTCGGCGACTGCCTTGCTGCCGTTATGGATTTTGCAGGCTACAATGTAAGCCGTGAATTCTATGTTAACGATGCCGGCAATCAGATTGATAAATTCGGTCTTTCGCTTGATATCAGATATCAGCAGCTTTATAAGGGCGAGGATGCCGTAGAGCTTCCCGAGGACAGCTACCACGGCGAGGATATCATTCAGCGTGCAAAGGAATTTGCGGAGATTAACGGAGATAAGTATCTTGATGCTCCCGAAGCTGAACGCAGAAAGGCTCTTGTTGCTTATGCGCTTCCCAAAAATATTGCCGCTATGAAGGAAAATCTCGGCAAATACCGCATTGAATATGATACATGGTTCCTTGAAAGCACTCTCCATAACAACGGCGAGCTTGAAGAAACCCTCAGCATAATGAAGAATAAGGGTCTTACCTACGAAAAAGACGGCGCCCTCTGGTATAAAAATAAAGAAGTTCTCGGCGCAAGGCTTGCAAAAGAGGGCAAAACTCCCGAGGAAATCGAGCGTCTTGAGCTTAAGGATGAGGTTCTTATCAGAACAAACGGCAATCCCACATATTTTGCTGCGGATATCGCTTACCACCGCAACAAGCTTGCTATAAGAGGCTTTGACAGAGCGATTGACGTATGGGGCGCTGACCACCACGGTCACGTTGCAAGAATGAAGGGCGCACTTGATGCCATCGGCTGCAGCGGCGATAACCTTGATATTGTTCTCATGCAGCTCGTAAATCTTACACGTGACGGCGAGGTTGTCCGTATGAGCAAGCGTTCGGGCAAGGCTATCACTCTTGTTGACCTGCTTGAAGAAATCCCCATTGATGCAGTACGTTTCCTCTTTAATATGAGAGATCCCGGTTCAAAGATGGATTTTGACCTTGACCTTGCTGTTGAACAGAGCTCACAGAATCCCGTTTACTACTGCCAGTATGCTCATGCAAGAATCTGCAGCATCCTCAAAAAGCTTGAGGGTGAGGGCAAGAATCAGAGAGAATGCACAATTCCCGAGCTTGTTCTTCTCACCGCACCCGAGGAAAAGGAGCTTATCAGACATCTTGCTTCTCTCACCGATGAAATCATCAATTCCGCAAAGAATTATGACCCTGCAAAGATTACACGCTATGCCGTTGACCTTGCAACTCTTTTCCATAAGTTCTATAATGCTTGCCGTGTTAACTGCGAGGATGAAGCTCTTATGCAGGCAAGACTCAGCCTTTGCCTCTGCGTAAAGAATGTTCTTGCAAATATCCTCACAATGTTCCGTATCAACGTTCCCGAAAGTATGTAAGAAAAAATCCCTTGTCAGACGACAAGGGGTTTTTTAGTGAAATACACCTGCGGTGTATGAAATATTCCTTACGGAATGTGAAATTTTTGCTTCGCAAAAGTGAAATCCGCCTTCGGCAGGTTAAGGGTCTGCGATGCATTTTAAAATTGCTCCGCAAAAACTGATTATGACTCCTTCGGTCGCCATGCGACAGCTCCCTCTTGAGGGAGCCGGAACAGTTGGTTTCTGTTATGCAGAAAGCTTGTTGTTTCATTAGCCTCCACTTCAGGGGAGGTGGCATTTTTGCGAGAAAATGACGGAGGGGTTAATTGGATTCTTGCAAAAGATAAATGACCCTATACAAAACGACAGAGTCATTATGATTAACATGTTAATTGTTATCTTCAAGGTTGTTCAGGGCATATTTACAGCATTGTATAACAAGCTGATTCAATGAAATTTCTTTTGACTGAGCAAGAACTTCCATTTCTTTTACAAGCTCTACGGGCATACGAAAGGTTTTATTTATATATTCCTGTTTCTCTACTTTAAACAACAGAATCACCTCTGTGTATATTTTACTAAAAAACAATTTTGTTATATACACTATAAATTTGCACATATAAAAATATTGCAAATTGCACTGAATTGTGATAAAATCTTTTTACGATAAAGCGAAGGGTGATGTTATGAGAGAAAACAAATTAAGATATTTAAGAGAATGCAGGGAGATATCTCAGAAAGAATTGTGTGAAGAATTGAAGAAAACAGGTTGTTATATAGCAAGAAGCACATATTCGAAATACGAAACGGGGTTACATAATATTCCCTGCGATGTGTTGATTTGTCTTGCACTGTTTTTTTGAAACTTCTACGGATTATATTTTGAATTACAAATAAAAACCGCCGCAACCAATCGGTTACGGCGGTAATTTTTATATCTTATCTGCCTGCTTTAACAGCTTCAAAGTCTTCCTCGATTTCCTTTGAGGGAGCTTTTGTGATAAGAGAAACAATAACGGTTACAACGCATGAAATGATGAATGCGGGGAGAAGCTCGTAGATGCCGAATGCACCGCCGAGAGGCTTGATAGCGAGCTTCCAGATGAATACCATAGCTGCGCCCGAAACCATGCCTGCGATTGCGCCGGGTCTGTTGATTCTCTTCCAGAAGAGAGAGAGAATCATAAGAGGTCCGAATGTTGCACCGAAGCCTGCCCATGCGAATGAAACAACGTTGAAAATTGTGCTGTTTTCGTCAAGGGCAATAACGGTTGCGATAACTGTGATAGCAAGAAGGGTAAGTCTGGAAACAGTCATAACCTGCTTGTCTGTAGCGTTCTTCTTGAAAATACCCTGGAAAATGTTCTTTGAAACTGCTGATGCAGCGATGAGAAGGTAGGAGTCCGAGGAGCTGATGGTTGCAGCAAGGATACCTGCCATAACAAAGCCTGCAATAATCGGGGGAAGGAAGCTTGTTGAAAGAGTGATGAAAATGCTTTCTGCATCAACTGCTGTGAGGTGGTTGACGGGGAAGAGCATTCTGCCTGCGATACCGATGAATACGGCAACTGCAAGGGAGATAACAACCCATATCATAGCGATTCTTCTTGAGCTTTTGAGCTCTTCTTCCTTACGGATAGCCATGAAACGGAGAAGAACCTGAGGCATGCCGAAGTAGCCGAGACCCCATGCAAGGCATGAGCATACGGAAAGAAGGCTGTATTTGCCTGCTTCGCCGAATACGGGCTTGCCTGCTTCAACGAGTTGTGCGCCGTCTGCTCCGAGAGTGGGTGATGCAATGCCGAAGAATTCAAGGAATCCGGGGATAGCCTGTGCGTTTTCGATGATAGCGCCGATACCGCCTGCCTTGATTGTGCCGATAACAACAACAACGGTAAGAGCAACAATCATAACGATAGCCTGCATGAAGTCGGATGCGCTTTCTGCAAGGAAACCGCCGAGAATTGTGTAAACAAGAACGAAAACTGCGCCAACGATGAGCATGCTCTGATATGATGCACCGAAGAGTGTTGAGAAGAGCTGACCGCATGTCTTGAGGCAGCTTGCTGCATAAACTGTGAAGAAAACAAGAATGAAGAGAGCTGCAAGAGTCATGATAATCTTCTTGTTTTCACGGAATCTGTTTGAGAAGAATTCGGGGAGAGTAATCGAGTTGTTGGCTCTGATGCTGTAACGGCGGAGTCTTTTTGAAACGATGAGCCAGTTGAAATATGTGCCGATTGCAAGACCGATAGCTGTCCATGCTGCGTCTGCAAGGCCGCACCAGTATGCAACGCCGGGAAGACCCATAAGGAGCCAGCCGCTCATGTCGGAAGCTTCTGCGCTCATTGCGGTAACCCACGGACCGAGGCTTCTGCCGCCGAGGAAATAGTTTTCAGAGTTTGTGTTTGCTCTTTTTGCAAATGCAATACCGATTCCGATAACCGCTGCCATGTAAATAACCATGGCAATGAGAATCTGAATGGTATTGCCGTCCATTTTTTGGAAATTGAAAAATTCAGCCATAATGTGCCTCCTGAAAAAGAATAATGTAAACGATATATTAACAGAAAATGAACATATATGCAATACAGACTGAATTACAGAATTTAGTTCATACCAAAATACGGAATAAAAGAAAAAAGCCTTGATTTTTCAAGGCTTTTAAGGTGAACGAAAATTATACTTAATTTTTTAATAAAAAAAGACTTTTTGACGGCGGGAGCAAGCCCCCGTCCTACGGCAATCAAAATGGGTCGGATAATATCCGCCCGAAAAAATCGGTTACGGGCAGAGCCTATCCTTTCGCTTTAAACCCGTTCAAAAACATCGGAAGAAGTGACTGCGAATAATTGCAGAGTGAATAGTTGCCGTTGCAAAGGCACCAATCATAGAGAAGCGCTCTTTCAAAAAGTGCATATGCCTTAAGAATTTCGTTGGTGGAAATATCCGAACGCAAAATTCCGTTCTGCTGACCCTTTGAAATAATTTTGCGAAGGAGCTTAAAATATGTTCTGTTATTATCAAGCAGATGCTTTTCGCCTGCGGTGATTAGCTGTGTGGAGTACATTCTTGCAAGCAGGTCAAGCGAAACACGGTTTTCTATCATGAAAAATAACTCTTTGTTAAGGTCAATAAGAGTCTGAAACGCATCGCCGTCAAAGTCGATATCTCCTTCGAGAGCTTCATATTTATCGTCGAAAAGATAGGAGAGGGTTGAGAGAAGGGCATCCTTGCCGCTGAAATGATGATAAAATGAGCCTTTTGAGGTTTCGGAACGTTCAACAATATCCTCAATGGTCGTGTTTTCATAGCCGTTTTCATAAAACAGCTCCCATGCGGCATTAACTATTTTCATTTTTGTGTTGCGTGAGTCTTTTCTGGGCATGGTGCCACTTCCTTTGTTCAGAAGTTTATAACTTCAAGATGTTCAAGCAATATCTTAAGTCCCATGAGAATGAGGATAAGTCCGCCTGTGAATTCTGCTTTGGATTTGAATTTTAATCCGAAAATGTTGCCGATTTTGATACCGACTGCGGAAAGCGCAAAGGTTATAATTCCGATGAAGCCTACCGCTGCGCCGATATTTACATCGGGGAGCAGAGCAAAGGTGATGCCGACTGCAAGCGCATCAATGCTTGTTGCAACGGCGAGGGTAAACATCTCCTTGATATTCATGGAGTTTTCCGATTTTTCGCAGCCGCATTCATCCTCTTTTGAAAACGATTCTTTAATCATATTTGCGCCGATTATTCCGAGAAGAACAAAGGCAACCCAGTGGTCGGCTTTGGTTATGTATTCCTCAAAAGTTGAGCCGAGAAAATAGCCGATTGTGGGCATGAGTGCCTGGAATCCGCCGAACCATAAGCCTGCTTTTGCCATTTCTTTTAAGCCTGCTTTCTTGACGGAAAGCCCTTTGCATATAGCAACCGCAAAGGCATCCATTGAAAGACCGACAGCGATGATAAAAAGTTCTGCTAATGACATTTTGATACACTCCTAATATAGAAAAATCGGATACAACGCTGTATCCGACCGAGAAAAGACACAGATACAGCATGAGCCGTATCATGAGTCTTGTTATTTAAGGCAAACCAGGCAAAGAAGCCAGTATGTTGACTTGCCGCGCTATGTGCGCCAACTACTCCCTCATGAGTTTTTATTTTTAATATTCTATCATGCGATTTATGATTTGTCAATAAAGATTTGACGGGTAAAAATCTTTTGTTGACAGTTACAAAATAAATTTATAAAAGTCGTGCAAATTTTATTCCTCAGGCTATTGAACGAAATCAATATATATTGTATAATTATAAAGACTTTTGAATAAAAAGACAGCAAAAGGAGGAATACCATGAAAAAAGTCGGAATTATCATGGGAAGCGACAGCGATTTGCCTGTTGTTGAAAAAGCAATCAACACCCTTGCGGAATACGGTGTACCCTATGAGGTTCACGTTTATTCGGCTCACAGAACACCCGAGCAGTCCAAGGATTTTGCACAGAATGCAAAGAACAACGGCTTCGGCGCAATAATTGCCGCTGCAGGCAAGGCAGCTCATCTTGCAGGTGCAGTTGCAGCCAATACCACCCTCCCCGTTATCGGTATACCCGTAAAATCATCTACACTTGACGGCATGGACGCACTTCTTTCAACCGTACAGATGCCTGCCGGCATTCCCGTTGCAACGGTTGCTATAGACGGTGCAGTTAATGCCGCTTTGTTGTCTATACAGATTCTCGCAGTATCGGATGATGAGCTTGCAAAGAAGCTTGCCGATGCAAGAGCAGCTGCAACCGAAAAGGTTCTTGCTGCAAACGCAAAGATAGAAGAAAAGTTTAACAACTAACCCTACTCGGAGGTAAAATTTATGGGAGGATTTTTCGGCGCAACATCAACAAGAGATGTTGTACTGGACGTGTTTTTCGGCGTTGATTACCATTCGCACCTCGGCACACGCAGAGGCGGCATGGCGGCGGTCAACGAGGAAAAAGGTTTTCAGAGAGATATACATAACATTGAAAACTCTCCTTTCCGCACAAAGTTTGCGGGAATTGTTGACGAGATGCACGGTAATGCCTGCATCGGCTGCATAAGCGACAGCGACCCGCAGCCCCTTCTTATCCGCTCAAATCTCGGTGTTTATGCAATAACAACAATCGGAAGCATAAATAACGCCGATGAGCTTATAAATCAGTATCTTTCCTTCAGCGGCGGTCACTTCACAACAATGACCTCGGGCAAAATCAATTCAACCGAGCTTGCAGCTGCTCTGATTAACCAGAAGAGCAATTTTGTTGACGGCATCCGCTTTGCACAGGAAAAAATCGACGGTTCTCTTTCCGTTCTTATCCTTAAAGAGGACGGCAGCATTATTGCCGCAAGAGATAAGGTCGGCAGACTTCCCATTCTTGTGGGCAAGGATAAGGACGGTCACTGCGTTTCGTTTGAGTCCTTTGCTTATGAAAAGCTCGATTACGAGCATGAAAAGGAGCTCGGACCCGGCGAAATAGTTCAGATTTTCCCTGACAGAGTTGAGGTTCTTTCAGGCCCTCAGAAAAAAATGAAAATCTGCGCCTTCCTCTGGTCATATTACGGCTATCCCACCTCGAGATATGAGGGGATCAACGTTGAGGTTATGAGAACCAAAAACGGTGCCGTTATGGCAAGAGAGGATAAGGCAAAGGGTCTTTGCGAGGGCATAGATTATGTAAGCGGCGTGCCCGATTCGGGTACACCCCATGCAATCGGTTATGCGAACGAGAGTGGAATTCCCTTTGCAAGACCGTTTATCAAATATACTCCCACATGGCCCAGAAGCTTTATGCCGACCAGCCAGAGCGAGCGCAACAAGGTTGCGAAAATGAAGATGATTCCCGTTCACGATCTGATTCAGAATAAGAGCCTGCTCTTTGTTGACGACTCAATCGTAAGAGGAACACAGCTTCAGGAAACGGTTGATTTCCTTTACAGTCACGGTGCAAAAGAGGTTCATATGCGTTCTGCTTGTCCGCCCATTATGTACGGCTGCAGATATCTCAACTTCTCACGCAACACATCGGATAACGACCTTATTGCTCGCCGTGTTATCCATGAGCTTGAGGGTTCCGAAGGCGATAAGTACATTGATGAATATTGCGACGCTTCAACCGAAAGAGGCAAGGCATTGAGAAAGGCAATCTGCGAAAAGCTCCATTTTGCTTCTCTCGAATATCAGTCGATCGCAGGTCTTGTTGAAGCAATCGGACTTCCCGAGGACTGCATTTGTACCTATTGCTGGAACGGCAAAGGTTAAGTTTCACTTTGTGAAACAGTGAAAAGTTAACAGTTAACAGTGAAAAGTTTCAGATAGGCTTCGCCTATAAATGTTGCTCCGAAAAAACTGATTAAACCCCTCCGCCCCGCTATGCTCGGCACCTCCCCTGAATGGGAGGCTTATTCCTTGGGCTCCCTCGAGAGGGAGCCGGCGGTATGCCTGAGGGAGTTAAATATCAAAATCAGCGCAGCCCCTTCACTCTTTATTTAATAAGAATAAAAAATGTGATTTTCACAGGAGGAATAAATCATGGAAAAAAGCTTCAGCGAAAGCTATGCAGCAGCAGGTGTTGATATTACCGCAGGTTACAAAGCGGTAGAACTCATGAAAACCCATATCAAGAGAACTCTCACAGCGGGCGCAATGTCCGATATCGGCGGCTTCGGCGGTCTTTTTGAGCTTGACCTCACAGGTATCTCAAAGCCCGTTCTCGTAAGCGGCACCGACGGCGTCGGCACAAAGCTTAAGCTCGCTTTCATCATGGACAAGCATGATACAGTAGGTATCGACTGCGTTGCAATGTGCGCAAACGATATCATCTGCTGCGGCGCAAAGCCCCTGCTTTTCCTTGACTATATCGCATGCGGCAAGAATGTTCCCGAAAGAATTGCCGAAATCGTAAGCGGCATCGCCGAAGGCTGTGTTCAGTCAAACGCATCCCTCATCGGCGGCGAAACAGCTGAAATGCCCGGCTTCTATCCCGTTGACGAATATGACCTTGCAGGCTTCTGCGTAGGCGTTGTTGATAAGGATAAGGTTCTTGATAATTCAAAGATGACAGAAGGCGACGTTGTTATCGCTCTTCCCTCAAGCGGTGTTCACTCAAACGGCTTCTCACTTGTAAGAAAAGTATTTGATGTTGATAACGCTGATATCAAAACTCCCGTTGCAGAGCTCGGCGGCAAGTCAGTCGGTGAAACTCTCCTTACTCCCACCAAGATTTACGTTAAGCCTATGCTCGCTCTCTTTGAAGAAGTAACCGTAAAGGCTGTTTCTCATATCACAGGCGGCGGCTTCTATGAAAATATTCCCAGAAGCATTCCCGACGGCTTCGGCGCAAAGATTGATAAGTCGGCTCTCAAGATTCTTCCCATCTTTGACCTTATCGCAAAGACAGGCAACATTCCCGAAAGAGATATGTTCAACACCTTCAACATGGGTGTCGGCATGAGCATTGTTGTTGCAAAGGAAGATGCTGAAAAGGCTATCGAAGTTCTTAAGGCAAACGGCGAAGATGCTTACATCATCGGTGAAATTATCGCAGGCGATGAGAAAGTAGTTATTGCCTGAATCTGATAAATGAAAAGTTAATAATGAAGAATGAATAATTAATGACGGGTTTCACCCGTACCCGTTATATTCGGGTGTGGGCAACACCCACCCTAAATTTTTCATTTTTCACTTTTCATTATTCTTTTGTTTAAACATAAATTAAGGAGAAATATTATGGCTTCTAAAGCTCGTATCGCCGTTCTTGTTTCAGGCGGCGGAACAAATCTGCAGGCGCTGATTGATGCTCAGGCGGCGGGAATCATAAGCAGCGGCGAAATAACCCTTGTTATTTCCAACAAAGCAGGCGCATATGCGCTTGAAAGAGCCGCAAAGGCAGGAATCAGAACTGAAACCGTTCTCAAAAAAGAAACCCCCGATTTTGAGGGCAGACTTATTGAGCTTCTTGACGGTGACGGCATTGACCTGATTGTTCTTGCAGGCTTTATGAGCATTCTCTCCGAGCGTTTCACAAATCATTATAAAGACAGAATAATCAACGTTCACCCCTCGCTCATTCCGTCATTCTGCGGCGAAGGCTTTTACGGTCTGCGTGTGCATGAAGCGGCTCTCGGCTACGGAGTTAAGGTGACGGGCGCAACGGTTCATTTTGTTAATGAAATTCCCGACGGCGGACGCATCATCATGCAGAAAGCCGTTGACATAGAGCCTGACGATACTCCCGAAACACTCCAGAAGCGTGTTATGGAGCAGGCAGAATGGATAATTCTTCCGCAGTCTGCGGAAAAGGTATGTAAAGAAATTACGGAGGCTAAAAAATGAAGGTTCTTGTTGTCGGCGGCGGCGGACGTGAGCACGCCATCATAAAAAAGCTTAAAGAAAACAAAGAAATCGAAAAAATATATGCGCTTCCCGGTAACGGCGGCATGGCAAATGATGCAGAATGCGTTGCAATCGGTGCAAAGGATATTCCTGCAATCGTTGATTTTGCAAAGAATAACGATATCGGATTTGCGGTTGTTGCACCCGATGACCCCCTTGTTCTCGGTGCAGTTGATGAGCTTTCAAAGCTCTCAATTCCCTGCTTCGGCCCCGAGGCAAAGGCGGCTATCATTGAGGGCAGCAAGGTCTTCTCCAAAAACCTTA
>CAZJOH010000041.1:0-20578 GCA_964547575.1 uncultured Clostridium sp.
GCTTTGACAAAGACAAAATGCTGGCAATGCAGTATTCATCCGATGATGCACTTGCAGGAACAGCTTTGATTTACAAAAGATCCGAAGTGACAGCTTCTGAATATACCGTTAAGCTCAACGGTCTTATCCCCTCGCAGACTTATAATGTTTATGATACAGACTACCCCGAAACGGTTTACACCTTAACCGGTGAAGAGCTTATGAATGAGGGAATAACGCTCAAGCTCCCCGAAGGCGAAAAAGCAATAATTTTAATGTTTAACGTTCAATAAAACACAAAACAGGTGACTGCGGAAAAATCCGTAATCACCTGTTGTTTTTTATCAAATTATCCGACCTTGCCTGATTTTGTTACCTTCGGCGGAGGGCTGACCTTAACCTTTTTTCTTTCAGGGTTGCGCTCGATAAGCGGAGCTGCGCCGTCGTTTACACAGGCTGCTGTTATACACACTCTTTCAACCGTATTATCCGACGGAACGGTATACATAATCGGCATCAAAACGCTTTCGATGATGGAGCGAAGTCCTCTTGCGCCAGTTTTCTTTTCAAGTGCCTTATCCGCAATCGCTTCAAGTGCCGTATCGTCAAATTCAAGCTCAACATTATCGAGTTTGAAAAGCTCTTTATACTGCTTTACGATTGCATTCTTGGGAGTTGTAAGTATTTTTACAAGTGCATCCTTATCAAGCTCACGAAGGGTTGTTACAACAGGCATTCTGCCGACAAGCTCGGGAATAATTCCGAACTTTACAAGGTCCTGCTGAATAACCTTTTCCATAAGGTTTTCCTTTGCGGAATCGGATTTGCTCTTTATCTGTGCGCCGAAACCGAGAGTTGAACCCTCAGAACGTTTTTCGATTATCTTTTCAATTCCGTCAAACGCACCGCCGCAAATAAAGAGAATATTTGATGTATCAATCTGAATAAACTCCTGCTGGGGATGCTTTCTGCCGCCCTGCGGAGGTACATTTGCAACGGTACCCTCAATTATCTTAAGAAGAGCCTGCTGAACGCCTTCGCCGCTTACATCTCTGGTGATTGACGGATTTTCGCTCTTGCGGGCGATTTTATCAATCTCGTCAACATAGATAATGCCTCTTTCGGCTCTTTCAATATCAAAATCGGCTGCCTGAATAATTCTCAGAAGAATATTCTCAACATCCTCGCCGACATAGCCTGCTTCGGTAAGAGTTGTTGCATCTGCGATTGCAAACGGAACATCAAGAATTTTTGCAAGAGTCTGTGCAAGCATGGTTTTGCCTACACCCGTGGGACCGAGAAGAAGAATATTGCTCTTCTGAATCTCAACATCGGAGATACCCTTGCTTTCTATTCTCTTATAATGGTTATAAACCGCAACGCTCAATGCGATTTTTGCCGCATCCTGACCGATAACGTATTCATCAAGCATCGCCTTGATTTCTACGGGCTTCGGAAGGGTTGACAAATCTGCCGAGCGGCGTTTATTCGACGGCTCGGATTCGATTATCGAGCAGCAAAGGTCGATGCATTCGTTGCAGATATAAACATTCGGACCTGCGATAAGCTTATCAACCTGGTCCTGTGTTTTATAGCAAAAAGAGCATGAAACCCTTTTTTCGTCATCTCTGGGCATATTTTGCCTCCTGTGGGATTAATACAATAATATTATATGAATACCGATAAGCGTTTATATTCCGTCGCATTTATCGGCAGTCACAACTTATCTGTGTGCTATTACCTTATCAACAAGACCGTAATCCATAGCCTCCTGAGCTGTGAGGTAGTTATCTCTTTCGGTATCCCTTGCAATTTCCTCAATGCTTCTTCCTGTGTTTTCGGCAAGAATTCTGTTGAGCTTTTCTCTGGTTTTGAGGATATGGTCGGCAACAATTTTGATTTCGGTTGCCTGACCTCTTGCACCGCCGAGAGGCTGGTGAATCATAATTTCACTGTTGGGGAGAGCAAATCTCTTGCCCTTTGCACCCGATGAGAGCAGGAATGCACCCATGGAAGCAGCCATACCCATACAGATGGTTGAAACATCGCACTTGATATACTGCATTGTGTCATAAATCGCCATGCCTGCGGTAACTGAACCGCCGGGGCTGTTGATATAAAGGCTGATATCCTTATCGGGGTCCTGACCTTCAAGGAAAAGGAGCTGTGCGACAACAATACTTGCGGTAGTGTCATTAACCTCGTCGGAAAGAACGATAATTCTGTCATTCAAAAGGCGGGAGAAAATATCGTAAGAACGCTCGCCTCGGTTTGTCTGTTCAACAACATAGGGTACTAATGCCATAATAATTCAATCCTTTCTCCGCAATAAATAATGGATTTTAGAATGAATAAACCGGTATTAAAACCGGTTTATTCTTATGCTCATATTTAAGTATAGTTAAAATACGGAAAAATTATTCAGCAGCTTCTTCCTTCTTTTCTGCTGCCTTTTTTGTTGTCTTCTTTGCTGCAGGCTTCTTTGCGGGCTTTTCTTCAGCCTCGCCTTCTTCCTTCTTTTCAGCTGCCTTCTTGGTTGCCTTCTTTGCAGCGGGCTTCTTTGCCTTTGCAGCATCAATAACAAGCTTCAGAGCATCCTGTCTTGCAAGCTCTGCTGAAATTGTTTCTGTGGGAACAAGTTCCTTGATCTTTTCAACATCAAGCTGATACATTTCAGCCATCTTTGAATATTCTTCTTCAACCTTTTCATCGGATGCCTTAAGACCTTCAAGCTCGATAATCTTTTCAACTGCAAGCTCAATCTTAACGTCTGCAACTGCACGCTCTCTCATCTGACCCTCGAAGGTTGCCTTGTCCATACCCATATACATAAGGTAAGTATCAAGGTCGATACCCTGCTGACCGACTCTCTGTGCAAAAGAATCAATGTTTTCCTGTGCCTTGTTTTCGTACATGCATTCAGGAATTTCACCTTCAACATTCTGAGTAAGAGCGTCGATAACTGCATCTTCAAATGCGTGCTGAGCGCTGTCCTGCTTTCTCTTGAGCATATCGTCTTCAATGCCCTTCTTAAGCTCTGCAACTGTTTCGTATTCGCCCATATCCTTTGCGAATTCGTCATCAAGCTCGGGAAGCTCCTTAACCTTGATTTCGTGAAGCTTAATCTTGAAAACTGCTGCCTTTGAAGCAAGCTCGGGAGCGTATGCTTCGGGGAAAGTAACGTTTACGTCAAATTCTTCGCCGATTGAGTGACCGATAATCTGCTCTTCAAAACCGGGAATGAATGAACCTGAGCCGATTGTAAGCTCATACTTTTCAGCCTTGCCGCCGTCAAATGCTACGCCGTCAACAAAGCCTTCAAAGTCGATAACCGTAATATCGCCGTCTTTAACAGCTCTGTCATCAACGTTAACGATTCTTGCGCCTCTGTCAAGCATATGCTCGATTTCGTGGTCGATTTCTTCTGCAGTAACCTTAACCTCTGCCTTTTCAGCGGTAAGACCCTTATAAGCCTTGAGTGTGATTTCGGGCTTAACTGTTACGTTGAAGGACATAACAACGCCTTCTTCTTTGCTCATTGTCTTAACGTCAAAGTCACGGGGCTGGTCAACGGGAGTGATGCCTGCTTCTTCATAAGCAGCCTGAACTGTTGCGGGGAAAACGATATCAAGCGCATCTTCAAAGAAAACTTCCTGACCGTAGAGCTTCTCAATCATCATGAGAGGAGCCTTGCCCTTACGGAAACCGGGAATCTGAATTGACTTTCTCTGCTTAAGATAAGCCTGCTGAATAGCAGCTTTGAAATCCTCTGCGGAAACAGCGATTTCAACTGCATATGTGTTGGTTTCTGTTTTGTTAGCTGATACTAAGCTCATTTAGAATTCCTCCGTTTCGGCAAATTCTGCCGATTGATATTTTAACGCAATGATTATATCAAATATTTTTTGAAATTTCTATATTAATTTATATATATTTATATTTTCTTATGTTCGGTTAATTTTTACTGTTTTTTCGCCGGTTTTTTGGTGATTTTGCCAAAAATCAATATACCAAAGCGGGACAAAATTCAAGATAGTCGCTTGAAATCAGCGAAAATCTTATTCCGTCATTCTCTCCGATAAATGCACCTGCATGGGAATACGAGTGCAAATGGCCGTAATAGCAGCGGGTTATTTTCTCTTCAACGAGAACATTATATATCTCATCGCACTTCTGGGTTATGTTAATCGGCGGATAGTGAAGAAACACAACAGGTTCAAGCCCTGTTTCCTTTGCGGCGGCAATTGAAGCACGCAGCCTGCCTGCTTCACGGAGAACAACCTTTTTATCGGCATCGCTTTCTGCATCGAAAAACCAGCCTCTTGTGCCGCAAATTGCAAAATCGCCCTCGGTATATGTGTTGTTATGAAGTATATTCAGGGTTGACAATGAATATTTTTCAAAAAATTCATCCGATTTTTTCTTCGTTGCCCACCAATAATCATGATTACCTTTGAGAATTATTTTTCTGCCGGGCAAGGAATCAAGAAAACGAAAATCCTCAAGACCCTGTTCAAGATTCATGCACCAGGAAATATCTCCCGCTATTACAACCGTATCATTATCGCTTATAAGGCGACGCCAATTCTTTTCAAGACGCTGTTCATAATCAGTCCAGCCACCGAAAATATTCATTGACTTACCCGTAGCAAGCGAAAGATGCGTATCTCCGATTGCAAAAAGAGCCATAGACATATCCTTTCCAAAAATAATTACACCAAAAACGCTCATAATATCATTGCGGATATTCTCCGTAGAAGTACGAAAGGAGATAACACAATGGATAAGAAGATAAGCGAAATCACATGCTTTGCCAAAAACTGCGTTTACCACAAGGGTGACACCGCATGCACCGCAGGCAGCATTGAAGTAGGTAACTCAACAGCCTGCAAGTGCGGCGAAACACAGTGTTCAACCTTTAAGCTTAACGATACCGCAAAGGGCACAATGTAAAATCAGATACCGAGCATATCGAATACTACACCGTCCATGCTGTCCTTTGAGCAGCAGCCGTCAAATCTTACAGCCTTATTGCGGAGATTTGCAAGCTGCTCAGGGCAGCTCTTGCCGGTTACGGCTGCAAGGCGTTCAACCATTTCAAATTCGTCAAGATTATCGTTCTTGCCGTCAACTGCTTCGAGAACGGCTGCACTGAATTTGAAGGGACTTGCAGTTGAAGCGATTACAGCAGGAGTGTTATCGCCCGTTTCAGCTTTATAATCATAGAATACTTTGACTGCAACAGCGGTATGAGTATCGCAAAGGTAATTCTTTTCTTTGAAAATCTTTGCAATAGTTGCCTTTGTTTCATCGTCATTGCAGCAGCCTGCGGCAAACTGAGCCTTGATAGCTGAAAGAGTATCAGCATCCACCTCATACTTACCGTTTTCGGAAAGCTGCTTCATCCAATCGGTTACTTTTTCACTGCCTGCGATTGAATAGAGAAGTCTTTCAAGGTTACTGGAAATAAGAATATCCATTGATGGAGAAATTGTTGTGAAGAATTCACGGTTTCTGTTATATACACCCGTTGTAAGGAACTCGGTGAGAACGGAGTTGCTGTTTGAAGCACAGATAAGCTTCTTAACGGGAAGACCCATTTCCTTAGCATAGTAAGCAGCAAGAATATTACCGAAGTTACCCGTGGGAACAACTACATTTATTTCGTCACCTGCTTTGATTTCACCGTTTGCAAGCAAATCGCAGTAAGCAGAGAAATAATAAACAATCTGCGGGCAGAGTCTGCCCCAGTTGATGGAGTTTGCAGATGAAAATGCCATTGAATTCTCGGCAAGCTTTTCTGCAATTGATTTATCGGTAAATATTCTCTTAACACCGCTCTGTGCATCATCAAAGTTACCTTCAATAGCACTTACGGCAACGTTTGCGCCTTCCTGAGTACACATCTGAAGCTTCTGCATGGGGCTTACGCCGTCGCTGGGATAGAAAACAAGAATCTGTGTGTTTTCAACATCCTTGAAGCCTTCAAGTGCAGCCTTGCCGGTATCGCCCGAGGTTGCAACAAGAATAACAATTTTTGTTCCGGGAGCAGCTTTGCCGCTGGAAACCGTAAGAAGTCTGGGAAGAATCTGGAGAGCCATATCCTTGAAAGCGCAGGTGGGACCCTTGAAAAGCTCAAGAATATGTACACCGTCTTCGATTTTCTCAAGCGGTGCTACCTTATCGCTTGAAAAGCCTGTTTCATATGCACCCTTAACGCAGGAATCAACCTCTGCCTCTGTAAAATCGGTAAGGAACAGAGAAAGTATTGACTTTGCTCTGCCAATATAATCAAGGCCTGCAATTTTTTCGATTTCAGCCATTGAAACATTGGGAAGATTTTCGGGAACGAAAAGTCCGCCCTCGGAGGAGATTCCTTTAGTAATTGCCTGCGATGCAGTAACCTTAACCGAAAGATCTCTTGTACTTACATAGTTCATTTAACATCATCCTTTTCGGAAATAATTAATAAAACACTCATGGTATTATATCATATTATTCTACGCTTGTAAAACATTTTTGAAGAAATTTTGTGAATTTACGAAAAAAATCTTATCAAGCAATTCGTTATTCATTCCCTTATCCGAAAGAAAACCATGCAAATCGAAAATTTTATCAACTCCTGCAAGAGCGGAATTAATCTCGCAGCCGTCAAAATCCGAACCGATTGCAAGAATATTCTCGCCGCCCAAATCAAGAATATGAGCCATATGGCGGTAAACAGCCTCAAAGCCGTCATCGCCTTCATCGCCGAGAAAGCTTTTGCAGAAATTAATTCCGATTAATCCTCTGCATTCAATCAGCAGCTTTATCTGCTCATCATTCAGACTTCGGCGGCAGGAGAAAAATTTATCCTCGCTGTCTTTTCGGGTTTTCATAAGCACGCTTTCGCAGTTGGAATGCGAAGCGATAACCCGTGCACCGCTTGAAACAGCATCATAAAAGCCCGCTCTGTTGAGATGGGAAACATCAGCGGCAATATTGAGCTCTCTCATATCACGCAGAAGAGCTTTTCCACACTCTTTAAGCCCCGAATCGCTACCGGACTGACAGCCAAAGCCGATTTCATTCTCGGCATTCCACGTCAAGGTTATAAGCTTTACACCATATTCTTTTGCGATAAAAGCACCGTCTTTTTCAGCAAACGGTGAGGCACCCTCAACAGCCGCTATTGCGGCACATCTGTGATTTTTCAAAGCATCTTCTATATCCGAAAAACGTTGACACAATTGAATCTTATCGGAATTCTTCTTTATTTCATTTTTATGGTTTTCAAGAACTTTCAAAAAATAATCAAGTGCCGTTTTTCCTCGAAGCTCATCGGGTATCCATACCGCAAACACCTGACACCATTTGTCAAGTGTTTCGCCTTTACACAGACTTATATGGAGATTATTGTCAGAAAGAGGAATTTTTTGGTTAAAACATTCCCCTGCCGTGTCGCAATGCAAGTCAAAAAGTCTCATTCAATCACCTGAAAAGCGTTTTTGATATAGTTTATGCTGCAAAGGGCATTGTTATCATCAAGATAGACTTCACACACATCAAAGCGTGATTCTCCGCTGATTTTTGCCGAAGATAAAAAGCTTTTCGCCGTCATTTCGAGCCTCTTTTGTTTTCCTTCATCAACAGCTTCCATGGGTCTTATGCTTGTATTACGGTTTCTTGTTTTAACCTCAACAAAGCAAAATATTCCGTCTTTTTCGGCAACGATATCAAGCTCTCCGAAACGGCAGACATAGTTTGAAGAAAGAATATTATAGCCGTTATCACGCAGGTACCGAGCGGCAAAAACTTCTCCCCATACACCTGTTTTATTCTTTATCATTATTTTTTACCCGTAAATGACTTAAGGAAGGTAATACGATGGCAAGGTGAAATTCCGTACTCCGTGAGCATTTCATAGTGAAGCTTTGTGCCGTAACCCTTATGCTTTGAAAACTGATATTGCGGATATTGCTTATCAAGTTCAAGCATGAATCTGTCCCTGCTGACCTTTGCAAGAATCGACGCAGCCGCAACAGACATGCTTTTAGCATCGCCTTTAACGATGGTTTCGCCGTCAATTTCAATCGGAGGCATTCTGTTGCCGTCAATTAAAGCATAATCAGCAGGCACATCAAGACCCTCAACAGCATTTTTCATTGCAAGATAGGTTGCCTGAAGTATGTTGATTTCGTCGATTATTTTTTCATCAACACTTGCAACACTCCAGCTTACAGCCTTCTCTTTGATAATATCAAAAAGTGCCTCTCGCTTCTTTTCGGAAAGCTTTTTTGAATCGTTGAGACCTTCTATTTCGCAGTTTTCGGGAAGAATAACCGCCGCAGCAAAAACAGGACCTGCCAAAGGTCCTCTGCCTGCTTCATCAACACCGCATATTGCTTTATAACCGTTGTTTTTTGCATTGATTTCATACTGATAATCCATAATAATCACCTATTACAAAAAGCTGCACGGCAATCAGTCAGACTGTTTACCGCCGCAGCTTATTATTTAAAGAAACTGTTTGTCTATAACACGATTTATTATATCATAGAGATACTGAAGGCTGAAATCGGAGGTTTGGCTCAAAACTCCGTGCTTTGATGCAAGCTCCTCGGTATACTCGCTAAGAGGATAAATACGAAGATTGGAATAACTCTGACCGTAATGAGTTACGACTCCCGAAAACTTTACGTTTTCAAAGCTAATATCGCCCGTTGCATTGTTCTTCACAATTTCAAAATTGAGAACACCGCCAAGCATTCTCGGTCCTCTGTTCTGAGCCGAAATGAAGTTGCCGAGAGAATATGCAACAAGAGTTCTGCCGCCGTCAGCATTATCTATATACTCAACAGGCTGGATAACATGAGGGTGAGTGCCGATAATTACATCCGCACCCCATGAAGCAAGCTTTTCGGCAAGCTGACGCTGACTTTCAGTAGGCTCATGGGTATATTCATTTCCCCAATGTGCGCTTACGACAACGACATCGGCAACTGCTTTTGCATCAATAATTCTCTGCTGCAAACGGGTTTCTTCGGCGGCACGGACAAGGATAACCTCCGAATCATCGGGAAGCGAAAGACCGTTTGTTGAATCCGTAAAACCAAGGTATGCAATCTTGACTCCGTTCACTTCATGCATGGGGATATTTGAATAATCCTCTCTGTTGAGATAAGCTCCGCAGGTTATTGCATTCTTGCTCTTCCAAAAATTAATTGCGGAAATAAGACCTTTTTCACCGCAGTCAATCGAATGGTTGGTTGCGATATTGAAAACATCAAATCCAAGCTCAAGCATCTCCTCGCCAACTTCAACCGGAGAGTTAAACATCGGATAAGTGGAAACATTATGTTCGGTTGAAATAATTGTTTCCTGATTAAGAATCGCAACATCGGGCTCCGATATTATTTCCTCAAAATTCTCATACGCATATGAAAAATCATAGCCCTCGCTTGTCCTCGCCGCTGCCTGATTATAAATCGGCTTATGAATAAGGTTATCACCGACAGCAACGAAGCTCACTGATGAAAACAGCACCTGCTCCTCAGTGGTGGTAGGGTCTGCACCGGGAAGTGCATCTGCGCTGATATCAAGCCTGTTATCGGAATTTCTCGTGAAAAATATTACTCCGAGCGCTATAACATCAAGGGCGATTATCACAGCAAGAAAAATCGCCATCTTTTTTCTCATAACAACACCTCTTAATCAGTCCAACGTAAGCTTTCCGAGCTTTCCTGAACGGTATTCGTCAAGAAGCATTACCGCTGCTCTTTCCGTATCCGTTTCGCCGCCCTTAATAAGCATTCCTCTTTTTGCACCTATAAGCTCCAAAAGCTCATAAGGCTCAAGCTCCTCAAAATCATTTATTTTATATCTTTCCGCAAGTCTCTGCGGATAATTCTTCTGCAAAACAAGCAGAAGCCTTACGGCAATTTCCTGACTGTCAAGAATTTCATCCTTAACAGAGCCTATAAATGCAAGCTTAAAGCCGACCTCAGGATCCTCAAATTTGGGCCAAAGAACACCGGGAGTATCGAGAAGTTCGATTCCAGAACCGATTGCAAACCACTGATTGCTCCTTGTAACACCGGGCTTATCAGCAACCTTTGCACGGTTTTTACCTGCCATTCTGTTAATGAACGAGGATTTTCCCGTGTTGGGAATTCCGACTACCATAACACGCAGGGATTTGCCTGCCATACCCTTTTCGGCATTGGATTTTATCTTATCCTTAAGAACCTCTCTTACGGCAGTCTGGAATTTATCAAGACCCTTGCCGCTTCTGCAGTCAACAGGCAGAGCAGTTATGCCTTTCGCTGCCAGCTCCTTTATTTTTCTTGCGGTTGCGTTGTCGTCTGCAAGGTCGCATTTATTGAGCAGAACTATCCTCGGCTTTGAACCGACGATTTCATCGATCTCGGGATTTCTGCTGCTTTCGGGAATTCTTGCATCAACCAATTCACAAACCGCATCAACAAGATGCAGGTTTTCTTTTATAAGTCTTCGGGTTTTCGCCATATGACCGGGAAACCACTGAACCGTCATATTCTCATTCATATAATTAACCTATTTTAAAATTACCGAAAGGCACAATTCTGAAAAGCGCCTCTCCGAGTATATATTCTTCTCTTATAAAACCGACACGGTCATCACGGCTGTCTGTTGAGTGATTCCGATTATCACCCATAACAAAAACATAACCTTCAGGAACGGTTACGGGTTCATCAAAGTTCTCGCTGTCGTGGGTGGGCTCATTGATATACGGCTCATCAAGAGCCACTCCGTCAACATAAACTACACCCTTTTCAAAGTCGATATCAACCGTCTGACCTTCTGTTGCTATAACTCTCTTTACAAGAACATCGGGAATAAGAGGTGACTTGGAAGGCTGACATGTTACAACAATATCACCGTTTTCGGGTTCTTTGTAAAATGCGGAAAGAATTATTCTGTCCGTATTATGAAGGGTGGGATACATGGAATCGCCCACAACCCCAACCGTTCTGAAAAAGAAAATAAATACAATTGCCACCGCTACTATAGCTGCGGAAATTATTGAAACAAAATCAAAGCAGACGGATACCAAGCCGTTTTTTTCTTTCTTTTCACTGATATTTTCAGACATCAACAACACCTCTTTCAGTCATATATCTTCCATTCTCCTGCAGGATAAAGCCTGACAAGCGTCTTTCCGAGAATATACCTCTCATCAATAAGACCGATTTTGCTTGAACGGCTGTCAAGCGATACATTACGGTTATCACCCATAACAAAAACCTTGCCTTCTTCAACCGTAATCGGAAATTCAACATCGTAGCTTGTTACGGTAGGCTCGTTTATGTAAGATTCATAAAGCTCCGTACCGTTGACATAAACCTTACTGCTGTCAAAATCAATATAAACAGTATCTCCGCCGACTGCTATAACACGCTTGATAATCGGCACATTTCTTTCCCACGGTTGGGTAACAACAATAATATCTCCTCGTTCAACGCTTGTTGTCATACCTGAAATGGCAACCCAATCACCGTCTTCCAATGTCGGAAACATCGAATCGCCGTCAACGCCTATAACTCTGAACGCAAATGCAAAAACAATAAACACAACTATTATTGCGCCTTTAAGGGAATCAACCATATCATAGATTATCTGAAGCGCTCCGGAGGTTTCGACTTCTTCCTGCACGGCAGGCGGATTAAATTCAATCCAGAATTCTTCAATTCTGCGCACGGTATTCCCCCTTTCACAAAAAGTTGTTTTGATTTAATGTAATTAATTTAAGAAATAACAATAAAGGTGTAACAACCCTAAAATTGTTACACCCTCATGCTCATTATCTGATCTGTTCCTTAACCTTTGCAGCCTTACCAACTCTGTCTCTGAGGTAATAGAGCTTGCTTCTGCGAACACGACCGTGTCTTACAACCTCTACCTTAGCTACATTGGGGGAGTGAACAGGGAATACCCTTTCAACACCTACACCATATGAAAGGCGGCGAACTGTGAAGGTTTCTGAAATGCCCGAACCCTTGCGAGCGATAACTGTGCCTTCGAAAAGCTGAATTCTTTCCTTGTCACCTTCACGAATCTTAACATGAACCTTAACGGTATCACCGATTTCGATTACGGGAACTTCGGACTTGAGTGAGTCCTGTGCGATGAGTTTGAGTGCATCCATTGCTATTTTCCTCCGATTTTTTCAGGTGTTCATAACTGTTACACAGAAAGAGGAACATCCGCTTTAATGTTATTGGCATTAAACCCCGTCTTTGAGAGCCGAAGCCGCAACTGACGGCACAAATGCGAGTAATATAATATCATATCTTTTAAGAGAATGCAAGCATTTTTTTGTTAAATTCGCAAGATTTTGAGATTTTTAACATTTTGACGGGTTTTTAGATTTTTTATATGCCCGATATTATTCAAATATGCTCAAATCTTCCCTTAAAAGCTTCGTTCTTACTATCTCTGTTTTGTCGGGCTGAGCGGAAAATTCGTTATAAAGTGAGCTCATAAGAAGTTCTGCATTGAGATTAACGGAATTACCTGCTGCGAGAACAGTCTTAATATGTACCGTTTTATCATCGGAATTAATTTCAAAAGAACGGATAAGCTCACAGAGATTAACGGTTTTTATTCCCCTTTTACTGCGTTTTTCGGCATTGAGAACTCCGCCTTCAATTACAGCAGCCGCACCGGCAGAAAAGCCCTCTGCTTCGCCCTTGCTTGCAAACTCAATATCAATCTCATATTCCGCTGCAGCGATTTCGTTGGGCTTACAAACCGGTTTTGCAACATCAACAATCTCAATTCCCTCGGGCATAACGGAGTTAAGTCTGTTCTTTATTTCTTTAAATGAAAGTTCTTCCTCGATTCTAATATCAAGAGGCTCACGCATGCCCGACTGACCGAGAGGCAGAGGCATGAGAAACGTCATGTAAGGATGAGGATTGAAGCCCTCTGTATACCAAAGAGGGATATCCGCACGGCGAACCGCTCTTGTCATGCAGCGGTTCATATCGAGATGCGAGATATAGACGGCAAGTCCGTCTTTTTTAAACCACAGTCTTACCGATTTCATCGCACGCACCTCCGTTGAGCTTATTTGCACCGCAGCCTGCACATTTTTCACGGCAGCAGGCTGTTGTTACACCCTCATGGGCTTTTTTGCTTTCGCTGATAAGGAATTTCTTTGTTACGCCGTAATCCATATGCTCCCAGGGAAGAATTTCGTCATAGTCACGGCGTCTTGCAGTATAGAAGAACGGATCAATTCCGTTCTCTTCAAAGCTTTCTTCCCAGGCTTCTTTTTTAAGATGCTCCGACCAGCCATCGAGCTTGCAGCCCTTGCGCCATGCGGTTTCGATAACATCGGCAAGGCGTCTGTCACCTCTTGCGAAAACGCCTTCGAGGAAGCTTGTCCAGGGAACATGCCTTGAAACATTAACCTTTCTTGTTGTTACGCAGGAAATGAGGAAATCCTGCTTTTCGATAAGTGTATCGGGCTTATCCTGCGGCTCCCACTGGAAAGGAGTGAAGGGTTTGGGAACAAGAGATGCAAGGCTGATACTTACACTGACACTCTTGCCCTTGGGTTTATCGGGATTTTTGTAGAATTCATCAACAACCGCCTGAGCAAGGTTTGCGATTCCTCTTATATCATCTTCTGTTTCGGTGGGCAGACCTATCATGAAATAAAGCTTTACGGCAGTCCAGCCGCCCGAGAATGCCTGTGCGGCAGTACGCAAAACCTCTTCTTCGGTTATATTTTTATTGATAACGTCACGAAGACGCTGTGTACCTGCTTCGGGTGCAAATGTAAGACCGCTTCTTCTGACTGCATTGAGCTTTTCCATAAGCTCCTTGGGGAAATTATCAGCACGCAGCGAAGGCAGAGCAATATTAATTTTTTCATCAATTGTCCACGGAAGCATATTCTTTATGAGAGTTTCAAGACCTCTGTAGTCACTCGTGCTGAGTGAACAAAGTGAAATTTCGTCATAACCCGTGCTGTCGCAGATCGCTTTGCACTGCGCTTCAACAACCTCGGGTGATTTGCTTCTGAGGGGTCTGTTTAAAAATCCTGCCTGACAGAAACGGCAGCCTCTTATGCAGCCTCTGAATATTTCAACCGTTGTTCTGTCGTGAACAACCTCAAGAAACGGAACAACAAATTCCGAAGGCGAAAACATTTCGTCAAGATTGGCAACGTTTCTCTTAACGACCTTTTCGGGTGCACCGTTTGTGGGGGTCA
This sequence comes from uncultured Clostridium sp., assembly GCA_964547575.1. Classification (GTDB taxonomy): domain Bacteria; phylum Bacillota; class Clostridia; order Oscillospirales; family Acutalibacteraceae; genus CAG-177. Next base: position 14,222 of record CAZJOH010000041.1, read on the forward strand.
CAGATTTTACGGTATTATCCCCGTTATATTCAACCTCATAAAGAGAGGGAACATATACACCCTTTATCTGTGCAGCAGCAACAAGAAACTCCTGCTTTGTTGCACCTTTCGCCTTATATTCCTTAAGCAAATCAATAAGCTCGTTTGTTACCTCTTCGCCGTCACCGGGCAAAGTGATATCAAAGAATTCAGCCATAGGCTCCGGATTGCATACGCAAGCGCCGCCCGCAATAACAATGGGAGTAAGAGCTGTTCTGTCCTTTGACCTTACGGGCAGACCTGCAAGATCAAGCATATTGAGAACATTGGTATAGCTGAGTTCATACTGCATGGTGAAGCCGAGGATATCAAAATCCTTTATCGAATCGCCGCTTTCGAGTGCATAGAGAGGAATGTTGTTTTCACGCATTACCTCTTCCATATCAACCCACGGTGCAAAAACTCTTTCGCACCATGCATCCTCCCTTGCGTTGACAAGAGAGTAAAGAATTTTCATTCCGAGATGCGACATACCGATTTCATAGGTATCGGGAAAGCAGAATGCATATCGGATATCTACTTTCGACTTATCTTTTACTATACTGTTGAGTTCGCCGCCCGTATATCTTCCGGGCTTCTGAACCTTAAGCAAAAATTTTTCAAGTTCTTTGGGATACATACAAATTCTCCTGAAAATTATTTTAACTTATATATAATAACATAAGTTTTCAAAAAAATCTACAGGAGATTTTGTTTCATTTCAAACATACTCGCCGCCGCAACATATGCCGTTACCGCAAGCAGGGTTATATTGCCGTTTCGGGCCAGAAGATTAATTCCTGCAGCAGTCATGGGAACGAGTGTGACAACTGTTACTGCAAGGCATATTTTATCGGCTGTTTTGTATTTTGTATTTCGGCAAAGCAGGGTATAAAGTATGTTTCCGCCGTCAAGAGGTCTGCACGGTATAAGATTGAATATTCCTATGCAAAGGCTGATTATCGCCGCAACACGCAGAGATTCAAAAACATTGCTCAGAAGAAAAATCACGGCTGAAAACATAAAATTTGCCGCAGGTCCCGATACATAAACAAGCAGGTCGCCTGCGGTGTTCTGCCCCGCCATGGGGAAGCGTTCAAGCTTGATTCCGTAAAAGGAAAGCTCTATTTTTTTAGGCTTTTCGCCTGAAATCAAAAGACAGATTATGTGACCCGCTTCATGTATTATGCAGCAGAGAAGTGCAATTGCACCCACTCCGCTTTCATCGATAATCAGAGTAAGAGTCACCGCAACCGCAAAGGATATGTTTATTCTCAAAGAGGTTTCGCCGAGGTCAAGCTTCATCGGCATTTTCGGAATAGAGAAGCAATTCGGGGTCTACTCTTATCCCGTTTATTCTCACTTCAAAATGAAGATGCGGACCCGTTGACATTCCCGTTGAGCCTACAAGACCTACCGTTTCACCCTGCCTTATTACAGCGCCCTTTTCAACATAAATATCGGAAAGATGGCAATAAAAGGTTTCAAAACCGTCGGAATGTTCAATAAGAACATACTTACCCCACGAATCATCCTCACCTGTTTTAGTAACTTTTCCGTAAAAAACAGCGGAAACGGGGGTGCCTTCTGCCGCCGCAAGGTCAAGACCCGTATGGAAACCGTATTTTCCTGTTATCGGATGCGTTCTGTAACCGAATCGGGAGGTTATTCTTGCACCCTGAACGGGTAAAACCGGCTCTGCATTCACAAAATAGCTTGCAAACGAAGTTCCTTCGGCAGACTCCTCATCATTGCCGCCCGAACCGTTTACAATTTCACCGACGGCAATCGTTTCTCCCGTTTCATCACTTGTTACTTCATATGAAGTGACAGAAACGGTTTCCGAAGTCTGTGCCATGACAGCCTGAACTCCGTTTGATTCGTTCTGCGAAACAGGTTTGAAAACAAATTCAGCGGCCTCTTTAAGCTGACCTGCTATATCGCCAACCGACATATCCGTTTGCATAATCCTGCAATAATCCTCTTTCATTTCGGCAAAAAGATTCGGGCTTATTTTTGAAGCGAGAAAAACTCCCGAAACTATGAGCAGACTCAAAAAGCTTTGGAGCAGAATAAGTCTTATAAGATAATCGGTTTTGGTCTTTTCTCTGTTTTTGGATTTATTCCTTACATTTACGGCATCCTCATCGGTAAATTTGAATCTGTTTCTGTATTCATCCCTTTCTTCCCTTTGCGGCATCTGAAAATCATAATCCATTTTTAATTCCCCCGAAAAAGTTTTTGATTAATTATATGAAGCGAAATTTAAGATTATGATAAACAAAAAAGCAAGGCACCCTTCAGCACCTTGCTTATACCAAAACTAAAGCCATATGTTCGGGCTCCCTCAGGAGGAAGCCGGGCGTAGCCCTGAGGGAGTTAATAAAAGTTGCTCAAAAGCTGATCAAATCCCTCCGTCTTTTGACTTCGTCAAAATCCACCTCCCTTAAAAGGGAGGCTCTAAAAACCTGCTGTTATTTAGAAACAAAATGTTTTATTGAACCATCCAAATCATATATCTCATCTTTCAAAAAAGCAGGGTATATTGTAATATTTTGAATATTTTCAACAGGCATCCATCCGATAACCACATTACAATTATCTTTGTGCGGAATAAATTCTCCGTTATCAGGAATTTCATATCCGTCACACAACTCAATCAAATAATAAAAAGCAATATTATGAGCTTGTTTGCCGTTCTGTTTCCAAAATGATTCTTCGCTCCATAACAAGCGTTCACATTCTATATCAACGCCTATTTCTTCCATTATTTCTCTTTTTAAACCTTCTTCCAAGGTTTCGCCTATTCTAATATGACCGCCGGGCAAAGCATACTCGTTCCCGTCTTTCTCTCGTTGTACAAGAACATTATTATCTTTTACCAAAACCGCAACCGTTCTTATATCACAAATGTAATTCTTTGATTCAAAAAGCCAATCCTTATCCATGATAAAAATCACCTTTCATTCCTCTGCAATTATCCGCCAATAGTCATAGGAATAATATTTTGTCAGTCTTTCTTCTGCTTCGGCAACACTTTTAAAATATTCATCATCAAAATCACCCTCGGGGTCCGCATAAAGTCCCCATGCGGCGGCTTCGTTGACCGACGGATAATATTTATCCCACAAAAGTTTGCTGCCTTTTTTATCTTTGTTGTAATTGAGATAGTTTAGGTCTTCACGAATGCCGTCACGAACTTTTACAAAATCAGCGTTCAGCTCTTTGCGCTCCTTTTCGGGGCATTGACCCATAGAATAATATTCCGCCCTGACCGCTATGCTCTGAAGGGTTGCAATATATTTTGACATTCGCTTTGCCAGCTGCTCGTCGGTGAGCTTTTCAAGTTTTATTTCCATAACCTCACCATTCATCGCTTTCGTCAATCAGAACTGCATGAGCGCATCTTATTCCGTCAACCGCCGCCGAAACTATTCCTCCCGCATAGCCTGCACCCTCACCGCAGGGGTAAAGTCCCCTGATGTTTGACTGATAAAGGTCATCACGGAGAATTCTTACAGGTGCGGAAGAACGGGTTTCGGGAGCTGTCAACACACCGTCAGGAAGGGCAAATCCGTTGAGGCTTCTGTCCATTTTTAAAATCGCCTTTGCCATGATATCCGTAACCTTTTCGGGCAAAACCTTTCGGATATCACCGGGAGTTACACCCGTTGCACAGGTCGGCTTGACATATGAAAGCTTTTTTGAGGGGGTGTTATTGAGGAAATCGCCGATAGTCTGGCAAGGTGCGCTGTAGTCACCGCCGCCAAGTTCAAATGCGGTTTTCTCGATTTTTCTTTGAAGCTCCATTCCTGCAAGAGGATGGTCGCTTCCGAAATGCTCGGGTTCGATTCCGACAAGCAGAGCCGCATTGGAATTTTCGCCGTCACGGGCATATTCGCTCATACCGTTAACAACAACATGACCCTCCTCCGATGCTGCGGCAACAACAGTTCCGCCGGGGCACATACAGAAAGTATATGCTCCCCTGCCGTGCTCGGGATGACATGCAAGCTTATAATTGGCGGCACCGAGTGCAGGATGACCTGCAAAAGAACCGTACTGCGCTTTATCTATCATCTCTCTCGGATGCTCAATACGAACACCCACCGAGAAGGGCTTCTGAATAATATTTATTCCTTTTTTATGGAGCATTTCCACGGTATCCCTTGCGGAATGACCGATACAAAGAAGAAGTGTATCGGTTTCGATATCCTCAAATCCGCCATCTGCATTTCGGCAGGTTACACCCTGAATAACACCGTTTGCAATAATCAAATCCGTCAGCTTCCAACCGAAACGGACTTCACCGCCGAGAGAAATAATTTCTTCTCTGAATGCCTTTACAACTTCCCCGAGCTTATCCGTTCCGATATGCGGAGTTGAAGAATAAGCAATTTCAGGCGGTGCGCCGTGAATAACAAGCTCTTCAACAACCTTCCTGCAAAGAGGGTCTTTGATTCCCGTTGTCAGCTTGCCGTCGGAAAATGTTCCCGCTCCGCCTTCACCAAACTGAACATTGCTTTCGGTATTGAGCTTTTTTGTTGTCCAAAAACCGTTGACATCCTTTGTACGGGTATCAACATCTGCACCTCTTTCAATAACAAGAGGTTTAAAGCCTGCTCTTGCCAGAATAAGTGCGGCATAAAATCCTGCAGGTCCGAAGCCTGCTATTACGGGACGCAAAGTGCTTGTTCTGCGGATTTCAGGCATTTCATATTTATACGGAACACCGATTTCCGCTTTTGAATTTTTAGCATGGGCAACAACGGAGTTTTCGTCCGAGTCAACCTCGACGGCTACATTATAAACAAAGAAAATATTATCCTTTTTTCTGCAGTCAACCGCTTTTTTTGTTATCTGCAAGGATTTGATCTTATCATCTTTACACCTGAGAGCTTTTGCAGCAGCGATGCGAAGCTCACTTTCACCACTGTCCAACGGCAATTTAATTTCGTTTATTCTAATCATAATTATTCCTCATCAATTAAGTTCACCTGCAAGCATACCCGATGCCCACGCCCACTGGAGATTGAAGCCTCCGCAGCCGCCGTCAACATCAATTATCTCGCCCGCAAAATATAAATTCCTGCAGATTTCGGACTGCATGGTTTCTGCATTAATTTCCTCTGCTTTTATGCCGCCGCTTGTAACCTGAGCATTCTGAAATCCCTTTGTACCCGTAACTTCAAGCGAAAAACTTTTGATTTTTCCTGCAACTTTTCTGATATCCTTTTCAGTCAATTCAGAAATGAGCATGTCCGATTTGTAAAGTTCAGAAGCTTTACAAATCGCAATTCCGACTGCTTTGGGCAAGAATCCCGTAAGCAAATTGTCAACATTAACAAATCCCTTGATTTTATTGAGATTCAGAAGATAATCAACAAGCTCATCATATGGCTTATCGGGCATAAAATCTATATAAGTAAAGGGGTTATACTTTACATTATCAATATATTTTTGAGCAGATGAAGCAAGCTCCATTGCGGCTATTCCCGACAGTCCGTAATCGGTAAAAAGAATTTCTCCGCTTGTTTCGGCTATTTTCTTTTCGCCTTTCAGCGTCAGTTTAACATTCCTGACCCTCACGCCCTTCATAGGCTTTGTTATTACGGGAGAAGCGCACAGCGGCACAAGTGCGGGATAAAGTTTTGTCACGGTATGACCGAGTGATTTCACAAGAATATAACCGCTGCCGTCAGAGCCTTGTAAGGGCGAGGATTTACCGCCTGCAGCAATTATCAGCTTTTTGCAGACAAATTCACCGTTAACGGTAAAATCCTTTTTATGCTTTATATCTGTTACCGCTGTATCGCAGTAAACATCAATTTTCAGCCTTTCAAGCTCAAAACGAAGCGCATCAACAACAGACGAAGCCGTATTGCTTTCGGGGTAAACTCTGCCGCAGGAATCCGTGTAGCAAAGCAGACCGAGTGAAGCAAAAAAATTTTTTATATTTTCGGGGCTGTATTTTCCTAATGCAAACGAGGCAAATTCTTTTCCGACATAGTCATGCTCTGTTGCGGTTTCATTGGTAAGATTACATTTGCCGTTGCCCGTTGCAAGCAATTTTTTACCGATTCTCGGAAGCTTTTCAAGAATTGCAATTTTCATTTCGGGATATCTGCGTTTTGCATTAATTGCGGCAACAATTCCTGCCGAGCATCCGCCGATAACTATCATGTCATAACTTTTCACTTCTGCGCCCCCTTTTTTATAAATTCACTGAATATATATTTTACAATGTAATAACAAGAATGTCAAATACTATTGATATTCAAAAATTTTTATGTTAAAATAATTATATATTTTTAAAATATATTTTTAAACGAAAGGATG
>CAZJOH010000042.1:0-20553 GCA_964547575.1 uncultured Clostridium sp.
GAACAAGGGACTAGAGCTTATTGAAGCGGCGTGGCTTTTCGGAATGAAGGCGGCGGATATCGATATTCTTGTTCACAGGCAGAGCATAATTCATTCGCTTGTTGAGTATATAGATAATTCGGTAATCGCTCAGCTCGGCGTGCCCGATATGAGAATACCCATTCAGTATGCTTTAACCTATCCCGACAGATTTGAAAGTTCGGTCAGGCAGCTTGACCTTGCCGAAGCGGCAACGCTTACCTTTGAAAAGCCCGATTACGAAACCTTTACCTGCATTAATCTTTGCAGAAAAGCATTTGAGCAGGGCGGACTTTTCCCTGCAGCAGTAAATGCGGCAAACGAAAAGGCGAATGAGCTTTTCAGAGAGGGAAGAATAGGCTTTATGGATATTCCCGGAGCGGTTGAGGCTGCTTTTGACTGCATAAATACGGCTTCTGATTATACTCTTGAGCAGGTGTTTGAAACGGATAAAGCAGTCAGAGAAGCAACAGAAAGGTTATTTATATGAAATTTATTTCACTTGTAACCGCAGGTGCGGTATGGGGAAAGGTATGGCCGATTCTTGTGGCTGTAGTTTTCTTCGGCTTGATTGTATTTTTTCATGAACTCGGTCATTTTACCTTTGCAAAAATCTTCAAGGTAAAAGTGCATGAATTTGCTATGGGCATGGGTCCAACTCTTTTTAAATTTAAAAAGGGCGATACCAAATATGCTCTGCGTCTTTTTCCGATAGGCGGCTTTGTAAGCATGGAGGGCGAGGATGAAGAGAGCGAAAGCGAAGGTGCGTTATGCAATAAGCCTGCATGGCAGAGGTTTATTATTGTTGCCGCAGGCGGTACGGTTAACCTCATAATGGGTGTTATTATAGTTGCAATCATGCTTTCGCAGACGGAGCTTATCGGTCTTCCTGAAATCCATTCGTTCCATGAAAATTCCGTCAGCAGTCAGTACGGCTTGCAGGTAAAGGACGAAATCAAGAAAATCAACGGTAAACGGGTTTTTTCCGAATATGACCTGAGCTTCCTTATGTCAAGAGATAAGGACGGCGTTATAGATTTTGTTGTTGAAAGAGAGGGCGAGGAGGTTAACCTTGACGGCGTTGAATTCCGGACCTATGACAACAACGGAACCCTTACAATAGTTTACGATTTTATAATCAAAGGCGTTGAACCGACCTTCCTTAATGTTGCAAAAAATGCTGTTCTGGAGTCTGTATCAATCAGCAGAATAGTCTGGATAAGCTTGCTTGACCTTGTTACGGGTCAGTACGGTTTAAGCGACCTTTCGGGTCCCATAGGCACGGTAACTTATATTGCCGATGCAGCAGAAACAGCAAAGCTGGAAACCGATTATTCTTATCTTCTTACAATGCTTGCAATGATAACCATCAACATCGGTCTTTTCAATCTTCTTCCTCTTCCCGCTCTTGACGGCGGCAGGCTTTTCTTCATTCTTATAGAAATGATATTCAGAAAGCCCGTTCCGAAGAAGTATGAAGGCTGGGTTCATGCAATAGGTCTGGTGTTGTTGCTTGTTCTTATGGCGGTTATTTCCTTCAGCGACATCTGGAGATTAATTAAAGGATAGGATTATACTGTTATCCTAAAGGGGTGTTAATTATGGAAAGGCGTGAAAGCAGAAAGGTTAAGGTCGGGAATATATATATCGGCGGCGATTCGGCGATAACCGTTCAGTCCATGCTTAATCGCCCTGCATCCGATATCGAAGGCAGCGTAAAGCAGGCCATTGAGCTTGAAAGGGCAGGCTGTGAAATAATCAGAGCGGCTGTGCCTGATATGGCTGCCGCAAAGCTTATTGAAAAGCTTAAGGAAAACCTTACCGTGCCCGTTGTTGCGGATATTCATTTTGACTATCGTCTTGCGCTTGCAAGCCTTGATGCAGGTGTTGATAAAATCAGAATCAACCCCGGCAATATCGGCTCAATGGACAGAGTCAGAGCCGTTGCTTCAGCTTGCAAAGCAAAGCAGGTGCCTATAAGAATCGGGGTGAATTCAGGTTCACTTGAAAAAGAGCTTCTTGCAAAATACGGTTCGCCTTGTGCAGAAGCATTAGCACAGAGTGCAATGAATCATGTTGCTTTGCTTGAACAATGTGACTTTAACGATATTATTATTTCAATAAAATCCTCCAATGTAAATATAATGACCGAAGCCTACAGACTCGTTGCGGAAAGATGTGATTATCCTCTGCATCTCGGAGTTACCGAGGCGGGTACTCATAACATGGCGCTTATAAAATCGTCAATCGGCATCGGCTCATTGTTGCTTGACGGCATCGGAGATACCATCAGGGTTTCTATGACGGATGACCCCGTGAAAGAGGTATCTGCCGCCAACGGAATACTCAAGGCAATCGGACTTAAAACCGACTGCGTTGATATAGTTTCCTGCCCGACCTGCGGCAGAACAAAAATTGACCTCATCTCTCTTGCAAACGAGGTTGAGGCAAAACTTTCCGGTTGCAAGAAAAATATAAAGGTTGCCGTTATGGGATGTGCGGTAAACGGTCCGGGCGAAGCCCGTGAAGCTGATATCGGCATTGCAGGCGGCGACGGCTGTGCCCTTATTTTTAAAAAGGGTGAAATAGTCTGCAAGGCAGCAGAAAATGAGGCTGTTGACAGACTGCTCGAAGAAATAGAAAAGATTTAATGATATAGGGCAGAGGATATCTGCCCTTTATTTGGTGATAAACATGAATGAAAATTCAATTTTAAGCTTTATCGGTGAATATATAAATGCAGGGCTGCGTGAAATGCTTTCAGGCGGCACGGTTGAACGTATTTTTCTCGATGAAGATACAATGAAGCTCGATATATCCGCAAGGTTTGACAGATATGTTGAGGATAAATTTATAATTGATGCGCAAAACGAAATAAAGAATGCAATAGGCATCAATAAGGTGGTTATCAAGCCTTATTTTCCTGCAAGTGAATTTTCGGATAAGTGTGCTCCGCAGCTTGTAAGAGCCACTAAAGAGAATATTGCCGCCGCAAACGGCTTCCTTGAAAATGCAAAGCTTGTTTTCGGCGAAAATCATATAGAGATAAATGTTTTCAACGGTGCCGAAATTCTCTGTGATGCAGGTGCAAAGGAGTTTATTTCAAAATATATCAATGAACATTTCGGAGTTCAGGTTTCCGTTGATATAAAAGGCGAAAACACGGCAAAGCTTGATTCGCCCGAATATATTCAGATGCAGGCAGATACCGTCAAAATCGAAGTGCCCGTTGCAGGCGAAGAAAAGAAGCCCAAAAAGCCCGAGAAGGAATATGAGGATCTGCCGATTTCCGTTACCAATGCAAAGGTTATCTACGGCAACAAGATAAAATCAAAGCCTGTTCCCTTAAAGGGAATTTCTATTGAGGACGGCAATGTTACCGTATGGGGCAGGGTTTTCTCGCTTGATATGCGTGATACCCGTGACGGCAAGAGAAAAATCATCAATTTCAACATAACTGATAAGACAAGCTCATATACCGTAAAGATATTTGAGGCTGTTCAGAATTGCGAGCAGCTTGTTGCAAATATCTCCGACGGCAAGGTTGTTATGCTTCGTGGTCATGTTGAATATGACGACTATATAAAAACTTACTGCATAAAAGCTAACTCGGTTATGATTATCGAAGAAATCGAGGAAGGTGATACCGCCGAGGAAAAGCGTGTAGAGCTTCATATGCATACCAATATGTCTGCAATGGACGGCATGACTGCTGCATCAAAGCTTGTTGCAAGAGCGGCAAAATGGGGGCATAAGGCTGTGGCAATAACTGACCACGGTGTTGTTCAGGCATATCCCGAAGCTGCCGCAGCCGCAAAGAAAAACGGTATAAAGGTTATCTACGGCATGGAGGGCTACTATGTTGATGACTCCGTGAGGATAATGACGGGCGAAAAGGACATGCCCCTGAGCGGAACATTCATTGTTTTTGACGTAGAAACAACAGGACTGCGTACGGACAGAGTGCGCCTTACCGAAATCGGCGCAGTCAAGTATGTTGACGGTGCGGAGAGAGCAAGATTCCAGACCTTTGTTGACCCAGAATGCCCCATTCCGAGAAAAATCACGGAGCTTACGGGCATTGATAACCGCATGGTTGCAGGTGCACCAAAGGAAGGCGAGGCTGTACGCAAATTCTTTGAATTCTGCGGTGACGGCGTGCTTGTTGCACATAATGCAACCTTTGATACCAATGTTTTAAGGCATACCTGCAAGAGAAACGGGATAGAATATAATTATTCCCATATTGACACCCTCGTTATGGCGCAGAGTCTTGTTGAGGGAATAAAGAATTATAAACTTGATTCTCTTTCCAGATATTTCAAGCTTCCCGATTTTGACCACCACAGAGCAGACGAGGATGCAGGCGCACTTGCAGGCATTTTTGAAAAGCTCCTTGAAATCTGCAAGAGCAGGGGCGTTGAAAATGTTAATGAAATTAACGAAAAAATCCCCCTCAATATAAAAAGACTTCCTACCTACCACATCATTCTTCTTGCAAAGAACAAGGTTGGTCTTAAGCATCTATATCAGCTTATTTCAAAATCAAATCTTGAATATTATTACCGCCACCCGAGAATTCCCCGAAGTGAGCTTATCGCTCATAAGGAGGGGCTTATCGTCGGCAGTGCGTGCGAAGCAGGTCAGCTTTATCAGGCAATATTTATGGGCAGACCCAAGGAAGATTTGCTCCGCCTTGCCGAAATCTACGATTATCTTGAAATTCAGCCAAACGGCAATAATGCCTTCATGCTTCGTGAAGGTATGGTTGAGTCCGATGAGGAGCTTAACGAAATAAACAGAACTATTATCCACCTTGCAGACGAGCTTAATATTCCCGTTGTTGCAACGGGTGACGTTCATTTCCTTGAAGAAACGGACAGCATTTTCAGAGAAATTCTTATGGCGGGTCAGGGCTTCAAGGATGCATCGCAGCAAGCACCTTTGTATCTTCGTACAACGCAGAATATGCTCAATGAATTTGCATATCTCGGTGAGGATACGGCATATGAGGTTGTTGTTAAAAATCCGAATCTCATTGCCGATATGTGCGAAGAAATAAAGCCTATTCCCGACGGTACATATCCGCCAAAAATTGAAGGTGCGGATGATGAGCTTCGCAAAATCTGCTATGACAGAATGGAAGAGTATTACGGCTCTCCGCTTCCCGAATATATCAGAGAAAGGCTCGAAAAAGAGCTTGGTTCAATTATCAAAAACGGCTTCGGTATTCTTTATATTATCGCCCAGAAGCTTGTTTGGAACTCCATGGAGAACGGCTATTATGTCGGCTCCAGAGGCTCGGTAGGTTCATCGTTTGTTGCATTTGCGGCAGGCATATCCGAGGTTAACCCGCTTGTTCCTCATTACATCTGTGAGGAATGCAAGCACAGCGAATTCTTCTATAAGGGCGAATACGGCTCGGGCTACGATATGCCTCCCAAGGACTGCCCGGTATGCGGCAAGCCCATGTACCGTGACGGACACGATATTCCGTTTGAAACCTTCCTCGGTTTCTACGGCGATAAGCAGCCCGATATCGACCTTAACTTCTCCGGCGAATATCAGTTCTATGCTCACAGATACACCGAAGAGCTTTTCGGAAAAACTCATGTTTTCAAGGCGGGAACAATCGGAACTCTTGCCGATAAAACCGCATTCGGATTTGTTAAAAAGTGGATGGAGGAGAAGGGTATCACTGTTTCTCCCGCCGAGGTTGAACGCCTTGTTCAGGGCTGTGTCGGAGTTAAGAGAACAACGGGTCAGCATCCCGGCGGCATGGTTGTTGTGCCTGCCGATATGGATGCGGAGGACTTCACACCCATTCAGCATCCTGCAGACGATGCGGATTCCATTCACAGAACAACCCACTTCGATTTCCATTCACTTCACGATACCATTCTTAAGCTTGATAACCTCGGCCACGATGTTCCCACACTTTATAAACATCTCGAGGATATGACGGGTACGAATGTCATGAAGATTGATATCTGCGACCCGAAGCTTTATGAGCTTCTTACTTCCCCCGAGCCTCTCGGTGTAACGGCGGAGGATATCGACTGCGAAACGGGAACTCTTTCGCTTCCCGAGCTCGGCACTCCGTTTGTGCGTCAGATGCTCATAGAATCTCAGCCTAAGAATTTTTCGGACATGCTCCAGATTTCGGGCCTTTCGCACGGTACCGACGTATGGATTGGCAATGCACAGGATCTTATCAAAAACGGAACCTGCACCATTTCTGATGTTATCGGTACCCGTGACAATATCATGGTTTACCTTATCAACAAGGGCGTTGAAAAGGGCATGGCATTCAAAATCATGGAAATCGTCAGAAAGGGCAAGGCAACCTCGCTCCTGACCGATGAGCATAAGCAGGCAATGCTTGATCACGGTGTTCCGCAGTGGTATCTCGATTCCTGCATGAAGATTAAATATATGTTCCCCAAGGCTCATGCTGCCGCTTATGTAAGTGCCGCAATGCGTCTTGCATGGTACAAGCTTTATAAGCCCGTTGAATACTATGCAACTTATATGACCGTGCGTGGTGAAGATATTGATACTGCTACCGTTCTTAAAGGCAGAGCGGCAGTCAGGGAAAAAATGGACGAGATAAGCGAAAAAATGAGAATAAAGCAGGCTACGGCAAAGGAAGAAGGCACCTTCACATCTCTACAGGTTATCAATGAAATGATGGCAAGAGGCGTTGAAATTCTTCCAATAGATATTTATAAATCTACTGCAAACAAATATATTATCGAGGACGGTAAAATCCGTCTGCCCTTCTCGGCTATCGCAGGCTGCGGAGGCAGAGCTGCCGAGGGTCTTGAAAATGCAAGAAACGACGGCGGCGGAGAATTCCTCTCAATCGAAGATTTCCAGATGCGCTCGGGTGCATCAAAAACGATTATTGCGGCTCTTGAAGAGGGCGGAGCATTCGAATCTCTTCCCAAATCAACACAGCTCAGCTTTTTTTAACGGTGACATATAATGAAGAAAAAAATTCCCCTTCGTCAGCGGCAATGGTACAAGCTTGATAATGCGGCAAAGGTGTTCCCGGGGCAGAATTCCTCCTCGTGGTCCAACAGCTTCAGGCTTTCTGCAACGCTGACCGAGAAAGTTGACTCTGAACTGCTTGAAAAGGCGGTCAGGATGATAATGCCCCGTTTTCCAACCTTTGACGTAAGAATGAAAGCAGGCTTTTTCTGGCATTATCTTGAAAAAAATCCTTACGGCGCACCGCCTGTTCTTCCCGATATTGCAAATCCCTGTCAGCGCTTCAAGTGGAAGGAAAACAACGGCTATCTTTTTAAGGTTTATTATTATGAAAACCGTATTTCTGTTGAGTTTTATCATTCTTTAACCGACGGCTACGGAGGCTCACGGTTCTTTATGACTCTTGTTGCCGTTTATCTTCGGTTGACAGGCAAGGAAATCTCTGACGGTGAAGCTGTTTTTGATATAAACGAAAAGCCAAGGCCTGAGGAAGCCGAGGATTCCTATTCCAAAAACTGCAATTCAAACGCAAAGGCAAAAAGAATGCAGAAATTTGCCTATCATTTCAGAGGAGAGCGTTTGCCCAAGCATTTTCTTAATGTTACAACGGGATATATTCCCGTTTCGGTTATAAAGGAAAAAGCTAAGGAGAATAATGTTACCGTAACCGAATATCTTGCGGCAGTTTTGCTCTGGACAATGTATAATCTCCAGAAGCAGGAGAATAAAAGAAAAGAAAAACCCGTAGGAATTCAGATTCCCGTGAATTTAAGAAGCTTTTTCGGCAGTCAGACTCTTCGTAATTTTATGCTCTGCTATACCTTCCAGATTGACCCGAACATGGGCGAATACACTCTTCCCGAAATCATAAAACAGCTTTCGCTCTATCTTCGCTTTGTCAATAACGAAAAAGAGCTTCAGGCGATGATAAAGGGCAATCTCGGCATTGAAAAAAATCCGCTTATGAGAATTGTTCCCTCCGTGCTTAAGGATTTCGGCGTAAGCATGGTCTATAAAATTGCAGGCGAAAAGCAGACAAGCTGCCTTATTACCAATGTGGGAATTTTAAAAGCCCCCAAGGAAATGGAGCAGTATATCGAAAAGCTCTGCCTCATTACGGGTCCTGCGATGATTAACGGGGCAAGGTGCGGCGTGTTATCCTATAAAGATACCCTTGCGTTTAATTTTTCAAATATTTATAAAGATCCCGTAATTCAAAGGGAGTTTTTCACAACGCTTATCAAATTGGGTATTCCTGTTAAGATTGAAAGCAACAGACACCTGATAAAAGGAGGCGAAAACTGATGTCATACTGCGTTAACTGCGGAGTTGAGCTTGAAAAGGGCTGCCCCGAATGCCCTCTTTGCGACACTCCCGTTATAAACCCGAGAGAAAAAAGTTCCGATAGAGATAAATCGGTTTATCCCGAAAATATCAATATTCCCAAATCGCTTAGCAAAAAATATTGGGTTTTTCTTATATCCATGATAATGATTATACCGAACCTCGTAATGCTTGTGTTAAGTGCGCTGATATTTGACAGTCATGTTGTGCCATATGTTACCGGTGGCTGCATTGTTGCGTGGATATGGTTTCTTTTTCCGTTTCTTTGGAAAAAGGTTATGCCAATGCTTCTCCTTGCAATAGATGCCCTTGCACTTCTGACCTATCTTTATACCTTCAGGGTTTTCGGTGATGATTCGGGCTGGTTTACTCTTGTTGCAATGCCTGTTGTTATTGCAATGTGGGCGTTGGGAAACGGCTTTATTCTTTTGTTCAAAAAAGTAAAAAGAAAATCAATAAGAACTGCGGCAGTTCTCGGTGCGATAAATATCATGAGCTTTGTTATCGAAATATGTATGAATATGTTCTATAACGGCAGGCTTATGATTCCCGTATCCCTTGTTATAACTGCCTGCTGTGTTTCGCTGATGATATTTTTCATTGTTCTTGCAAAAAGCAAAAGACTCAATGCATGGGTCAGCAGAAAATTCTTTATGTAATTATTATGAAAAGGAAGAGTTTCAAATGAAAAAAACTACTGCAGCAATCCTCGGTGCAGCCGGTGTTGCGGCTGCTGCAACAGCCGTTAAAGCGGCACTTTACGTTCCCAAGAATAAGGATTACGGAACTGCAACGGAGGAAAAGGTTGATGCAAAGAGATGTCAGGAGCATCTTGCAAAGGCACTTACCATTCCCACAATAAGTTATCCGGATAAATCAAAGATTGATTTCACACAGTTTGATAAATTCCATGAATTCCTTGAAGAAGCATTTCCGCTTATTCATAAGAACCTCAAAAAAGAGGTCATTCAGGAAGCAAGTCTTATCTATCATTGGAAGGGCACAAGGGATGACCTTGAACCCATCGCTCTGCTTGCTCATCAGGATGTAGTTCCCATTTCAAAAGGAACAGAGCAGGATTGGACTTACGACCCCTTCAGCGGTTATAATGACGGCGAATTCATCTGGGGCAGAGGCGCTCTTGATATGAAGAATCACCTCATCGGTGTTATGGATGCTGTTGAAACACTTCTTGAAGAAGGCTTTCAGCCTGAAAGAGATGTTTATCTTCTTTTCGGTCAGGATGAAGAGGTTGTTGCTTCTGAGGACGGCGGCGCAAAGAATATAATGCGTACCCTTAAGGAAAGAGGAATACATCTTGATTCCGTTCTTGACGAGGGCGGTGCAATCATCCCCGTAAATGTAAAAGGTATTCTCAATAATAAAGAGCTTGTTGGCATAGGTATTGCTGAAAAAGGCTATACCGATTTTGAAATTACCGTTAATGCAAAGGGCGGTCATTCCTCACAGCCTCCCGTTCATTCGGGTCTCGGTGAGCTTGCAAATGTTATTAAAGACCTTGAAAATAATCAGTTTAAGGCAGAGCTTCTTCCTTTCGTTAAGGAGCTTTTCACTAATGTAGGCAAAAACTGCACTTATCCCGCCAGACTTCTTACCTGCAATCTCAATCTTCTTTATCCTGCTCTTAAGTTCGGCATGACAAAGATTCCGTTTACCGCCTGCCTTGTAAGAACAACTACCGCTGTTACAATGGCTCAGGGAAGCCCTGCGGCAAATGTTCTTCCCCAGAAGTCGAGTGTTACCGTCAATTTCAGACAGATGCCGGGTGTAACGGTTGAGGATGTTGAAAAGCATATTCGCAAGGTTTGCAGAAATAAGGATATCGAGGTTAAGGTGCTTAAAGCAAAGGAAGCATCAAAATTCTCACCCACAGATTCAAGAGCATTCAAGATTATCGAAGAAATCTGTATGCAGGATAATAAGAACAGTATTGTTGCGCCTTATCTTGTTATGGGCGGCACGGATGCTTGCTATTATGAGCCCATCTGCGAGAATATTTACCGCTATGCACCCTATAAGGTGAGCGTTCCTCTTCTTCGCTGCACTCACGGCACAAATGAGAGAATCCCCGTTGAAGCAATTGCTCCCGCAGTTTCATTCTTCAAGAGATATATAAGAAAGGCGTCCGCCGAATAATATGAAAATTTTAATTGCGCCCGACAGCTTTAAAGGCACTCTTACCGCAAATGAGGTGTGTGACATAATCGGGCAGGCTTTTGCCGATACAATTAAAAATGCTCAAATAACAAAGCTCCCTGCTGCCGACGGCGGTGAGGGGCTTTGCGCCTGTTTGAGAGAAATTATCGGCGGTGAAACGGTAAAAACCGAGGTCTGCGGAGTTTTGGGAGAAAAAATAAATGCCGAATATCTTATGCTTTCGGATAAAACAGCCGTTATCGAAATGGCGGCGTGTGCGGGTCTTCCTTTGGCAGGTGATAGCAAAAATCCCGAAAAAGCAACAACCTACGGAGTCGGCGAGCTTATAATCCATGCCATAAACAACGGTGCAAAAAGAATCCTGCTCGGTCTTGGCGGAAGTGCAACCAATGACTGCGGCTTCGGTATGGCATCGGCACTCGGCTGGACATTCACTGATGAAAACGGAGAGTGTTTTATTCCGACGGGCGGAACTTTACATAGAGTAAAGCATATATCCAGACCCGAAAAACCGATAAATATTCCCGTTACGGCGGCGTGTGATGTTGAAAATCCGCTTTACGGCGAAAACGGTGCGGCATATGTGTTTGCACCCCAAAAAGGCGCAGATGAGGCAATGGTCAAACGCCTTGATGATGCACTTCGTCATGCTTCGGAAATAATAAACCGTGATTTGAATATTGATGTTTCTCAAATAAAGGGCTCGGGTGCGGCTGGCGGAACGGGCGCAGGCTCGGTTGCGTTCCTTGATGCCGAGCTTAAAAAGGGGATAGATATCCTTCTTGATGCCTCCGATTTTGATAAAAAGGCTGCCGACGCAGATTTGATAATAACGGGAGAGGGCAGGCTTGATTCTCAGAGTGTCAACGGCAAGGTTATTTCGGGTATTGCCAAAAGAGCCGCAAAGCAGAATAAAACCGTAATCGCAATCTGCGGAAGCAGGGGAGAGGGTGCGGAAAACATTCTTGCTCTCGGAGTCGGAAGCTTTTATTTTTCGTCTGTTACTCCAAAACCGTTTGACGAAATAGCCAAAACCTGCCGAGAAGATTTGTATAATGTATCATGTCATGCGGCGAATGATGTTCTTGAAAAAATAAATAAAATGTGATAATATTAGTTTGCAGTATAAATACTTATCAATCCTCAGTCCTGCGGACAGCTCCTTTTCAAAGGAGCCTAAACACAATATTTCGCAGTTTCTTTAGCCTCCTTGGAGAAGGTGGTGGCACGGCGAAAGCCGTGACGGAGGATTGATTTTATAAAGATTAATATAATTTTATATTGCAAATCTTTAACTATAAAAGGAGGACAAAAGTATGAAAAAAACAATAAGTATAATCATGTCCGTAATTCTCATTGTTTCGGTATTCTCGCTTAACGCATTTGCCGCAACAACAAAAACAGAGACGCTTCTCAATAAGCTGAACACCGAAAAAGAGGTTGCCGTAACATTAACAGCAGGTGACATTGCTCTTTTCGGCTCAGATTCAGATGCAACAGACACGATCTACATCAAAGAAGATAAGGTTGCGTATGACTACAATGCGGGCTTTATCAATGCGAGAGTTGTTCTTGATGATGATGAAATCATAGGATTTTTGCCTGCATTCCCCTATGTTCACGTCAAGCTTGACAGCACAGCAATCGGTTCGGTAAATGTATGGGGACTTATTGAAGAGGTTACCAACATAACCCTCGGAGTGCTGAATTATGTCGGAAACTATGAGGAAGAGGTTAGCGGAAAAACCTATTATGTTGAAGAATTCAACGACAGAGCGCAGGTAACAAGCAAATTCTACTATGAAGGCGATGACCTTAAGATTCTTAAGGTTTATGATGCACGGACAGGCTCTGTTCAGTATACATATTTTGAGGACATCATCTTTGAGGTTGATGACAGTGTATTTGAGCTTCCGCTTATTTCCTTTGACCTTACACCTGTTCTTTCCGCTCTTTTCCTTGCAATGATAGCTGCGTAAAATGAAAATTTAACGGCAGAGAGTTTTGCTCTCTGCCGTATTTTTTTATACCGTTTTCATTCTTAATTTCAGGTTATCGCTTATCATCGCAATAAATTCGCTGTTGGTCGGTTTGCCTCTTTCGTTCTGGATTGTGTAGCCGAAGTAGGAGCTTAATATGTCAACGTCGCCTCTGTCCCATGCAACCTCAATTGCATGCCTTATCGCTCTTTCAACTCTTGACGGAGTTGTTTTAAAGGTTTTTGCAACAGTGGGATAGAGGATTTTTGTTACCGAGCTTATCATTTCGCTGTTATTAACCGAAAGAATAATCGCTTCTCTTAAATACTGATAGCCTCTTATATGCGCAGGCACTCCGATTTGGTGCATTATCTGCGACACAACTACCTCAAGGTCTTTTACTCCGCTTTGATTTGCGTTGGAATTATGGATGCTTGAGAATTGGATAATTCTTTCTGCAAGCATTGCGGGATTATAAGGCTTAAGAAAATAATAATCCGCACCTGCTTTTAAAACCTCGCTCTCAAAGCGTTGGTTATCCGTGCTTGAAAGCACCATTACCATTGGTCTTTTGTCAAGATGCATCGTGTCTATTTCACGAAGCACCCCGAGTGCATCCATTCTCGGCATAAATCCGTCTATCAGAAGAACGTCCGGTCTTTCTCCTGCTGTCAGCTTTTCGATTATCTGTGTTCCGTCTTTGATTACTGTTGAAACCTCAAAGCCGTTCGAGCGAAGAATTCCTGCAAGCTCATGCGCCGTTTCGCTGCCGTCCTCTGTTATCATTGCCTTCAACATTTTTCTCATAGTTTTACCTCCGTGTGATTTAGTACATCGGGATATTACCATATTTTGCCAAAATTGTCAATAATTACCAATTATTATTTTTGAAAAAATATCGCATTATCCGACAAACTGCCGCTAAATATAAATGTATGTTACGTAAAAATGCATTTTCAAAGAAAAAACATGAATTTTTGAAAAAGATTTACGGGCTGATTATCCTCTGTTTAAATATGATTTGTCGGAGCAAATTATTAGTGCTTCGCAAATGAGCGAAGCATAAATAAAACACGGAGGTGAGTGATGAAGCGTTTTTTTAAAGCTCTGAGCGCCGTTCTTCTTATACCGTGCATATCGGTGTTTTCTCTTGTAGCTTACGGCAGCGAAAATTTGCCTGATGAAATAAGTATAACAGAGAGTGAAAGCCCCGATTTCGGCAAAGTTTTTTCGGCAGAAAATGATTTTGCCGTTGCGGCAGGTACGGAGTCCTTTAACGAATATAAGTCGCATATAACGGCACTTAAGGTTATTCCTGTAAAAGAAATAAAAATAAATGTAACCAAACGCAGATATGTAGGTCTCGGCGGCGATGTTTTCGGCATTAAGCTTTATACAAAAGGTGTTATTGTGGTTAGCATCGATTCCGTAATAACCTCGTCAGGCTCAAAGGATCCCGCAGTTCAGGCAGGTCTTAAATGCGGCGATATTATTACCCATATCAACGGTGAGGCTGCATTGAGCTCAAAGCAGCTTACCGATTCCGTGGAGCAGTCGAAGGGTCAAACCCTGAAATTAAATATTGACCGAAACGGTGAAAAACTTGAGCTGACACTCAAACCCGAGATATCCGTCAACGGCGGATATAAGGCAGGCATATGGGTAAGAGACAGCTCGGCAGGTATAGGTACGGTTACGTTTTATGATGATGCAAACGGAAAATTTGCAGGTCTGGGGCACGGCGTGTGCGATGTTGATACGGGCAAAATAATGCCTCTCAATAACGGAGAAGCGGTCAGAGCGAGAGTTAACGGCTTCTATAAGAGCAGCGCAGGCAACCCCGGCGAGCTTTGCGGAGTTTTTTCGGATATCGCCTTAGGCAGCCTTCGTGTTAACTGCGAAACGGGAGTTTACGGTGAGCTTTTACAGCCTTCTGGTGCAAAAACCGTTCCGGTTGCCCTTGAAAGTGAGGTAAAGCTCGGTGCGGCGCAGATGATAACAACAATAGACGGCAGAGGTCCTCAATATTATGATATTGAGATAACCAAAATCTACCCGTCGTCGGACTTGTCTTCACGAAATATGATTATCAAGGTCACCGATGCCGAGCTTCTTGAAAAAACGGGAGGTATTGTGCAGGGGATGAGCGGAAGCCCCATAGTGCAAAACTCAATGCTCGTGGGTGCAGTAACCCATGTTTTTGTGAATGACCCCACTCAGGGCTACGGAATTTTTTCAAGCCGTATGCTGGAAACACAGGATTCGCTTGAAAATGCGGCATAAATCCGAAAAGTTTCTTTTTTTAAATAAAAAATAGTGACAAACGGAAATTGTTGTGATAGAATAATAATATAAAAGCAACTGTTTCGCCTTTAAGTATTTTTTTCGGATATATAGAGCAAAAATGAAAGAACTCTCCCGTAAAAAGGAGAGTTCTTTCATTATGCTTAATAACCATTGACATATACCCCTACGGGGTATATAATATACATGAGGTGAAAACATGAAGTGTGAGTGTTGTAAACGTAAAACCAAAGAACGCTCCGATGAGGAGTATAAAAGTCTTATAAACCGCCTGAACAGAATTGAAGGTCAGATCAGGGGAATAAAACGAATGCTTGAAGAGGATGCATATTGTACGGATATTCTTGTTCAGTCATCCGCAGTTACGGCTGCTGTTAATGCATTCAACAAAGAATTACTTGCAAATCACATAAAAACCTGCGTTGCGGATGATATCCGTGCAGGCAAAGACGAAACTATAGATGAGCTTGTTGCAACTTTGCAGAAGCTCATGAAATGAGGTGCTTATGAAACAGTTCAATGTTACGGGTATGAGCTGTGCGGCGTGCAGCTCAAGGGTTGAAAAGGCTGTTTCGGCTCTTGACGGAGTTACTTCATGCTCTGTAAGCCTTCTGACTGATTCGATGGGAGTTGAAGGTACGGCATCGGATGAGAAGATAATTGAAGCCGTGAAAAATGCAGGCTACGGTGCATCTGTCAAAGGAAAAGAAAAATCTGCCGTAAACGGTGAAAATGAAACAGCACTTAAGGATACCGAAACTCCTGCACTCAAAAAACGCCTTGTTGCCTCGGTCGGATTTCTTGCGGCGCTTATGTATGTTTCCATGGGTCATGCCATGTGGGGCTGGTATCTTCCCGATGTGCTTTCGGAAAACCATGTTGCCATAGGTCTTTTGCAGCTTATTCTTGCGGCAATAGTAATGGTGATTAATCAGAAATTTTTTATAAACGGGTTTAAAGGGCTTATTCATAAATCACCGAATATGGATACGCTTGTTGCACTCGGCTCGGGAGCATCGTTTGTCTGGAGCACATACGCACTTTTTGCAATGACGGCTGCTCAGGCAAGGGGCGATATTGCGGCGGTGCATGAATATATGCATGAGTTTTATTTTGAATCGGCGGCTATGATTTTAACGCTGATAACCGTTGGCAAAATGCTCGAAGCACACTCCAAAGGCAAAACCACGGATGCACTCAAAAGCCTTATGAAGCTTGCACCGAAAACCGCAACAGTCATAATAAACGGCAAAGAGGTTGAAGTGTCTGTTTCCGAAGTGAAAAAAGGCGATATATTCGCAGTGAAATCAGGCGAGAGAATTCCCGTTGACGGAATTGTTACAGAAGGTACGGCGGCAGTTGACGAATCTGCACTTACGGGCGAGAGCATTCCCGTTGATAAGTCAAAAGGCGATGCGGTGTCCGGAGCAACGATAAACAAATCGGGATATATCAGATGCGAGGCAACAAGGGTTGGCGAGGATACAACTCTTTCGCAGATAATAAAAATGGTCAGCGATGCATCGGCAACAAAAGCTCCGATTGCAAAAATTGCAGATAAAGTATCAGGCATTTTTGTTCCTGCGGTAATCACGATTGCCGTTATAACAACAATTATATGGCTGATTGCAGGTGAAAATTTTGCTGCTGCGCTTGCAAGAGGAATTTCCGTGCTTGTCATAAGCTGCCCGTGTGCGCTCGGTCTTGCAACTCCCGTTGCAATAATGGTCGGAAGCGGTGTCGGTGCGAAAAACGGTATTCTTTTCAAAACCGCCGTTTCTCTTGAAGAGGCAGGCAGGGTTAATATAGTTGCACTCGATAAAACGGGAACAATAACACTTGGCGAGCCGAGAGTTACGGATATAGTTCCCGACGGCATAACCGAAAATGAGCTTTTGCAGCTTGCCCATTCGCTTGAAATAAAGAGTGAGCATCCGCTTGCGAGAGCAATAATTCAGAAGGCTGAAGAAAAAGGGATTTCCGCATCCGATACGGATAATTTTTCCGTGCTTGCCGGCAACGGACTTAAAGCTGAAATCGGCAAAGATAAGATAATCGGCGGCAGTCTTAAATATATAAGTGAGAACGCAGTTGTTTCCGATAATCTTAAAAATAAAGCTGATATCCTTTCCGAAAACGGTAAAACTCCGATTCTCTTTGCAAAAAACGGTGTTGCGGCAGGAATAATCGCAGTTGCGGATGTTATAAAAGAGGACAGCCCCGAAGCGATAAAGCAGCTTCGCAACATGGGAATAAGAGTTGTTATGCTTACAGGCGATAACGAAAAAACTGCAAAAGCCATAGGCAAGCTTGCGGGTGTTGACGAGGTAATCGCAGGCGTTCTTCCCGACGGAAAGGAAAGTGTTATCCGAAATCTTAAGAAGCAGGGCAAGGTTGCGATGGTTGGCGACGGTATAAACGATGCGCCTGCCTTGACCCGTGCAGATATCGGAATTGCCATAGGTGCAGGCACGGATATAGCGATTGATGCGGCGGATATCGTGCTTATGAAAAGCCGTCTGACGGATGCTGCGGCGGCGATAAGGCTCAGCAGAGCAACGCTGCGTAATATTCACCAGAATCTTTTCTGGGCATTTATATATAA
Source organism: uncultured Clostridium sp. (assembly GCA_964547575.1). GTDB lineage: Bacteria > Bacillota > Clostridia > Oscillospirales > Acutalibacteraceae > CAG-177. The sequence continues at coordinate 17,422 of CAZJOH010000042.1, forward strand.
TGTAATCGGAATCCCTCTTGCCGCAGGAGCATTTATTCCTATTCTCGGCTGGAAGCTCAACCCCATGTTCGGTGCGGCGGCGATGAGTCTTTCAAGCTTCTGTGTTGTATCGAATGCGTTGAGGTTGAATTTTGTTAAAATTCATTCTGCCGATAAAGATAAAAAAATAAAAGCAAAAATAAAGGAGAAAAAAGCTATGCAGAAAACAATGATAATCGAAGGTATGATGTGCGGTCACTGCGAGGCAAGAGTAAAGGCTGTTCTTGAAGCTCTTCCCGAGGTTGAAAGCGCTGATGTTAACCACGAAACCGATACTGCTGTTGTTATTCTTAATGCACCTCTTGCCGATGAGACTCTTAAAAACACCGTTGAAGCTCAGGGTTATAAAGTAATCGAAATCAGATGAAAAATCGGGGCTGTTTACCAAACAGCCCCGATTTTTCATTCAATTAACGAGCATATAACCGAGTTGGAAACAAGAAAACCCCGAACTGTCAGTGAAACAGAATCTTTATCAAGCTTAACAAGTCCGTGCTTTTCAAGCTCACGGGCTTTTTTAATTATGCTTTCAGAAACGGGTTTTCCAAAACGCTTTTCGTAATTTTTAAATATCAGACCTTCCGAAAGTCTTAAGGCAAGCATGAGATATTCTTCTTCATCTCCGCCGAAGCCGTCATCAACAGGTGGCATGCCTTCGATAAAGCGGTCAATGCTTCGCTCATAGTAAAATCTTTTACCGTTTACAAACGAGTGTGCCGATGCACCTAGACCGAGATATTCTTCGCAGTGCCAATATTTTAAATTATGGCGGCTTTCATATCCCTTTTCGGAGAAATTTGATATTTCATACTGATAAAAACCTGCTTTGCCGAGCATTTCAACAGCCGATAAATATAAATCGCAGGTTTCATCCTCATCGGGAAGAGAAAGAGCTTTTTTTATTCTGAAAAACGGCGTACCTTCTTCGATTTTCAGAATATATGCGCTGACATGCCTTGCACCTGAATTTTGGCAGAATTCAACGGATTTTTCAAGGCTCTTTTCTGTCTGATTCGGTATACCGAGCATCAAATCGAGAGAAATGTTATCTATTCCCGCTTTTTTTGCCATTTCAACAGCTCTTTTTACTTCCTCACAGCCGCCACGTCTTCCGAGGATTTTTCTTTCGGTATCATCGGCACTTTGCAGACCCATTGAGATGCGGTTAATTCCGCTTCGGGCAACAACCGAAAAATCAAACGACGAATTAATTGCACCCGTGTCTGACGGGTTGCATTCAAGAGTTGCTTCGCAGTCGGATGTGCGGCGTATGTGCCTCATTATTTTTGCGATGTTATCCGAACCGATTAATGACGGGGTTCCGCCTCCGAAATAGACTGTATCGTAAATGCCGTCTGCTTTGGCGATTTCATGGCAGATAGCATCAACATAATCCGTTACTTTTTTGTTTTCGGGATTTACCGAATAAAAATCGCAGTAAGGGCATTTGCCGTTGCAAAACGGGATATGAATATATAATCCGATAGGTTTCATAAAATCACCCGATAAAAAAGGCGGCAAACGCCGCCTTGAATTAATCGTTATCGTCAAGCTTGAGAACTGCCATAAATGCTTCCTGCGGAACTTCAACAGTACCGAAGTGACGCATTCTCTTTTTGCCTTCCTTCTGCTTTTCAAGCAGCTTTTTCTTTCTGGTAATATCGCCGCCGTAGCACTTTGCAAGAACGTCCTTGCGCATTGCCTTAACGGTTTCACGGGCAATAATTTTGCCGCCGATACCAATCTGAATGGGAATTTCAAACATCTGGCGGGGAATATTCTCCTTGAGCTTTTCGGCAATTCTCCTTGCCTTTGAATAAGCCTTGTCGGAGTGAATGATAAATGAAAGAGCATCAACAATATCACCGTTGAGAAGAACATCGAGCTTAACGAGATTTGATTTGCGATAATCCTTGATTTCATAGTCGAACGAAGCGTAGCCTCTTGTTCTTGACTTGAGCGAATCGAAGAAATCGTAGATTATTTCGTTAAGCGGAAGCTCATAGTGAATATCAACTCTTTCGGGAGTGATATAATCCATGTTCTTGAATATACCTCGTCTGTCCTGGCAAAGGTCCATAATTGTGCCAACATATTCCGCAGGGGAATAAATGTGTGCATCGGTGAAAGGCTCTTCGCAGGAAGCAATTATTGCGGGGTCGGGGTAATGAGTGGGGTTGTCAATCTCAACCATTGTCCCGTCGGTGAGATTGATTTTATAAACAACGCTCGGAATGGTGGTGACGAGGTCGAGATCATATTCTCTTTCAAGTCTTTCCTGAATTATTTCGAGGTGGAGAAGACCGAGGAAGCCGCAGCGGAAGCCGAAACCGAGTGCGCCGGAAGTTTCAGGCTCAAAGGTGAGTGCGGCATCGTTAAGCTGAAGCTTTTCAAGTGCGTCACGGAGATTTTCATAGTCTGCACCGTCAGCGGGATAAACACCGCAGAATACCATGGGGTTAACCTTACGGTAGCCGGGAAGAGGCTCTGCGGCAGGGTTTTCAACGGTTGTTACCGTGTCACCGACTCTAGCATCGCCTACTGTTTTGATTGAAGCCGTGATATATCCGACCTCGCCTGCGGTAAGCTCCTTGCAAGGCTCGGGAAGAGTAGCTCTCATATAACCTGTTTCAACAACGGTGAATTCAGCACCCGTTGCCATCATTCTCATGGTGTCACCGGGTTTAATCTTGCCTTCCTTAACTCTTACATAAACAATAACGCCCTTGTAGCTGTCGTAAACCGAGTCGAAAATAAGCGCACGGAGAGGAAGGTTATCGTCAGCCTCGGGAGGCGGAACATCCTTGACTATCTTTTCAAGAACCTGCTCAACGTTAAGACCCGTTTTAGCCGAAACTCTGGGAGCTTCGGAGCAGTCAAGACCGATAACATCCTCAACCTCTGCGGAAACTCTGTCGGGGTCGGCAGAAGGAAGGTCGATTTTGTTGATAACCGGAACAAGCTCAAGGTCATGATCAAGAGCAAGATAGGTGTTTGCAAGTGTCTGCGCCTCAACGCCCTGAGATGCGTCAACTATAAGCACTGCGCCTTCACAAGCTGCAAGTGAGCGAGAAACCTCATAGTTAAAGTCAA
>CAZJOH010000043.1:0-20542 GCA_964547575.1 uncultured Clostridium sp.
GCTTGTCAAGAGCCGTCATAACAGCGCATGTGTTGCAGTCAAAACCGTATTCAGCATTATTATAACCGATATCATCAACAACTTCCCTTACGATTTTAGGAATATCGATATCAGCCGATGTTGTGATTTCGCCCATAACAAGAACCATACCGGTTGTGCAGCAGGTTTCGCATGCAACTCTGCCCATAGGGTCCTGTTCAAGAATAGCATCAAGAACAGCATCGGAAATCTGGTCGCAGATTTTATCGGGATGACCGCCTGTTACTGATTCAGATGTAAATAAGTAGTTTGACATTTTATATACCTCACAAATATTATTACCAAATAAATACCCGCCTAAGGAGTCTTAGGCGGGGCTAAAACACCTTATTTTCCGGCAAATGCCGCAGGAATTAGCACCTTGTATAAAAACAGGTTGCCGGGCTTCAAAGGGCCTGTCCCTCAGCCGCTCTTAATAAGGGGATATTCAATTGACAATTTATTATATAACTCTTATATGTTTTTGTCAATACATATTTCGACAGTAATTTATTCACAGATATCGCTGACTGTTACGCTGTAAATATGTGGTGCATATGATATGCTGTTATTGAATTTTACCGAGCCGTCATTTGAGAGTGTTATTTCATTTTCGCCTTCAGTAAGCTTGATATTCATTGTAACTGTTTTGACCGTATCCCAACTGTATGTGTTTCGGCACCAGAGTGTTTGGGTTTCTTCGCCGCATTTAACGGTGATATATCTTTCGATAAGGTCAACGTTATAGCTGTGAACTCCGCCTTCATCGTTGTTTGAATAAGCAACAGTCATTCGGTAATATCCGCCTTCCGGAACACTGACCGTAAATACAGCTTTACCGTTATCACATGAAATGCCGTCAATAAATCCGTCAGAAAGAAATGCCGTTTCGGAAAGTAACATTTCATCGGAATTTACCGTAACGGAATATCCTGTTTTATCTGTTGTGGTGATTACACAATCGGTCTGTTCTGATGTTTTAATATCAATATAATTCAAACCTCTGCGAAGATAAATAATTGATTCTCCGTCAGTATATGTATTTGCACCGTCAATTGAAAAATCGGCTGCTGCGGATTTCATTTCATAAAAACCGTCATAAGGTGCAACGGCAAGGAAGGATTTATTATTATCTGTTGTTCTGTCACCGTCATAAAGAACTGTTATTTCGGTATTCTCGTTGTGCTTTTCAACAAGCATGCTGTCAACAACGAATGTGCCGTTTTTATGAGCAAGAGCTATAGAATGATTTCCTTCTTCAAGATAACGTACAAGAGTTATCTTATCTGTATATTCACTCTTGATTGTATTGGGAAGGAAAAGTGTTTCCGTTACTCCGTCAATAGTCATCAAAGCCTGAGAATCAGTGCGATCATCGGGTGTTGCACCGTCATTTGAATTGCCGTATATCAGCTTCAAATCATAATATCCGCTTTCGGGGATTTTGAAAGAAACAGTAACGGAATCACCTTCGTTTTCAAGACCGCCGACCATTCCGTTCTGAAGTCCGGTAGTTGCGTATGCGCTGTCATAAGTATATGAATGACCAGAAAGAATACCTTCTTCAAATTCATATCTGACGGGCAGATTGTTGTTATAATAATCTGATTTGTTTTCTTCTGCTTCGGTAATTACAACATGATAAACTGCAGTCGGGTCAGGATTGTTTATTTCAACTCTTAATTTTCCGAAAACAGCAGTAGCCGTGTATTCACTTACAAGAACAGGGGAGTTGACAATTCCGGAAAGTCCCTCATAATAAACGCATTCAATTTTAACGTTTACTTTTTTGCCGAGGTTTGTTTCGTCAAGGTTTTTGAAACTGATGCCGCTTGTATAATCGCATCCTCCGCAAATAACATCGATTTTGTCTTTTTCATTTGTCAGCGAAGCAATACCCGTAAATCCTTTATAATGGAAACGGTCGTAATTATATTTGATTGCATTTTCAAAATCAGCATGAAGAATATCAATAATCTTTGATTGCAGGAGCGCACCATCCATGTCGGCATACCAACGGAAAAGCCACCAGTTGGAATTAGGGCTGTTATTATCTGCGGCGGTATCGCAAAGATTGTTGGCGAGACGCCAATAAGCGGCATTGGCATATGCACCTGAATTTTCAATGCAAGTAATATATTTAAGCATATCTGCAGGTGCTCCGCATTCATACATTGTGCCGTATTCGGTGATTATTATAGGCATTTCGGCTATTCCGAGATTTTTTTCAATGCTTCTGTAATCATCAATATGATCTTGCCAATATAAAGATGATTTTTCGCCGAGTTCATGATAAATCATTATATCCGGCAGGCAGTTGTTTTCCTTACAATAAGTAAGAAAATGTGAAATTTCATAGCTGTCATAATCGCAGTAGCCGGGACCGCCGATAACTGCCTCGGGATAAAGTGAATGAATAAGGTTATATGTTTCTTTCCATGCCTCGTAAAAACGTAATTTTGCCGCATCATCAAACATCATCCATGTACCGTCTTCGGAGGGTGTTCCGAACCAGACTGCATTATCCGCTTCGTTATATGGGCAAATAACAAGTCTGTCGGCATATTCTTTATTGCGCAGTTTTGTTATTTTTTCTTCAACAAGAGGATGAAATCTTTCTTTTACAAATTCTGCACAGTCATAAGTACCGGCAGCTCTTAATTCTTCGATTTCCTGCCAGCAATAATACCATGTGTCAAATGAATCCTGCAAATATACGGTTATATAATCACAGTTATCAAGCATCTGAGCAGCCTGGTCAACATCGCCTATCGGGTGCTGCAAGCCGTCAATAACCTTTTGTGATACACTTGAAATATCAATGCTTTCTACCATTGCCGCATCGGGAACGCCGTTCTGAGCAATTCCGTAAAGAAAACCCGATGCTCTGCTTGAAATCTCGCCGGTGCTTATTGCTGCATCAATCTCAAGAGTAGGTCTGAACATATAGGGAATGCCTTCGCTTGCAAGGGAAAGAACTGTAATTAAGCTCATTAATAAACTGATTAATTTAGCCATAACAACCTCAAATTATTTAATATATTTTTTTGCAAATTCGCAAATTTTTGTTTCGTATGCTTCACTGTTGACGGGATAGCTTTCAGCGTGAGCAGCTCCCTCAACAATGAGAATATCTTTATCAGAAGCGGAGCAATTATTATATAGTTCATATACCATTTTTGTCGGTACGAAATCATCAATTCCACCGTGAATGAACAGCATGGGAACTTTTGCATTCTTAACAGCTTCAAGCGGGTTGGCATCCTTGAAATCAAAACCCGAAATAAGCTTGTTGAATTTGTTAGCGGCAGCCATAACAGGAGCTGCAAATTTCACTTTGCTGATATTATGCATAAATTCATCGTGAGCCGAAGTATAACCGCAGTCTGCTACGGTGAATTTAACATTTGAAGGCAATCTGTCATTACCGCTCATCATTGTAACCGTTGCACAGCCCATTGAAACGCCGTGGAGAATAATCTGAATATCTTTTCCGAATTCATTGCGCATAAAATCAAGCCAACTGAAACAATCTATATGTTCGTGATATCCGAAGCCGATATATGTTCCGTCGCTTTCACCTGCTGCTTGGTGGTCAACAATAAAAAGATTATACCCTTTGTCATGATAAAATTTAGCCATATTCTGAAATTCAAGTCTGCCGTTTCCTCTGTAGCCGTGACTGCAGAAAACATACACATTACTTTCTTTTTCAGCAGGGAGTAAATAGCCTTTTAATTTGAATCCTTTTCCATTGGTAATCTCATAATCCTCAAGCACCTGATTATGGAACCAGGCAATTTTGGCTTCATTAACAGAGTTATCTTCAGGTAATCCGGAAGGTCCGACAAAAATACTGCCGAATTTTTGTGAAAGAATAGCTTTTCTGTTCATTATTTCCTGAAAGGTAAGAAAACCCGTTGCACCGAGAATTCCGGAACCGATACTGACTGCTTTTATGAGAGTCTTTGTACTTTTTTTCATTTCTTTTTTACTCCTTTAGAGATTTATATGAAATAATTTTATCAAAATAAAACCGATATTTCAATATTATTACGTAAAAATCTGCACCGTATAATGATAATACGGTGCAGATAATAAATTATATTTTACTTGCTGAAATCTCTTACCGTTCCCAAGAAAAGCGGAATTCCGCTGTCGGTTTCAAATATAACATAAATAAACGGTCTGTTAAAATAAAGTTTTTTAACATTTTCGGGCGGTTTTGCAGAGCCGAATTTCATTTCGACATATGTTGCAGCCCCTGCTTTTGTACCGTTTTCGGTGAGAGAAATGCTTGTGTTATGATATACCTCGCTGATGTAAAGAGGATAAACGGATGAGTCACTTATTCCCGAAAAATCAGCCTTCATGGGATTGAATGCAAGAGACATGCCGAGATTTTCCAATGCATTACCGAATTTGAAACTGCATTCAAACTCGAATTTCGGTAATTTTGTAAGGATTAAAAATGTACCGGCTTTGTTTTCATCGGCATTCAGTCTTTTTACCAATATATTTACAAGTTGATTTCCGTTAAAGCTGTTTAATGCTTGTAAAACGGTTACGCCTTCATTAGGAAGCAAAGCGGCAAAGGAATAGCTGTTTGTATAATCCATAATTATTCCTTCGGTTTTACCAAGAGTGAAATAATTGTAATCATCTGCAGGAAATTCATCCGAAAGCATTGTAACTTTTTGTGTTTCACCTTTTTCCGAAGTGAAGCTCTGATTTTTAATTACCTGATTTGAGTTGAATTTTCTTTTCCATTCCGCATCAAACAAAATGGTGTTTACAAGATACATTACGGCGTCGGAGGGGATCTTATCAAGCCCGTTATTAATCAAGCCATCTGTATTATCGCTTACCCAGCGATTAATTTTATTAAGCGTTGATGTGCTGAAATTCTCTTTGTAAATCTCCGCACCGTAATATTTCTTGTTTTTATCAATAAATTCCTGCTTGATTTCGAGTGCGGGAGTATCCTTGAACCATATTGAATTAGCTGTTCTTATGCCTTCGCCGTCAATTGCTGATTTTGCAAAGTCTTTATTAAGCTGTTCAATATCGGCACCGAGAACGTTTTCTATTTCTTCAAGTGTCTGTCCGTTTGCACCGTTAGCGGTCATTGATAAAGCAGAAATGAGCGAAACAGGAGATATTATCGCATTGGTTTCCTGATTAATTGCTTCTTTCAGCATGTTAATTGCGAAATCAGCTGATGCATAAGTAGTTTTTTTGAGGATAAATCTTGCTTCAAGATTATCAGAATCGTAATAAAATTCCTCTGAATAACTTATCGAATCGGTAACATCATTGTCATATTTTATAAACGGGCTTGAATGTGGGAAATATTCAATGAAAATTGAGTTGAGTTCCATTCTTTCTTCTTCGGAAATATTAATAGTTTTATACATTCCCGAGGTAACATTTTCAAGTGAACCGCAATCGGAATGATAAGCATATTCCGTGCCGTTAATTCTTATTCGATAGTTATAAAAACAATCGGGTCCTGCTTCAACGGTTTCCGGTTCATAGCTGCTTATTATTTTTACGGTTTTTTCGGCATCAATATCTGAAAGTGTTTTATATTCATTATCTGTCGTCCCGTCATCAATTAAAATAAATTTTATTTCAACAATATCAGCAGATTTTTCGCTATAAACAGTTGAAATTGTCTGTGCTGTTTTTTCGGTAACGTCATTGATTATTTCGGATATATCTTCGTTACTGCAAGCATAAAAAATAAAGCATAATATAAATGTAAATAAAATTACAACCGCTTTTTTCATTTTTATTCCTCCTTACCCGGGAATATATTCGGGTAGAGCTGCGGTAGTCTCGGGAAAATGAGCAGGGGAATAGTAATTTATATTTCCCGTGTTTTTATCTTTTTCTTTTAATTCAATCATTTCAAGAGTTACGGCATTAAGCTCAACGGTGAATGTTTTATTTTCTGTATAGAAATAAACTGTATATGTGCTTTTGCCGCTCGAGGTTCTTGTGATTGTAACTTGGGTTTTATCTTCGTTTATTTCTGATTTATCTTCTTTAGGGATATACTTAAGTGCTTCTGCAATCGCTTCCTCAGAGGAGCGAAGCTCTGCTTTTGTTGTGGATTTTGCGGTTACATCATATGCACTGTCAGGTGACTCGGGATATGGCTCGGTAGCGCCTGTAACATATTCTCCGGAAGAATTTTCAGACTCATTTGCTTTTATTTCACCTGCTGAAGGTTTTGAAAGCAAATCGGGATTAAACGCCTCTCCGACATATCCGAAATTAACCTGCCTTGTTGTTGCTTCATCAAGAGCTTCAAGGGCAATCTCGGTTTGCAATCCATCCTCATTGTTGCTGCCTTTTTTGATGGTTTCGGATTGAGTGTTTGCTCCGTTTGAAATATATGCATCGTTGTTTATATAAAACAGGGTGGTTTGATTAAAAGCTGTACATTCTGTTTCGGAAATTATCTTTAAATCCGTTTTGGTTACCGAATTGCCGATTTCGTTCACAGATTCGGATACACTTGATTTCTTTCCGAGCTTTTTGGGCACAAATGCAAATACAGCTGCGAAGCATACGGTAAGACAAATTATTGATGCTATTGCTGAAATTCTTTTTTTCTGTCTTATTAATTCTTTATCTCTTTTTGCATAAATGCTTGCAAGATATTCTTCTCTGTTTTTCATTAAAGCTTCACCTCACTTTCAAGTTCTTTACGAAGAGCCTGTTTTGCTCTGTATAACAGATTTTCAATCTGCTTTTTACTTTTCTTCATAACCGAAGCCGCTTCATCGTTGCTCATTTCTTCAAAATAGACAAGATGCAGTACGGTTTTATAACTGTCGTTCAGTTTGCCGAGTGCTTCATGGAGCTCCCTTTCCTGTTCTTTTTTGATGAATTCATCTTCAATGTTTTTTCTGTCCGCCTCGTTTTCGATATATTCATAAGCATATTCGGGTTTACGGGCACAGCGGCGCACATAGCTTACCGCTTTGTTATGCCCGATTGCAAACAAATATGTTTTCAGAGATGTTTTGAAATTATATCTTCTCTTATGTAAAAGAATTTCAACAAAAACATCCTCGGAAAGCTCCTGCGCAACCGAAATATTATTGACATAGCGGTTAATGAAGAATATTAAATTTTCACTGTACATATCGAGGATTTCCCCGAATGCGGTTTCATCTCCGTCAAGAAAACGGCGGTAGCTACTTTCACCGTTATCCATCCGAACACCTCCCAACCAACAAGGTTAACCGTGTTTCAACCATTATTCGCATAAAACAGTAAAAACACTCACTTTGTTTTCAAAAAAATCGGCAGGACATAGATATCCTGCCGAAAATAAGTTATTTAATATTATCAAGTTTTTTAAGCCAGATGTTTGCGCAGGCATCGCTCGGCATTTTTAAATCTGTTGCGGATGAAATTCCCACAGACCCGATTTTAACGCCGTTGGGCATACAGCTTCTCTTGAACTGCTGTGTGAAAAATCTTCTGTAAAATGTTTTGAGCCATTTAAGAATTGTTTCTCCGTCAAAATCATCTTTGAAAGCTTTTTTTGCAAGGAAATAAATCTTTTCGGGTTCAAAACCGTAGCGCAGAATATTATAAAGGAAGAAATCATGCAGAGCATAAGGACCTACAATGCTTTCCGTTTGCTGTGCAATTTCGCCCTTTGCATCGGGAGGCAGCAATTCGGGGCTGATAGGGGTGTTGACAATATCTTCAAGATATGCTTTGCTGTTTTCAAAATATCCGTTATTAATAAGGCTGTCGATAATCCAGCGGATAAGCGATTTGGGGATTCCCGAATTTACGCCGTACATACTCATATGGTCGCCGTTATATGTGCACCAACCGAGAGCCATTTCGCTCATATCGCCCGTGCCGACAACAAGACCGCCCACTCTGCCTGCATAATCCATGAGCACCTGCGTTCTTTCTCTTGCCTGCGAGTTTTCGTAGGTGAGGTCATAATTATTCTTATCATGACCGATATCTTTGAAATGCTGAATACATGCATCCTTGATATTTATTTCAAGGCTTGTAATGCCAAGTGATTTCATAAGTGAGACAGCATTATTATAGGTTCTGTCCGTGGTGCCGAAGCATGGCATTGTTATACCGATAACATCTGTGAGAGGTTTGTTGAGCTTTTTAGTTGCTTCAACAGCAACAAGCAATGCAAGGGTTGAATCAAGACCGCCCGAGATACCGATAACGGGTTTGCAATTTGTCTTTTCAAGCCTTTTAACAAGTCCTGCAACCTGAGTTTCAAATATTGAAAGACATCTTTCAACCCTTTCTTTTTCGGTTGAAGGAATAAACGGAAGTTTCGAAATGTTGATATATTCTCCGTCTGCTTCAGAAAAATCATCGGTAACAAAATAATTATCAAGTTCAGTTTTACAATAAGCTTTACAATCTGTAAATGCAGTGTTTATAATTCTGTTATGTCTGATTTTATCAAGGTCAATATCGCAGATTATAATATTGTTGGAGGAAATTTCATTTCCGTTTTCAGATGAAATTTTACCGCATTCTGCAATAAGAGAATGCCCTGAAAAGACAAGTTCCGAGGTTGATTCTTTACAACCTGCAGAGCAAAATGCATATGCACAGATGTTTTGGGATGAATGATTCCTGATTAAATCGGTGCGATACTGACGTTTGCCGACGGTTTCGTTGCTCGCAGCAAGGTTTGCAATAATTTCGGCACCTGAAAGACATAAATCGGTGCTTACGGGTGAGGGTGCGAATAAATCCTCACAAATTTCAAAACCGATTTTAGCACCTTTTATATAAAATATTCCGTTTCCGACCGGAATATCATATTCGTCAGAAAGTCCGAAATATTCGGAGCTGATTATATCGGTATTCAGATTGTATGCAGAGTCAAAATATCTTTTTTCAGAAAATTCGCCGTAATTCGGAATATATTTTTTAGGAATTACTCCGTAAATTCCTCCATTGTAAATAATTATGGCGCAATTATAGAGTGATCCGTTGATGTTTACAGGAGCACCGGCGGCAATAACCGTATCTGTATCGTTGCTGTATTCAACAAGCTGCTTTATGCCTGAAGCTGCCTCCTTAAGAAGTGTGCTTTGAAAAAACAAATCGGCGCAGGTATATCCTGTTATTCCGAGTTCAGGAAAAACCAATAAATCAACTTTCTTATTGTTTGCATCCGAAATGAATTTTTTCATTTCGTTTATGTTGAAATCAACATCTGCAACATCGATATCGGGAACTGCACATGCTATTCTGAAATAATTAAACATAATCATACCTTCTTTAAGATTATTATCTGCATTTTATCACATAGTATTGATCTTGTCAAAAAATATTTAAAGCCGTGTTCACTTGTGTGAACACGGCCTGATTTTAAAAACCAAAGAGTTCTTTTAATTCAACTTTAGTTTCTTCAATATACTGCTTTGCATCATTAATTTTGCCATTGACATCTGTTTTGATCTCGTTAACCTTAATTTCAATTCTGTCGGCAATTGGAACATAGGTGAAAGCTTCTTTAACTGCATAATATGAGGGCTTGGGTCTTCCGACGCCGTCAACAAGTCCCCAGCCTGTTTCAACGGGACAATCAGATTGTCCGCAGACATAGCAACTGTCACTATCACCCCAGCAGTAAACAAATGCACCGATTACATAGTCTACTTCCATGATTTTGGGGATAATATATCTGTAAAAATCAGCCTGACCTTCGGGGGTATGTTCAAAACCGTAAAGACCGAAACCTTCTGCGAGCTCACAATAAAGGTGGCTTGAATATTCGCCGTTAAAAATAAGATCAGCTCGTTCTTCGGGAGTTCTGTCGCTGTAATCTTCAATGATTTCTTCCTTCATATCTTCAGGAAGTTCATTGATAAAATCATCAATGTTTGCGATTGCATCCGCTTCGCTTTTAAAGCCGTAGCTGTTAAGAATGGCGGTTTTTTCTTCGTTTGATTTGGGTTCACCGTAACCGATATAACCGAATTCGCACAAAATAACGGGTTTGTTTGTTATTCTTCTTACGAAATTCAGAATTGTAATATACTGGTCAGCATTTTTAAGAACGGGTTCAAAGCAGCCGAGATACATATCAAGACCGACATAGTCGCAATATTTATGATATTTCATCATTTTAAACGGAAGTTCAAGAATGGCAAGACCTCCGAGGTTATAACCGATAATGATATCGCCTCTGATAGGATACATGGCCTCAAGCTGCATTCCGATGAATTCCGCTGCTTCATCAAGAGTGAGAGGAAGAGTGAAACGGTCAATTCCCATTTCGTTTGTAACCTGAAATGCGCCTACAATGCCCTTAAGATCCTCAACATAGAATCTCGCTATATCCTGAATCGCTTCTCTGTCTTCAGGGTTACGTGGATCAAGACCGTATTCCATATAATCATCAGGATAGGGCGTGATTCCGAAAATTCTTATGCCGTTTTCAACAAATTCCATGCTTTCTTTTTTCCAGTTCTTATAGCTTTCGGAAATTGTACCGTCAGCATTATAAGGAAACGGAATATCGTCACGAAACCATTCTATTCCGGCTTCATTGAGTAAATCGTACTGAGGGTCTGCATGGCAAACACCTTTCATGAATCCACCGACCTTTTCTTCGGCAATTTCAATATTCTTATCAAGTGATGAAAAGGGTGTTGCAACAATAAGAGATGCCAAAGGTGTAATTACAGCAAGCAGGAAGCCTACTATTCTCATAAGGATTGTCATAAACATGATATTTTTCTCCTTTATTCTGAACTAATTGTTATTATATCACCATGTGTTTAATAAATTTTTCAATATATTTTGTTCTGAATCCGAAATTTTGTTTGAGTTAACAAAAAACAGTTTCGTTTTTTTCTAATTTGCACAAGCGGAAGCAATAACTTTTTCAGCAATTGCTTTAAGCTGATCCATATTTTCAAGCGAACCTATTTCCTGCCTTAATGCAGCTGCACCTCTTATGCCTTTAATGTACCATCCTGAGTGTTTTCTTGCCTCTCTCATGCCTACATATTCACCCTTATATTCACAGAGTTTTTCGATATGTTTAATCATTATATTCATGCGCTCTTCGATAGGAGGTTCGGGCAAAATAATTCCGCTCTTCATATATTCGTTTATCTGATTAAAAATCCACGGTGCGCCCAAGGCACCTCTGCCGACCATAATGAAGTCACAACAGGTTGATTTATACATGTTTTCAGCGGAAACGGCATCAACTATATCTCCGTTACCGATTACAGGGATATTAACCGCATCGTTAACTTGTCTGATAATATCAATATTTACGGGCGGAGAATACATCTGTTTTCTTGTTCTGCCGTGAACTGTAATAATTGAAGCGCCTGCTTTTTCCTGCATAATTGCAAACTGAACTGCGTTAATATTGTTTTCGTCCCATCCTGAGCGGAATTTGACCGTAACGGGTAGTTCAACTGCTTTTACAACCGCTTCGGTAATTCTTGCGGCAAGTTCAGGGTCACGCATTAAAGCAGAGCCTCCTCCGTTACCGGCGATTTTAGGAGCAGGACAACCCATATTGATATCAATTGCACAGCAGCCTGTATCAGCAGCTTTTTTTGCTGCCTCAGCCATTGTAGCAGGGTCATTTCCGAAAATCTGAACTGCAGCAGGTTTTTCGGTTTCACCGAGTAACATTAGTGAATCGGACTTTCTGTCATGCATGGTAAGACCTTTTGAGCTGACCATTTCGGTAACTACATATGATGCACCGAATTCAATGCAAAGCTCCCGGAAGGCTCTGTCTGCAACTCCTGCCATAGGTGCAAGAGCGGCATAACCGTTTAATTCAATATTATTTATCTTCATTTTATTCCTCTGAATATTTTATTAGTGTTATAATACCATTAAAATTAATTTATTTCAATGAAATTTAAAAAAAATGATGAAATTTACAAAATATATGTTATACTGTAAAGTGAGGTGATTTGGAATGAAGCTTTTGGCACTTGACGGCAACAGCATACTTAACCGTGCTTTTTACGGAATAAAACTTCTTACCACCAAAGACGGAACAAAATTTACAAACGGAATTTACGGATTTTTGAATATTCTTTTAAGACTTCAAGAGGAAGTTTCTCCGGATGCGGTTGCAATAGCGTTCGATGTTAAAGCACCTACATTCAGGCATGAAATGTATTCGGGATATAAAGCAAACAGAAAAGGTATGCCTCCCGAATTGGCACAGCAGATGCCTGTTCTTAAAGATTTGCTTGTTGCACTCGGATATAAGATTCTTGAAGCTCCCGGCTGGGAAGCTGATGATATTCTCGGCACTCTCGCCGCTAACTGTAAGAGTGAAGATTTTTGCTATATTGCAACGGGTGACCGTGACTCGCTTCAGCTTGTGAGAGATAATGTAAATGTTCTTCTTGCTTCCACAAAAATGGGCAGACCGCAGAGCGTTAGATATGACCGTGATAAAATCAAAGAGGAGTATTTTGTTACTCCCGAGCAGATGATTGATATCAAAGCTCTTATGGGTGATACATCTGACTGTATTCCGGGTGTTGCAGGTATAGGTCAAAAAACAGCGCAGGATTTAATCAGCAGATTCGGTTCGATTGACGATATTTATTCGAACATTGAAACTATTGACATTAAAAAGGGTGTTCATGATAAGCTTGTAAATGATAAAGAAATGGCTTATCTTAGCCGTGAGCTGGGTACTATCCGTACTGATGCGCCAGTTGACGGTATTTATAATAGCTATATTCCAAGTTACCCCGATGCGTTTAAAGCTACAAATATTCTTGCCGACCTTGAAATGTATAAAATGATTGAACGTTTTAATTTCAAGGCACCTGAAAACAAAAATGACATTATTGAAACTTCAAAAGTTTGTACGGATTGCTTTGAACAGGATGATTTAAAGCTTCTTTTCAATATGCTGAAAAAATCGGGTAAGGCTTATTTTACATTTGATAACGGTGAATTTCTTTTTGCTGCAGAAAACGGTGTTATTAAGGTCAATCCCGAAAACTTTGGCTATGTTGAATTCTGTTCTGATTTTCTTTTTTTCAAAGAGATTGAAAAGTATACCTATAATTCAAAGCAGCTTTATTCTTTCTTTTATGACTACAGTAACGATATTGAGATAAATAATATAAAAGGTGATGCAATGCTTTCGGCATATGTTATAAACCCTTCGTCGGGAGCATATGACCTTAAGCGTATTATTGCCGAGTATGCAAATGCAGAAATACCCGATGAAAAAAATGCATCGGCATTCCAGACTGCATATCTTCCCAAAGCTTTTGAAAATCTTGATAAGCTCATTGATGAGCATAATCAAAGAAGGCTTCTTGAAGAAATCGAGCTTCCTCTTTCAAGAGTTCTTGCTTCGATGGAAAGAGAGGGATTCCTTGTTGATGCAAAAGGAATTGAGTTTTTCGGCAATGACTTGCAGGTGAAAATTGAAGCTCTTGTTGCTGATATATATGAAGAAGTCGGGTATGAATTCAATCTGAATTCTCCGAAGCAGCTCGGTGAAGCTCTTTTTGATAAAATGGGTCTTCCTGCAAAAAAGAAAACAAAGAGCGGTTATTCAACCAATGCCGAGGTTCTTGAAGGTCTTGCACAGGATTATCCGGTTGTTGCAAAAATTCTTGAATACCGTACTCTTGCAAAGCTCAAGTCAACCTATTGCGACGGACTTCTTAAGGTTATCGGAGATGACGGAAGAATACATTCAAATCTCAATCAAACCGAAACGAGAACAGGCAGGATCTCTTCAACGGAACCCAATTTGCAGAATATTCCCGTTCGATCCGAGCTTGGCAGAGAAATGAGAAAATTCTTTAAAGCGAAAGACGGATGTGTTCTTGTTGATGCCGACTATTCCCAGATTGAGCTTCGTGTTCTTGCTCATATGGCAAACGATAAAAACATGATTGATGCTTTCAACAACGGTGATGATATCCATGCAATCACTGCTTCACAGGTGTTCAACATGCCTCTTATGATGGTGACTCCGCTTATGAGAAGCAGAGCGAAGGCGGTTAATTTCGGCATAGTTTACGGTATAGGAGCTTTTTCGCTTTCAAAAGACATCGGCGTTACAAGAGCCGAGGCGGACAGCTATATCAAAGGATATCTTGCACATTTCGGCGGCGTTCAAAAATATATGAAAGACGTTGTTGAAAAAGCAAAAGAAAACGGATATGTTGAAACGGTTTTTGCAAGGCGGAGATATCTTCCCGAGCTTACTTCTTCAAACGCAATGATGCGTGCTTTCGGTGAAAGAGTTGCGCTTAATATGCCTATCCAGGGAACGGCTGCGGATATAATTAAAATTGCTATGATTAAGGTTTATAACTGCCTGAAAGAGCAGTGCCTCAGCGCAAGACTTATTATGCAGGTACACGATGAATTGATAGTTGAAGCTCCCGAAAGTGAAGCGCAGATAGTTGCGGGAATCGTTAAGCGTGAAATGGAAAATGCCGTGAAAATGCGTGTCAATATGCAGGCAGATGTCGGAATCGGCAAAACATGGTATGAATCAAAATGATTGGATTTAAAAAATGAAAATATTATTTGTTTGCACGGGAAACACTTGCCGCAGTCCCATGGCAGAGGGCTTATTTAAAAAGCTTGTTTCCGATAATAAAATTGAGAATATCGAATCGTCGAGTGCAGGTCTTTTTGCAATGACAGGGGATGAGGTATCTCTGAATTCCGTTAAAGCATGTGAACGATTCGGAGTTGACATTTCTTCTCACAGAGCAAGGCGAATAACAGCTTATATTTTAGATGAAACTGATAAGTTTGTATGTATGACATCGGAACATGCAGCGAGCCTTTCGCTGTATGTTCCGAGTGAAAAAATAATTGTTCTGGGTGATGGAATTCCCGACCCCTACGGCGGTGACCTTGAAACATACATGATTTGTGCCAATTCGATTAAATCTGCTCTTTCAGCTCAGCTTGAAGAGATAATTTCGGAGGCATGAGTTATGAAATACAGTGTTATTCAAATGTCTGCTGAGCATATTCATGAAATTTCGGTTCTTGAAAAAGAATGCTTTTCGTCGCCGTGGAGTAAAGATGCACTTTCCGAAGAGTTAAACAATGATAATTCGCATTTTCTTGTTGCTTTTTCGGATAGGGTTCTCGGCTATATCGGTGTTCAGGAAATCTGCAGTGAAGCTTATATAACTAATGTTGCCGTTTTTTATAAATTCAGAAATCACGGAATCGGCAGAAAGCTTTTGCAGACTGCTGTTGACAACGCAAAATCAAGAAACTGTGAATTTATAACTCTTGAAGTAAGAGAAAGCAATAAATCGGCAATTTCGCTTTATGAATCCGAAGGATTTGAGACTGCGGGAATAAGAAAGAATTTTTATACTGCACCCGTTGAAAACGGAATAATATACACTAAATATTTTATTGACAGAGGTTAAAAATGAAAATATTAGCTATAGAATCATCGTGTGACGAAACTGCTGCGGCTGTTGTTGAGGACGGAAGAAAAGTTCTTTCGAGCGTAATAGCTTCGCAGGTAAGTGAGCATATTATATATGGCGGAGTTGTCCCTGAAATCGCATCAAGAATGCATGCTCAGGCAATCAGCGGTGTTGTGTCAAAAGCTCTTGACGATGCAGAAATGACATATTCTGATCTGGACGCAATTGCCGTTACCTATGCACCCGGTCTTATCGGTGCATTGCTTGTAGGTGTTAATTTTGCAAAGGGACTTTCATACTCAACAGGTCTGCCTTTGATTCCCGTTCATCATCTGCGCTCTCATATTGCTGCAAACTATATAACATCTCCCGAGCTTGAGCCTCCGTTTCTTTGCCTTGTTGTTTCGGGCGGTCACAGCCATATTGTTGCCGTCAATGATTACACAGATTTTAAAATTATCGGAAGGACCCGTGACGATGCGGCAGGGGAATGCATGGATAAAGCGGCGAGAGCAATGGGTCTGCCTTATCCCGGCGGAGTGAATCTTGATAAAATCAGTGTTGAAGGTGACTCATCAGTTTATAAGCTTCCCAGACCCAAGGTTGAAGGCAGTGAATTTGATTTCAGCTTTTCGGGGCTTAAAACAGCTGTTGTCAATGTCATTCATAATTCAAAACAAAAAGGAACGGAGATTAACATTCCTGATTTAGGTGCATCTTGTATTGAAACTGTTGCTGACTGTCTTGTGAATAATACTGTAAAAGCTGCAGAAGAATTCGGATTCAAAAAAATTGCTCTTGCAGGCGGAGTCTCAGCGAATTCCAGATTGAGAAAACGAATGAATGAAGTTTGTGCTGAAAAAGGCTGGCAGCTTTATATGCCGGTATTATCACTTTGCGGCGATAACGCTGCAATGGTCGGTGCACAGGCGTTTTATGAATTCAAAAAAGGTAATATTGCAAGTCTTGACTTGAATGCCTTCGCAACAATGCCGATTGATGAAGAAAATCGATAAAAATTATCGAAAAATGAAATTTCGGAAATTTAATTATGCAAAATTGCGTATCTGTATTGACTTTACAATAAAAAATGATATAATTAATATGGAATAAGTTGGAAAAGCGTTAATCGATATTTAGTAAAAGATATAAAAACCATGTTTTTTCAACAAATTAATTTGTTAAATTTTGTTGGTTTTTCCGTAAGAAAGGAGAAAAAATTATGGAAAATATGACTTCAAATAAGAGCGTTCTTTCATGGATTAACGAAAAAATCGACCTCGTTAAGCCTGAAAAGGTTGTCTGGATTGACGGCTCCGAAGAGCAGATTGAAGCTCTTCGTGCAGAAGCTTGTTCAACAGGCGAAATGATTAAGCTTAATCAGGAGCTCCTTCCTGACTGCTATCTTCACAGAACAGCAGTAAATGATGTTGCACGTGTTGAAGGCAGAACCTTTATTTGCGCACCCACAAAGGAAGAAGCAGGCCCCACAAATAACTGGATGGATCCCGCAGAAGCATATGAAATGCTCTATGCAATTGCGAAGGATAGCTACAAGGGCAGAACCATGTATGTTATTCCTTATTCAATGGGTCCTGTTGGCTCAAAGTTCTCAAAAATCGGTATTGAGCTTACTGATTCTATCTATGTTGTTCTTAACATGGCTATCATGACAAGAGTCGGCACAGATGTTATTAAGGCACTCGGCGACAGCGAAGATTGGGTTCGTGGTCTTCACTGCAGATGTGACATCGACGAAGAAAAGAGATATATCTGTCAGTTCCCTCAGGATAACACAATTATTTCAGTTAATTCCGGTTACGGCGGAAACGTTCTTCTCGGCAAGAAGTGCTTTGCACTCCGTATTGCTTCATATCAGGGTAAGAACGAAGGCTGGCAGGCAGAGCACATGCTCATCCTCGGTCTTCAGAAGCCTGACGGCGAAATCAAATATATCTGTGCTGCATTCCCCTCAGCTTGCGGCAAAACCAATCTTGCAATGCTTATTCCTCCCGAGGGTTATTATAAGAACGGCTATCGTGTATGGTGCGTAGGCGACGATATTTCATGGATTCGTAAGGGCGAAGACGGCAGACTTTATGCCATTAACCCCGAGAATGGTTTCTTCGGCGTTGCTCCCGGCACAAACGAAAAGTCAAATCCCAATGCTCTTGCTTCAACAAGAAAGGGCACAATCTTCACAAACGTTGCTCATAATCTTGATAATAATACAGTTTGGTGGGAAGGTCTTGATAAGAATCCTCCTGCAAACGCAATTGAATGGAAGGGCAATCCCTGGAACGGTCAGGAAAGTGAAGAAAAAGGCGCTCATCCTAACAGCCGTTTCACAGCTCCCGCAAAGAACTGCCCCTGCATCAGCTCCGAGTTTGAAAATCCCAACGGTGTTCCCGTTTCTGCTATCGTATTCGGCGGCAGACGTGCAAAGCTTGCTCCTCTCGTTTATCAGTCAAGAAGCTGGAATCACGGTGTATTCGTTGGTTCAATCATGGCTTCCGAAACAACAGCTGCAGCAGCAGGTGCGGTAGGTGTTGTTCGTCGTGATCCCATGGCAATGCTTCCCTTCTGAGGGTACAATATGGCTGATTACTGGCAGCATTGGATTGACATTGGTGCGGGTCTTGATCCTGAAAAGGCACCCAAGATTTTCAATGTCAACTGGTTCCGTAAGGATGACGAAGGTAACTTTATGTGGCCCGGTTTCGGTGATAACCTTCGTGTTCTTGATTGGATTATCGACCGCTGTGAAGGCAAGGTGGATGCTGAAGAAACTGCTATCGGCTATGTTCCTAAGGCTGAAGATATCAACCTTGAAGGCATTGAAGACGAAGTAAACGATGCACAGCTTAAAGAGCTTCTCAGCGTTGATACAGCTCTCTGGAAGGATGAGGTTGCAGGTATTGAAGAATTCTATGCGAAGTTTGACAGACTTCCCGCAACTCTTAAGGATGAGCTTGAAACTCTTAAGGAAAATATCAGCAAATAATAAAATTTTAAGGAGCTGTGAGAACAGCTCCTTATTTTTATAGTGTTATTCTATCTAGCACTTCACCGACTTTATCATGTATAACAAGTCCGAACTGAGAATCCATATCTGTTTTATCCATGTTAATAAGCACAAAATTTTTACCGTTGAAATATCTTATAAAACCTGCTGCAGGATAAACTCTTAACGATGTTCCTGCAACAATAAGCATATCGGAGTTTGCGATCGCATTTATTGCTCCTTTTATGATTTTTTCATCAAGTGATTCTTCATATAAAACAACATCCGGCTTTATTGTTCCGCCGCATTCACATTTAGGTATACCTGAATTGTTATAAACTGAATCAAAATCGTAAAACTTGCTGCATTTAACGCAGTAATTTCTCAACGCAGAGCCATGAAGCTCATAAACATTTTTACTTCCTGCAAGCTGATGAAGCCCGTCAACATTCTGTGTTATAACAGCTTTAAGCTTTCCAGCTTTTTCAAGCTCTGAAAGCTTAAAATGAGCTTTGTTTGGTTTTGCATTTGGAAAACACAAATATTTTCTGTAGAAATCATAAAAATCCTCGGTGTGAGTTTCGTAGAAAGTATGACTCAATACTTCTTCCGGAGAAAATTTATATTCCATAGAATATATTCCGTCGGCTGAACGGAAATCTCTGATTCCGCTTTCGGTTGAAACGCCTGCGCCGCCAAAGAAAACAATGTTATTACTTTCTCCTATCATTTCATTCAATCGGTTGATATAATTCATTTTAAAACCTCCGATTAAGTTATATTTTAATGATAGCTACAAAATATTCCTTCGTCAAGAGAAAATATCGCAAAATATTGAGTTTTTTGTTGCAATAAAACTAATAAAATGATATAATAAATTAAATATATTACCATGGTTGTTTTATGCCTTTTTTGTGAAATACTATTTGTGTTTACCGTTGGAAAGGGTGCAAAAATTATGGGTAATAAAAACAGAAAAAACAATTTCTTTCTTCCGTCACCTCCATGGCAGTCACCGGATTTGAGCAGCGGCAGAAGTGAGGAATCGGATGACGGGTCAGCATTGAACGGAATTGTTGAAACAGGTTCCGTAACAGTTAGAAAAGGCGAACACCTTATTCATTGTCTGACTGTTATAGGTCAGATTGAAGGGCATTATATTCTGCCCGCACAGAATAAAACGACAAAATATGAGCATGTAATTCCTCAACTTGTTGCTATAGAGGAAAGCGATGAGGTTGATGGTTTAATATTAATTCTTAATACCGTTGGCGGCGATATTGAGGCAGGTCTTGCTATTGCAGAGCTTATTTCGGGAATGAAAACTCCTACGGTTTCACTTGTGCTCGGAGGAGGTCATTCAATCGGCGTTCCGCTTGCGGTTTCGGCTGATCGGTCGTTTATTACTCCGTCGGCCACAATGACCATTCATCCGGTACGAATGAACGGCCTTGTTCTCGGTGTCCCGCAGACACTTTCTTATTTTGAACAGATGCAGGAGAGAATAGTCCGTTTTGTTTCGGATAATTCAAATATTAGTGGGGACAGATTCCGTGAAATGATGCTTGCAACAGGTGAGCTGGTTATGGATGTCGGAACAGTTTTGAGCGGTGAAGCGGCAGTAAATGAGGGTTTGATTGATTCTCTCGGAAGCTTGTCCGATGCGCTGAATTGTTTGTATGATTTAATCAATAATAATGAAGAGAGCAATAAATCTCCGAAAGGATGACATAAATGGCAAATACCCAGAATAAAAAGAAAAAAACAACTCAATCAAAGGCTGCTTCTGTACCCAAAAAGACGAAGTCAGCCACAAATGAAACGCCCAAAAAAGAAGTTTCATCAACCGTTAAAAGGCAGAAATATGCCATTATTCTTATGGCTGCAGCTGTATTCCTTTTCTGCGTTTCATTTATTAAAGGCGAAAGTGTCTGGCTTTATCTTCACAACGCAATGTTCGGAATATTTGGTTTCTGTGCATATGTTCTTCCCGCAACGCTTGTTTATATGGCGATTGTTTACGCAAAGGACAAGCCGCTCGGAAGCATTGCAGCTAACCTTACAG
>CAZJOH010000044.1:0-20368 GCA_964547575.1 uncultured Clostridium sp.
GCCTTTCCTTCTGGATTTTCTTGATTTCAAGGCTCTCAACGAATGCCTGAACACGGGTACGCAGCTGACCCGAAGCAGATGCCGTATACTGACGGTCAACCGCAGCGGTGGGAACTCCGTAATCTCCGCTCATAACATAAGATGCAAGCGCTCTTTCATAGCCCCAGTATTCACAAAACTTAAGCTGCTCATACATAACGCCGTCTGCATGGTATTCATCAACAAGCTGTTTTACATAATCCCTGCGTTCCTGAACCTTTTCGTGGCTCATGTATCTCGGACACTGGCTTGTTTTGAGATAATGCATACAAATCTGCGTCAGAATATCCTCGTCGGGATTGATTTTTATTTCTTCCCTGCCCGGCATTGCACCGAAGCAGTATCTGTCCGCAACAACAAGTGCGCCGCTGTCCTCGATAAGAGCGGTGAAATCGGGGTCATCCATTTCCGAACCGACTACAACGATTTTTGCTCTGAAATTCTTTTTTGCATCGGGTTCACGGGTTTTAAGCTCCTCGGCGGTTTCACGGAGTTTCGGAAGAATAAGAGCCTTCGGGCAGCAATATGTAACAAGATTGAGGATATGGTATTCGTAGCCCGTTATACGGGGATTATCCTCCTTGCGGTATTCGCCGATTTCAGTCATAAGACGGCAGACCTCGTTATGCTCTTCAACGGCTTTGAGAAGTGCCGCATCGGAAGTGTCAACCCCGTAAACCTCGGTCATTTTATCGAGAATTTTGAGCCTTGTCTGGTTAACATAGTGCTTCACGGTATGATCGGCAATCTTGAACGGCATATCAAGGAAGGTTAAGAAAAACTTATCGTTTTCAACAAGATTAAGCAGTTCAAAATGCTCGGCGGCTCTGTTCATTTCAGAACAGGTTTCCGATGCAAGAAGCGCATTGAGAAAGTTATAGCCGCCCTCAATGGCTCTCTCGAGAATTGCTTTTGAATAGCCGCAAAGGAAGTTGCTCATGTAGTAAGTTGCAATATCCATTGAACCCGTTCTGGGCGCACGGAGTCTGACCGAAAAGCAGCTGCCGCAGTTAAGAAGCACCTCGGGGATGTGGTAGCAGGTATATCCGAGGGCAATTCCGCCGTCTGCCTTCGCCTGCTGCACAAGAGCGTTGTTTGCTTCCTGCAGCAGATTTTCAAATTCATAAAGATGCTTTAAATCTCTCACTTCAAAATCTCCATTTCAACAAGGGCACGTCTTGCGCCCTCAACAACATTTGAATCATCGGGGAGCTTTGTTATATTTTTGCCTTCGATATCGTAAATTGCAAGGTTTGAATCCGTGGGGATATATGATAAAACGGGAATGCCGTTTGTATTGATATGCTCAATAACGCTTTCATCGGGAATTCTGTTGACTATTGCGCCGATTTTTTTATACATCACAAGCTCATCGGCAACGCTCTTGATGGTCGAAATAACCTGCGTACCCTTTTTGCTGGCGTCGGTGATAAGCAGAAGGTGGGAAACCTTTTCCATAACACGGCGGTTAATCTGCTCAATGCCTGCCTCGCCGTCAATAACAACATAGTCAAATTCGCCCGACAGAATGCTGATAACCTCTTTGAGATAGGTGTTTATTTTGCAGTAACAGCCTGCGCTCTCGGGTCTGCCGACTGCAATGAAAGCAAAACCGTCGGTTTCAACAAGCGCATCAAAAATTTTGTATCTCGCATCGCCGAGCAGTTCAATTGCCGCCTTTGTCTGACCGTCTTCAACGGTTTCAACAATCTCCTTGCGTATATCGTCTATAGTCATTTTAACGTCAATTCCGAGTGCGGTTGAAAGACCAACTGCAGGGTCGGCATCGATTGCAAGAATTTTTTTGTCGGGAAAATTCTGCACCAGAAGCTTTACTATAGCGGCGGAAATTGAAGTTTTTCCGACACCGCCCTTACCCGATAAAGCTATTATTGTTGCGTTATTATTCATAATTCAACACTCCGTTTAAACTTATATCACTAATTTATTTATAAAAATAATTCTTAACCTGTTTGATTTTCAAGGAAAATTCACATATTTCGGCTTCCGTTACACCTATTGAAAGAAGATGAAAATGCACCGAATCCGATTCAAGCTCATAATTCATAAAGCCTATGGATTTTGCGGTATCCGTTTCCGAAAGCGATTTGAAAACGATAACGCAGCTTCCATTGCTTCAACACCAAGCTTTGTTTTAGACCATATCCTTAATTTTAGACCTATTAAAGTTCGTTTTAAGTATAACATAAAATATTTAAAAAACAAGTTAAAACTATATAAATATGCCGGAATGAATATTGATTTTTAATCTTGGAAATGTTACTATTTATAAGTAACGATTTTTATCAGAGTGCTCTTTATGAAAAGGAATATGCCGACACAAACGGTATCTCATTAAAGGTTTGTAAAAATCATGCCGTAACGGGAACAACCTTATCGGAAGCAAAATTTCCGATTCGGAAAAAGTTTCGGTTAACTCAGGCTTCTTACAGAAAATTATATTATTCTTAAAAATCTGCTCCGTATGAACAGAATAATTGAGCAGTAAATATTATTGTCAGCTTTAAAATCATCAAATGAGCGTACAAAAAAGCAAAAAGAAATAAGGAAGTAAAAAACATGAATATTCTGGTTCTTAACGGAAGTCCGAAAGGCAAATACAGCATAACACTTCAAACTGTAAATTATCTGAAGCAGCAATATCCCGACCAAAAATTTGAAATTCTCAACGTAGGGCAGAAAATAAGGTCATTTGAAAAGGATTTTTCACCTGCTGCCGAAGCGCTTGAAAATGCCGATCTGCTTCTGTTTTCATATCCCGTTTATACATTTATTGCTCCCTATCAGCTTCACCGTTTTATTGAGCTTATCAAGGAATCGGGAATAAACCTCAGCGGTAAATATGCGACCCAGCTTTCAACATCAAAGCATTTTTATGATGTTACTGCGCACAGATATATTCAGGATAACTGCTGTGACATGGGTATCAAATATATCAAAGGGCTTTCTGCCGATATGGATGACCTTCTGACTGAAAAAGGTCAGAAGGAAACAAGGGATTTCTTTGATTATGTTTCATTTTGCATAAGCAAGGATATCTGTGAAAAAAGCTCTGTTATTAAATCGGAGCCCAGGCATATTCCCGTTACAGTTCCCTCCTGCGAAAATAACAAACAGGGTGATGTTGTAATCCTTACAAACTGCAAAAATGACGACGAGCAGCTTAAAAGCATGATTGCAAGATTTCAGGCGGTTATGCCCAGAAAAACAAGAGTTGTCAATATAGGTGAATTCCCCTTCAAGGGCGGATGCCTCGGCTGCTTTAACTGCGCTGTTTCGGGCAAATGCGTTTATAAAGACGGTTTTGACGATTTTCTTCGCAATGACATACAGACAGCACAGGCTATCGTTACCGCATTTTCAATAAAAGACCACTCCATGGGCGCTTCCTTCAAGCTTTATGATGACAGACAGTTCTGCAACGGTCACCGAACGGTAACGATGGGTATGCCCATGGGATATCTCATCAGCGGCAATTATGCAGATGAATTCAACCTGCAAATGATTGTTGAAGGCCGTGCACAGGTAGGCGGTAACTTTCTTGCAGGAGTTGCAACAGACGAAACTGATCCCGACGGCGAAATCGATAAGCTTGCCGCTTCGCTCGAATATGCTCTTGAAGCAAATTACGTTCCTCCGCAGAATTTCTACGGCATCGGCGGCATGAAGATTTTCCGTGATCTCATCTGGCTCATGCAAGGCATGATGAAGGCTGACCATAAATTCTACAAAGAACACGGTCAGTACGATTTTCCGCAGAAAAAGAGAGGCAGAATGATGCTGATGTATCTTGTCGGTGCAATGCTTTCATCACCGAAAATCAAATCAAAAATGGGCAACATGATGAATGAAGGCATGCTTATGCCGTATAATAAAGTTCTCGGAATAAAAACAGAAATGACAATAAAAAAATAATATTTTTACCGATAACAGGAAATCCTCCCGAAGCCAAAAAGACTCCGAGAGGATTTCCTGTTATTTACATGCTTTTATTGTTTCATATGTCATCTGCGGATAATCCGTTATAATGCAGTCTGCGCCGTTTTGTGTCAGAAGCTTTACTTCCTCTTCGGTATTGATAGTCCAATACTGAACGGCAATATTGTTTTTATGGGCATAGTTGAGCATTTCTCTTGTGCCGAGATTAATGATATTATCAAGAGCACTTGAGCCGTAGGGAATCTGCAATGCGGTGTAAGACGGGCTTACATCCTGCAAATCCCAGCCCATTCTGAAATAGAAATAGAACTGTATCGCTTCAATAGCATCGGCTGTTCGTGAAATCTCGGGATATTTAAGCTCCATATAGGACGAGGTATCGGGCGCAAAGGTTGACCAGATTACTCTGTCCTGAAGATTTCTTTCTGTAATAATTGAATAAAGCTTATCGGCCGCCTTGTAGCTGTTAATACCTATGCTCTTTATTTCAATTGCATAATTATATTTTTTGCCATTGCTGTTTGCTTCAACAAAATCAATTATTTCGTCACAGGTCACAACCCTGAGATTATAGGGGATATCATCCCCTCTTAAGCCTCTGTAGGGATATTCGCCGTCCGATTTGAAATTCTCACCGAGGTTAAGCACCTGAGCTTCTTCAAGAGTTACGGAGGAAACGGTAACATACTTTCTGCCGAAGGCTTCAACGGCATTTGAGGTATCGTCATAAGTAAGGTTATGAAGAAGAACAAGCTCGCCGTCTTTTGTAATCTGAACATCAAATTCAAGGGTATCAACACCGATGGTATCCGACTGCTCAAGAATATTTTCAAACGCCATGAGCGTATTCTGCGGCGCAAGACCTGCTCCTGAACGGTGAGCTGCGATATCGGGGTCAAGATATTCTGTTATATAAGGATTGGTTGAATCGGGGTATGTTTCAACGGGAGTGCTCGGGTCGCCCGCATCGCCCATTGTAAGCATAATGGGGATGAGCATAATCGCCGCAACAACGCCGTGAAAAATATTTTTTATTGCCAGAAATAATGCAGACATATTTTCTCCTTAATTAATATGTAATCGAATAGTCTTTTTCAAAGGTGAAGCCGACTGCCGCATCATGAGTTCCGAACATGTTGACTCTCATCTCAAGCGCAACGGGAGTGATATATTTTATATGAACAACATTCCCGCTCGTCTTATCAACAGTTGCAATAACCTCGCAGTTATAATAATCCGTTGTGAATTTTTCAACAAACGAAGCCTTTGCCGCAACCTCAGAAGCCTCTATAACATCGCATACGGCACCTACGCCGCTGCCTGCTGTAGGATTCTTCTGGTCTTTGAGCTTTATATGTATAACATACTGCGTACCTTTATCGGTGCAGGTTGCACTCTTTACCCATTCGGGTGAAAGCTTGCTAACATAGCTCTGATTCGGAACAAGAAATTCATTTGTTATATCCTCTCTTGTTTCGTAAACAATAGGCTCGGTATCGTCCTTCATAAAGGTTGTCATCATGCTGCGTGCGGCTGATTCAAGCGATTCAGGGAATACTATTTTGTCCTCATTTACCGTTCGCTTCTCATAGTTTTTTACAATCTTTTTGGCATTGGGCTTTATTTTGTTTGCACTTTGGTTAAAATAAGCGACTATTTCATCAACAGTTGAAGGCACAGCAGCCGCTGTTGTTGTTGATTCGGCAACGGTCTGCGAAACCGTTTCGGAGGTATGCACCGAAACTGAGGCGTTATTCTCCGAAGAAGAAATAACGGTTACGTCTGATTTTTCGGTAACATTCGCTTCCGAAATATCGGTATAAACAGCCGTTGCGTCGGCAAGCGATGATACAGGCTGCTTATCCTTACCGCAACCGGACAAAATTAAAAACGAAGATACAAGAACAAGAAAAATTACTGCCGCAAAAAAATCATTTCTGTTTTTCATTACAATACCCCTTCTCTTCAAAATCCATGCTGTATTTATCAATCGCCGATAAGTCCGTGATATCTGCCCATCCAATAAGGAAGAAGGTAAATATAGGGCATTTCGGCTCTCATGCCGTTTGCGCCTGCAGTACCGGGAAGAGTTGAAGTACGGTTAACGGTTTTGCTGTTGATATTTACAAATTCTTCAGCACCCGAGTCACAAACAAACTGATTGCCGTCATAGTGAACAAGAACTCTTGATGAATATTCAACAGGATATTTGAGCTGTGCGGGAATGCCCATAGCCTCCTGCTCGGTATCCCATACGATATCCTTTCTGTAGCTGTTATAAACAGGCCATCTTATAAGATCAAGGTTCATTTCGGAAAGCGATTTTACCGCATTTTCAATGTCGCAGCAATTATTGGTAAGTGCGCCGTAAACAATATTGAACATGGGAGAACGCTCTGTTCTTTCATATTCCCAATGATGATGAAGACCCATCTTGAAAATTTCATTGTGAGCTTCATTTTCGGTATAAACAATAAGAGGATAAATATTTGTAAAGTCAAGCTGGTCGTCGATATGAGCAACATGGCCGTCCTCAACCTTATACTGCATGCAGTTCATTGCATAATGATGCTTCTTGATGAGCATATTGAACACATCGTTGTATTTCTCATCGCCCGTTACATGATATGTTGTTTTGAGGAAGGAAAGAATTTCAAGAGAGTTTGTTCCTCTCTCATAGAACCATCTGTCATCATTATTGAGAAGGTCGGGTTCCCAGTTTGCCCATGTAGTAGGCACGCCGTCAACATCGGTAAGGTGGAAATTATTTTCAAGAATATGGTCGGTAATGGTTTTTACAACCTCTGCAATTTTCTTCTTTTCTTTCTTATCGGCAACAAGGTCATAATAAATACCGTAAGCAAAATAGTGACCCGTCATTTCATCGCTCGAAGTTTCACCGAGCCATTCGCAGTCGGAATTTCCCTCGCAACAGTGCCATTCTTCTCTGTTACCCGTACCGAAGTTTTCTTCGTATGAATATCTTGTTGCTCTTGCGGTAAAGCCTTTCTTACCTGTGATTTCGGTAAGCTTAATCATAGCTTCAACAGCCTTCTTTGCATTTGCCTTTGCCTCTTCGCTGCCTGTTACCGCATAGCGGAAGCACTGGCTTGCACAGTAAAGACCGGTAAACAGACCGTCGTTGTCCGAATTGGGAAGCCAGCCGGATTCCATATCGCCGTATTTGCGAAGCTTTCTTGAAACCTGATAGCCTTCATTTCTTGTGTAATATTTAACGGCAAGCTCATCATAATGCTTTGCTTTTTCTTCAAGAGTTATATACTTTGAAGTAATAAGGCTGATACCTCTGGGAGTAACTGCCGCTATAGTACCGTTATCGGAAACGGCAAGCTTTGTTACTGTGGGATGCATGAGCCATACACCGTATGAGAAGTATGAAATCTTTCCTTCAATAAGAGTTATAAGACCTGTATTTGTTGCAAAATACTTCTTGCCGTCCTCAGCAAAGTACATATCATTGAATGAACCGTCGGGCACGGAATAGAAATCATGGCCGTTGAACCCGTAAGTTCTGCCGTCCTAGATATTAAGACCCTCATCCGAGCCTACCCAGACATGTCCGAGGCCGTCAATTGCAACACAATTGATTTTTTTGCTTAAAATGCCGGACATATCGGGAGTAAGCTCTGCCCAGTGGCGGCGCTTACCCTTCATTGAAAGAAGGCCTTCTTCGGTGCAGCCGATATATACGGTTTCACCGTATTTTGACTTATTATCAAGTGCAGCAAGACAAACTGTATTTTCAGGAAGGTCCACTATGCTCTTGAAGCCGTCGTTATCCATAAGATAAAGCTCTTTCTCGGTAATAAGCCAAAGTGACTTATCGAGAGCAACCGAAATATCGATTACAGGTGAATCAAAGTCTGCAAGTTTCTTGATTTTGCCCTTTTTGATTTCTGCAAGTGAATTCTCAACAGCCGCAAAAAGTCTGCCGTTTCTTGTAAACAGCTTTGATATCCTTGCATTATGCTTTTTGTATTTTCCGTCAGCATATTCAACAAGACAATCAGGCTGAGCTATGTAGAGAGTTTCTCCCTCAAATGCAACAGAGGTTACATTCTCAACATCAATGCCGTTCTCAGCGGTGATAAACACCTTGTCGTACTGCTTGAATTCGCCGAAATGAAGATTAGGTTTTTTCATGTTATTTCTCCTGTGGTTTTGATTTTTGTATCCAAATTATACATTAATAGGATAAAACAAAATCAAATTCATGTCAATATTTAATATTTTAAATTATATAAACAATATTAAATACTATATATCTTCTTGACAATTATAATTCCGTGGAGTAAAATTTTTATATCTGCGAATTTTGGAGGAAATGATGAAAAAGGAACAAACACAAAAGGCACATATTTTTAAAAATACTGCCTTTATGCTCAAATGTGCATGGAAAAGCGCTCCCCTGTCGCTTATCATTATTTATCTGGCATATATTCTGGAGAATGTATATTATTCCGTTGTAGTCAGCGTTATGTTTTTGCAAACAGCTCTTTCAATTATTGAAGGCAACGGCACATTCAAGGAATTTGCGATTAAGATGTGCATTATCGTTTTCGGCAAGGTATTTGTTGACCTGCTGGCGTATATTGACATCTATACTGTCAGAACAAAATTTGAAATCAAGTGCGAAAGCTACATAAACAGCCTCATTTTCAAAAAGGCTCAGGAGGTTGAGCTCGGCTGCTATGAAAACCCTGAGTTTTTCGATAATTACAACAGAGCAACCTGGGTTGTTGAAAAAGGCGGCTTCAAGAGAATAATCGAAGGCTCTGCATGGACTATCGGTTCGGTTGTAAGCATCATTTTTCTCGTTGCATATCTTGTTTCAATTGACCCGTTCCTGCTCTTCTTCATAATCTGCCCGATCATCGTTATTGCATTGAGAATCAAGAAAAACAATCTTGAGCTTGAAAAAGAAAAGGATATGACACCTTTTGAAAGGCAGAAGGATTACACAAGAAGAACAATTCTTTTGAAGGATTTTGCAAAGGAAATCAAAACAACGGGCATTTTTGATGTTGTTAAAAAGAGATTCAATTCCGCAGTTGATAAAAATATTGAGGTTATCAAAAAATACGGCTGGAGAATTGCTCTTTATGAAGCGGTTGCTGACTTTTTCGGCGAAATCATTCCTGTTGGCGGCGGTTTCGGCTACGGCTGCTACAGACTTATGGTGCTTCAAAATCTTGAAATTTCCGATTTCTCCGTTCTCATTTCCGCAATTACAAACACCAGAAACAAGCTCAATCAGCTTGCCCGATATTTTGCAATGCAGCAAAAGCACTGCTTATGGGTTCAGAATATGAGGGAGTTTCTTGACTATGAACCAAAGCTTGTTGGCGGCGGAATTGAGCCTGCCGACTTTGAAAGCCTTGAATTTAAAAATGTTTCATTCCGATATGAAGGCAATGATAAAAATACTCTCAACAATGTATCGTTTAAAATAAACAAGGGTGAAACCTTTGCGGTTGTAGGTCATAACGGTGCGGGTAAAACCACCCTTTCGAAGCTCATAATGCGCCTTTATGATGTTACCGAGGGTGAAATTCTTTATAACGGAATCAACATTAAGGAATACGATCTTATTAAATACCGCAAAAAATTCGCAAGCGTTTTTCAGGATTACAGAATTTTTGCAATGACTGTTGCAGAAAATGTTCTCATAGAAGAGGTTGACGAAAACAATTCTGCCCGAGCAAACAAAGCTCTGATGCAGAGCGGAGTTTATGAAAAAATACAGACTCTTCCCGAAAAAGAAAACAACCTTCTCACCAAGGAATTTGACGATAAGGGCGCACTTCTTTCTGGCGGTGAATCGCAGAAGGTTACGATTGCAAGAATGTTCGCAAAGAAATTTGAGATTGCTATTCTCGACGAGCCCTCCTCTGCACTTGACCCTGTTGCGGAAAGCAAGATGTATGACGCACTCATGGAAGGCACCGAGGGCAAAACCGTTTTCTATATTTCCCACCGTCTTTCAAGTGCCACTCGCTCGGATAAAATTCTTGTTTTCGCCAAAGGCAGACTTATAGAATCCGGCACTCACGATGAGCTTATGGCTCTTCAGGGAGAATACAGCGAGATGTTTACGCTTCAGGCATCGGGCTACAAAGAGGAGGTGTCGGAGCATGAATAAAATCATCAAAAAGAGCAAAGAAAGCTCTCATACAATAAAAAACAATCTTTATATGCTCGGCTTTATTGCCAGAAACGCTCCGGGACTTCTTTTCGGATATATTTTCTTTGATGTGCTGACAAATGTTCCGTGGATACTCTCGAATGTTGTTCTTCTCAAATACATAATTGACGTTGTAACCTCGGGAGTTGATTTTTACAGAGCAGGTGTTGCCTGCGGTATTTTTGCGGCAATAGTCATTATCGGTACAATCGGCAGCACAATTTTCTACGAAATCTTTCTTCCGAAGCAGCGTGAAAGGCTTCACTTCAAGCTCTATTCGCAAATCTACGAAAAAGCCGCAAAAATGGATTTTGAGGCATATGACAATCCCGAATACTATAACGACCTCGTTCTTGCCATGAACTCCATGAACGAAAGAGTTGACTGTGTTCTTTCCGATGCACAGGATATCATCAGACTCCTCACCTCAATTATTTCAATAACTGCGGTTATAGCAACAATTGACCCTCTCTGCCTTGTTTTCATTTTCCTCTGCGTGGGAATCATGATTCCCATAGGCAGACTTATCGCAAAGGTTAATGTTAAGCGCACAGAGGCTATGACTCCGCTTGACAGAAAAAATCTATATTTCAGCAGAGTTTTCTATTTGCAGGACTACGCAAAGGAATTAAGGCTTAACCCCGCAGGAGAAATGGTTGAAAGAAGATACAATAAAAATGTAATTGACCGCCTTGTTACGATTTCTCCGTTTTTAAGAAAACAGTGGCAGCTTTATTTCTGCCAGGAAGCTCTTCCGATGACCCTTCTCGTTTATCTCGGAATTGCTCTTTATATGGGCTACAAGGCAATAGTTACAAAAGAAATAACGCTCGGTGAATTTGCCGCAACCTTTAACGGCGCAAATGCCGTCAGCCGATGTGTATTCGACCTCACAAGCTGGTTTGCAATCAATCTTCGTGAAAACGGTCTTTATGTTGAAAAATTCAGAAAATTCATGAACGCCAAGGAGAAAATCATCGGCGGAGATGTTAAAACCGTTTTTGATAAGCCCGTTACAATCAAGCTTGAGGATGTTTCGTTCACTTATCCCGGTAACGATAAGCCCACTCTTAAGAATATCAATCTTGAGATAAAGCCTTATCAGAAAATAGCACTCGTCGGATATAACGGCGCAGGCAAAACTACACTTACCAACCTGCTTTTAAGGCTCTATGATGTAAGCGAAGGCAAAATCACGGTTGACGGTACGGATATCAAAGAATGGGATACGCCTTCATACCATGCAAACTACGCCGCTGTTTTTCAGGATTTCTCTCTTTTCGGTGCAACAGTCGGAGAAAATGTTGCGATGAATGACAATCCCGATAAAGAAAGAGTACTTGCGGCCCTCAAAGAAAGCAGCTTTAATAAAGAGCTGAAAAACGGCACAGATACAATTCTTCTGCGTGAATTTGATGACAGCGGACTTTCTCTCTCAGGCGGTGAAGGTCAGAAGGTAGCAGTTGCACGAGCATTTTATAAAAAATGTCCGTTTGCAATTCTTGATGAGCCGAGCGCAAATCTCGACCCCGTTTCCGAATATGCACTCAACGAGGCGATGTCAAGAGCGGCGGCGGACAAAACCGTTATTTTTATTTCTCACAGACTTTCAACAACCGTCATGGCAGACGTAATTTACATGCTTGAAAACGGCGAAATTGTTGAAAGCGGCTCACATGATGAGCTCATGGCATTGAACGGCAAATATGCCTATATGTTCAATCTCCAGGCAGAGAAATATCAGCAAGAATAATCATACCCTCCCCGAAAATCATTTACGATTTTTGAGGAGGGTATTTTTTACTTTATTTTCACTATTTTATCGCCCTTAACAAGATATGCATTCTTTGCAAGGTCAATCATCGGCTGGTCGTTATAAGAATCGGTATAAAAATTATCAATAACCGCATCGGGAAATTTTTCTTTGAAAACCTTGACCTTGTTTTCTCTGTAGCAAAAATTGATAAGCTTTCTTTTTTCAAGGTCAACCTCCGAGCCGACATAGTGCTTTATGCCGATTCTGCGGCATATTTCTTCAAGCACAACATCTACGCAGGCAGAGATAATTATATCATCATCCTGCCTCCGGTCAAAATAAAAAGGTTTAATTTTCTTGCTGTTAATATCCCAGAATTTAACAACATTTTCTTCAATATTATCAATCTTTGCGGCATATCCCTCAATAACTCCCGCATACTTATCAAGAGCCTCATCGAGGGTCATTTTTGTCGCTTTGTATCTTGCAATGCAGCTTACCGCCCAGGGAAGTGCAGTTATAAGCTTCGGGTCACGCTTCAGAAAATAGAGAAACAGGTCAACGCCTGATTCGCCTTTATAAATCGTATTATCAAAATCATAAACATTCATCTTTTTCACTCCTTGATTTTCTTTTGTCCCTTGTTTGGATTATATCACTCCTACATTCCGTGATTATTCTGAATCAGAATTAATTTCTTAGCATTTTATTAAGAATATCCTAATTATTCTTGTATTCCGTTTTTTTCGGTGGTATACTTTCTCTATCTTGTTCATACGGAGAGAATTTATGGCACAGAAAATTTCAGACAAAGGCTTTTACAAAGTTTTTATAATTATGACCCTGACTATGGCGGGTCAGAATCTCATCGCCTTCGGAGTTAACCTTGCAGACTCCGTAATGATGGGTGCTTACAGCGAAACGGCACTCAGCGGCGTAGGAATATGCAACAACATTCAGTTTTTTCTGAATATGGCGGCATCGGGTGTTTCCTCGGGAATGGCGGTTATCGCCTCGCAGTATTGGGGCAAAAAAGAAACAAAACCGATACACAGAGTTTCCGCCGTTGCAATCCGGCTCGGAATAATTTTCACGGTGCTGATTTTTGCCTTTGCGGCAATCGCACCCGAAACACTTATCCGTCTTTTCACGGATAAAGAAGCTGTTATCGAACAGGCGGTGCTTTACCTCGACATTATCAAGCATACATATCTGATGTTCACGCTTTCAACAATAATTCTTGCAATTTTGAGAAGCGTTGAAACGGTAAAAATAGGATTTTACGTTTCGCTTTCGTCCTTTGCAATTAATATTTTACTTAACTATGCACTCATTTTCGGAAAA
Organism: uncultured Clostridium sp.; assembly: GCA_964547575.1. Lineage (GTDB taxonomy): Bacteria > Bacillota > Clostridia > Oscillospirales > Acutalibacteraceae > CAG-177. The sequence goes on from CAZJOH010000044.1 coordinate 13,305, forward strand.
TTCGGTGCACCTGAAATGGGAATCAGAGGTGCAGCGATTGCAACACTCATTTCGAGGTTGATTGAGCTTATCGTTACCGTTATTTATCTTTTATTCATTGATAAAAAGCTTAAAATTAAGATTAAAGATTTATTTATAATTGATAAACAGATGGTAAGGGATTATTTCAAAACGGGCTTACCGCTTATGATGAGCAGCGTTTCATGGGGAATCGCAATGAGCATTCAGGGCGCAATCATCGGCAGGCTTATTGAAAGTGCAATTGCCGCCAACAGCATTGCAACAACGATTTTTCAGGTTGCGACGGTTATCTGCTATGCATCGAGCAATGCAGCCTGCGTGCTTATCGGTAAAACCATAGGTGAAAACAAGCCCATGGAGATAATCAAAAAGCGAAGTAAGAATTTACAGCTTATCTTCCTTGCAATCGGCGTTGTTTCGAGCGGAATTTTACTGCTCACCAAAAATCTGATTATTGATTTTTACAATGCAGCACCCGAAACAATTGACATTACAAATCAGTTTATATGGGTGCTTGCGGTTACGATAATCGGCACATCATATGAAGCGCCTGCGCTTTGCGGAATAGTATCTGGCGGCGGCGAAACCTCGTTTGTGCTTAAAAATGATATTATTTTCATGTGGCTTATCGTATTGCCTTTAAGCGCATTGAGCGCCTTCGTTTTTAAATTTCCCGTTGTTGTTACCTTTGCCTGCCTTAAAGCAGACCAGGTACTCAAATGCGCCGTTGCCCTCGTAAAGGTCAACAGCTTCAACTGGGTTAAAACGGTTACAAGAAATTAACAAAAAACACTTCTCATTGCTTCAAAAGCTGTGAGAAGTGTTTTTTACGGATTACTTTGTTTTTTTATGTTTTATTGCCGCAAATATAACTATCGCAGCAGCAACTGCAATTATCGCAATCACAACCGTTTTGTTATTCCCTGAAGACTGTTCCTGCGTGGTCAGAGTAACAGACTGCGTTGTATCGGCAATTTCTGTTGTTTTTTCAGAATATTTTTCTCCTGTTGTTTTATCACTTTCATTTTCTTGGGTTGTTATCGCATTTGAAGCCTCGGTTTGAGTCACCGTTATTTCCGTTTTCGTTTCGGTTACAGCTTCGGCGGATTTAATCAGCTTCAGGGTTGAGTAATCAACCTTTATTCTTGCGCCGATATCCTTGTTGCCCATAATGGCAAGATGAGGATTCACCTTAACCGTTATATATTCATCGGTGTGGGGCATTGTGAAGTAAAAGCCCGTGGGATTTCCTTCTGAATTTTTCGATTCAATTTTTGCATCGGTAAAGTTGCCGTTTTTATCAGCAATGCGAAGCTCCTGAAGGCTTGCCTTAATACCCATCATCGACATCTCTCCCGAGGTGATGTGCATTGTCTTTATTCCGTTTTCAACAACGATTGTTGCTTTTGTGCCAACGGCATCAGCCGCCATTGATTCTTTATCGTCTTCCGAATGCCAGAGGGCAATGTTAACCTCGTATGTGCCGTCTGCCATTTCGGCGGCAAATGCATTAAGAGAAAACATTGAAGATATAATTACAAGAATAAACACTGTTGTAAAAATTATCTTTTTCATTTTGATTCCTCCGCTGTATCAGTCGCTTCTGCAGGAATGTAGTTTTTAACCCCAAAAGTAAAATAGAGAATATGGAAGAGCCATACACCACCGAGAATTGCACATGGGATATACAAATCCTTGCGGAACATCATGAAAAATCCGAAGCTCATAAGTAAGGTGACCGTAATCATAATTTTGATTTTTGTTTTCTTTGTCATACCCTGACCTTTGACATAGGTTTCAAGGTTATTTTTATAAAGCTTTGTGCCCTTAAACCAGGTATCGAGCTTTTCGGAGCTTTTTGCAAAGCAGACCGCCGCAAGCATCAGAAACGGAAACGCAGGAAGCATGGGCACAACGGCACCAACAGCACCCAGACCTACACCTATACAGCCTACAACTACCAATGCAATCCTTTTTATTTTCATATCAAACTACCTCTTTCATTCTTCCGTTTTCAACCTTATAAATCCTGTCGGCAATAGCCATTGTTGATTCTCTGTGAGATACAAGAATAATGCTCTTTTTACTTTTTTGTTGAGCCAAAGCAGAAAGAATAATTCCCTCGTTGATGCTGTCAACATTGCTTGTAGGCTCATCAAGCAGGATAAGCTGACTGCCCTTGAGAAAAGCTCTCGCAAGACCCAATCTCTGTTTTTCGCCTGCGGAAAGATTATCTCCGAGTGCACCGACTCTGCTCTGATATCCTTCGGGCAGGGTCATAATAAAATCGTGAACAGATGCCATTTTGCAGGCATTTTCAAGCTCTTCTTTTGTTGCATCCGGCTTTGCGATGCGAAGATTATCCTCGATGGTTTCATCAAAGAGATATGTTGTCTGACTGACCATTGTTACATTATCAAGCAGGTTATCGGAATCGATTTTATCAATATCCGTGCCGTTATATTCAATGCTTCCGCAGTCCTTTTGCCAGAAACGGAGCAGGAGTTTTAAGAAGGTTGATTTTCCGCAGCCGCTTTCACCGACTATTCCGATGATTTCACCTTTCTTTGCGTTCATGCATACGTCTTTAAGAACCTGTGTTTCTTTATCATAGGAGAAATCAAGATTTTTAACATCAAGATTGTTATAATCAAACTTTTTGCCGTTTTCAACGGGAGTAACTGCAGGCTTTTCAGAAAGAAGATTGAGAACTCTGTCGCCGCTTGCAAAGGTTTGTGTAAGATTGCCGGGCAAAGCGGCAACGGCAATAACGGGACCGAAAGAGCCGAATACTGCAACAACACCGATTATCATTCTTCCGACGGTAAGCATATCTGCTCTCACAAGAATAATGCCCGCAACAAGAGCCGCAATAATTGAAAGCGAAACGGCAAGCTCTGTTCCCGCCGCCGATTTGATTGTATCGTGTTTCATCTTTTTTGTTTCTTTAAGAAGAACTTCGGAACGCTCGTTTACCTGCTCCTTTCTTGCTTCGCCTGCATTATTGAGAACAATATCCTTTATGCCCTTGATGCTGTCAAGAAAATATGCGTTGAAGGACGCAAATTCCGCTCTGTAACGAACACCCGAAGCTTTGAGCTTTGCCGATGAAATAAACGGAACAACAATTCCGATTATAAGATAAGCAATCAATGCAACAAGAGCAAGCCACGGGCTTGAAACCGTACCGACAAAGACTGTTACCGCAAGCGAAACAATAATCGCAATGCAGATGGGTGAAATTGTATGGGCATAAAAAACCTCGAGTGTTTCAATGTCCGATGTAATCATTGCAATAATACTGCCTTTTTGCTTTGACTCCAATTTTGCAGGGCAAAGTGTGCGTAGTGATGCAAAAATCTTGTCACGCAAAACCGCAAGAAGTCTGAACGCAATATAGTGATTGCTGTACTGTTCAATATATCGGAGCAGACCTCTCATAACTCCGCAGATAACACAAAGTGCAATAATCAATCCGTAGGAGAGTGCTATTGTTTCTCCGAGTGCCTTTGCGATTCCGATTGCACCGAAAAGCGTAACACCCATTGCACAGATAAAACCGAAACTTCCGTTGATAACGGCAAGGAGCATGATATATGCAAGAGAACCGAGAAGCATAATCAGGCTTGCCATAATCCTTGCACCGCTTCGTCTTAGCTTTTGCTTTTTCATGCCCTCACCTCCATATATCCTTTTTCGAGCTTCTTCTGTGTGTTATACAAATCGGCATATCCGAGATTCGCTTTCATAAGCTCGTCGTGTGTGCCTTTTTCTTTGATTTTTCCGTCAGCCATAAAATAAATTCTGTCAGACGGAACAACATTTTCAAGGCGGTGAGAAATCACAATAACGCTCTTTTTCTCACTTAGCGCCTTGATGTTTTTCATTATTATTGCTTCGCTTTCAATGTCGATATTGCTTGTGGCTTCATCGAAAATGTAAATACTTTTATCTGCGATAAGATTTACGGCAAGGGCAAGCCTTTGCTTCTGACCGCCCGAAATGTTGATTGCATCTTCGGAAATAATCTTATCAAGTCCGCCGTTTTCGCTAATGAAATCATAAAGATTAACAGCTTTAAGTGCTGAATACATATCCTCATCGCTTGCGTTTTTATCGGCAAGCAAAAAATTATCACGAACGCTGATATTGAAGATGTATGTGTTATAGCTGACAACTGCAAGGTGTGAATAATATGAAGCTCTGTCAAGACTTTCGATACCGTAGCCGCCTACGATTATTTTTCCGCTGTCGCTTCTGAGTGCGCCTGTAAGGAGATTTACAACAGTTGATTTTCCGCAGCCGCTTTCGCCGACTATTGCCGTCATACCCTTGGGCGGAAAATACATTGTTAAATCATCAAGAACTTTTCTCTTCCTGTCATATGAAAACGAAACATTATCAATTGAAATCTCCGTTCCGTCAACCTTATTTTTGCCCCACACGGGGTCGGGAGTGTTAAGAAGAGATAGAATTTTTCTGCCTGCACTTGCACCGTTCATTGCAACATGGAATGCACTTCCGAAAGCACGCAAGGGAAGGAAAAACTCAACCGCAACAAGAATAAGGAAAAGTGCATAGTGAATTTCAAGTCCGTTCATTGCACCCCAAACCGCAAATGCAATTCCCGCACCCGCTCCGCCGTAAGCCACCAAATCCATAATGGTTGTACTGGCAAGCTGCATAACAAGAACCTTCATTGTGATTTCACGGAATTCCTCTGCTTTTTCGTTCATTTTAATATGCTGTGCAGCATCGGCTTTGAATATTTTAAGCTCTTTCAAGCCCTGAACACTGTCAAGAAATCCATCACCCATTGAGGTGTATTTTCCCCAATACTTCGCAAAAATCTTTTTTGCATATCTTGAAACCGCAACTATTGAAACGGGAATCAAAGGCACACAACAAAGAAGAACAAGCGACACACGCCAATCAATGCCGGCGCAGATAAAGAAAAGAATAAACGGAGCAAGCATTGAATAGAAAAACTGAGGAATATATGAGGAATAGTAGAGGTCAAGCTGTTCAACCCCCTCCATTGCAACCTGCGTTAAGCCTGCCATGCTCATGCCGTCCGTACTTCTTACGCCAAGACGGACTATCTTGTCATAAACCTGCTTGCGTAAATCCTTTTTAACTTTTCTGCCGAGAGTATCTTTTAAATCTCCCGATATTCTTGAGCAAGAATATCTGACCGCAATAAGAATTGCCGCAAAAACAGCGGGAAAAATAAACGCCTTTGCTTGAGCTTCGTTAATCGCAAGTGAAATTGCAAAGCAAATGCAGGCGGTAATTCCAACATTAGCAAACAAACCGATTGCCATAACGGCAACTGTCAGAAAAACATATTTTTTGTTGCCGCCGAGAAATCTGAATAAATCTTTATCTATCATTTCGCAACCTCACTTTCAAGTTTTTTCTTTTCACGCTTACTTTCAATCAGATGCCGTGTTGCAAGAACCGGATGGTCAAGCACAATTCTCGGCCCCGAATACCGCATAACAGCTCTTATCTTTTTACGCATTTCAGGCTTGTAGCAATGAATTTTACAGTTTGAGCAAAACGGTTTATCATCACCAAACGGGCATTTACTGCGCCTTAATTCAACATAGTCAAGCAGTTCTTTGCATTCGGAACACAGCTGACCTTTGTTTGTACCGTGATTGCCTTTGCAGTATTTCTTTATCATCAGCGTTACAACACGCAATTCTTTTTCTTTGTTCATATCCGTCACCTTTTCGCTATTAGCGTCCACTAATTAGTTGACGCTAACCGCACGCTTTAAAAATAAGTTAGCAGCCGCTAACCTCGTTTAAAGTATAATAAATAATTATATTTTTGTCAAGAGAATGATAAACTCCTTTTTGCTTTATTTACCGTTAGAATACTGTAGATTGAAATACAATCATCCCTAACAGCAAAACACAACCCGGAATGCTGCTGCACTCCGGGTCGTAGATTTTTATAATAAGATTTTTTCTATAGCTTTTGCAACTCCGCAGTCAAAATTTGAAGCTGTAACATAGTCTGCAACATCAAGAATTGATTGCTGTGAGTTTGCCATTGCAACACCGACACCTGCATATGTAAGCATATCGTAATCGTTGTTACTGTCACCCATCGCAATGGTGTTTTCACGCTTTATTCCCGTTTCGGCAAGAACCTTTTTGATACCCTCAGCCTTATTAAGACCCTTTACCACTACATCGGCATAGGTTTCAAACTGAAAAACGGTAAGCTCATCTTTAAAAAGCTCTTTGAAATCCTCGGGAACAATTTTACCCATCGCAACAACCTGAATTTCATCATTTCTGCAGGCTTCTATAAACTCTTCCATAGTGCTGACAGGCTGCTGAAATTCGGTACATTTTCTTAAATCATGGGTTATCACATAATTTGAATGAAGTCCTTCAAAATTCGCCCAATATTCGGGATGAGCAAATATATACTCGGCAATACGGTAAACAAGCACCTTTGGCATACAGCCGTTAAAAACGGTTTTTCCGCCAATTGTTACCATTGCACCGCTGCCGGCGATTATACCGTCAAGCTTTTCAATCTGCTCCATAAGAACGGGAGGAATATTACCCCACGAACGGCCTGTGTTGATGAAAACGAGGTGTCCGTTTGCTCTTGCGGAGTTTATTGCGGCAAGGTTTTCGGGGGGAATAATAAAGCTGTCGGTAATCAGAGTGCCGTCAATATCAAGAAATACCGCACACTTTTCTTTATTATTAAGCATGATTATGCCTCAATCTTGTGGAATATCTTCTTGCCCTTTTTAACAACGATGGGCTTCTCCTTGAGAGCATCCTTTACAAAGCTCATTGTGAAATCTGTTACCTTTGCATCGTCAACGGAAATACCGCCCTGCTGAACAAGTCTTCTGCCCTCGCCTCTTGACTTTGTGATTTCAGCCTTCATAAGGATATCAAGGATATCAATTGAGCCGTCTGTGAAATCCTCATCTGTAAGAAGTGTTGAAGGCATATTGTCAAGGTCTGCCGCACCGCTGAAAATAGCCTTTGCTGCTGCCTGAGCCT
>CAZJOH010000045.1:0-19692 GCA_964547575.1 uncultured Clostridium sp.
TGGAGGGTGATGGAGAAACAAGAATTTGCACATTTACATCTGCCAGTGGCGGTACAGGTGCTTCAACACTTGCTGTTGGTTTTGCAAAACGATTGGCAAAAATCGGTAAAAAGGTTTTGTACATGAACCTTGAGAAATTCGGAAACAGTGATTTGTATTTTTCGGGTGAAGGACAGTTCGGCTTCGGCGATATAATTTTTTCATTAAAAAGCAAGAAGGTTAATCTGGCAATTAAAATGGAAAGTTATGTCAAGGAAGATCCTTCCGGAGTGTATTTTTACTCATCGTCACCTAATGCTCTTGATATCGCAGAGATAACAAAAGATGATGTGCGTCAGCTTATCTCCGCAATAAAAGCAATGAACAGCTATAATTTTATTGTTATTGATACCGGTTTCCAGTTCTCTTCATCGGTAATCGAAATTTTTAATCAGTCAGATGATATTATTTTTGTTTCCGACGGTTCAGAAGTTGCAAACGAAAAGTTTATGCGTGTATATAGTGCTATTGATATTTATGAAAGACAGAAAAACATAAAGATTCTGTCAAAGGTATCTTTGATTTATAATAAATTCAGCAATAAAACAGGAAGAATTATTTCTGATTCAAACATCAGAATTCTTGGTGGAATTGTCCGTTATGAAAACGCTACATCAGAACAGATTATAGGTCAAATCACAAATTCTGATGATTTAGCAAAAATAATATTTATGTAATCTGTTAATACAAAAAGGGGAATTAAAATGGGTATTTTTACTGTTGAAAATCAGGGCGTTAATACATATATCGTTTATAAAGTTTCTGCGGAAGATGAGTTTGATTCTCTTAGTTTCGGTATGCTTGCCAACAACAAAATAAGAGGTATTGCACCTATCCTTTTTACTCAGGTTGATGCGGATAAGTATCTTAAGTATAACATTTCATCAAAAATTCCCGTCAGCACATATTTTAAAGGCACTGTAACCAGGAAAAAGCTTATTGATGTTTTCTCAGGGATAGCATCTGCTGTAATGGCTGCAGAAGAATATATGGTTGATACATCACTTTTTATTTTCGATATCGACCATATATATGTTGATGCAACTACAAACGAAACAACCATTATATGTTTACCGGTTGTAAATTGTGCTCACAGTACAGTTGATTTGCAGATGTTCTATAAGCAGATAATGTACAGCACTCAGTTTGATCAGAATGAAAACTGTGATTATATTGCTCCGATAATCAATTATCTAAACAGTACACAGGTTTTTTCTCTTGCGGATTTTAAAAAACTTGTTGACAGATTAAACTTTTCTGCAGTACAGAGTGCAATAGTTGCCTCTTCATCAGGAACATCTTACCAGACGCAACTGACTGCGAATTCATCTACACCCGTTCAAAAGAATGTACCAACACCGACTTCTGCATACACAGAAAAAAAAGTTGTAAAAGAAGAGGTTATCAAAAAGCCTGAAGATAATATGCCGCCGGCAACGCCCGACATATCAAAGCTTGTTTCTTCAGCGATGCCTCCTGTTCCTCAAAAGACAGCAAAGGCAAGCAAAGCATCAAAGAAGGCTCAGCAACCCTTGCCCGAATCAAGCAATACCGCTTCCGATGAAAAGCAGATATCTTTGGTAACACTTTTAACAAAGTTCAGCAAAGAAAATCTTGAGTTGTATAAGGCACAGAAAGCTAACGGAAAACCCGTTAAGAAGGAAAAGGCTTCAAAATCGGTGAAAACTGCTCCGGCATCTTCTGTTGGTTTTGCGATTCCCGGACAGACACCTTCGGTGAATTCTACTCCTCCTGCAGAACTTCCCAAGATGCAAGCACCGTCCGTTCCGACTAAAACACCGACAACACCTTCTTATCAGTCAGTTCATATTGCCCCGCCTAAGCCTGTCAGTGTTCAACAGGCAAATTTCGGAGAAACAACCGTGCTTTCGAGTGGTGCGGTCGGAGAAACAACAGTTCTTGGTGTTGCACCTGTTGTGTCACAGCCTGTCGGTCATCTTGTCAGAGTTAAAACCGGCGAAAAAATTGCAATCAATAAGCCCACATTCAGAATCGGCAAAGAAAAGAGCTATGTTGATTATTTTGTTGGTGATAACACCGCAATCAGCAGAAGTCATGCAGATATTGTTATGAGGGGCGGAAATTATTATATTATCGATCTTAACTCGACAAATCATACTTTTGTTAATGAAACAATAATTGAAAGCGGAAACGAAAACTTAATTAAGGCCGGAGATAAAATCAGACTTGGTAACGAAGTATTTGAATTTGTTATGTTATAAAAACATAACTTTAAGGATGGAATACGAATGAATTATTTTATTGCTGCGGATACGGATATTGGAATAAAGAAAGACACAAATCAGGATGCATTGTATGTAAAAAAATTAAGAACAAATACATGTAATATGGTTTTTGCTGTTTTGTGTGACGGAATGGGTGGCCTTGCAAAAGGCGAACTTGCAAGTACTGAAGTGATAAAGGCATTTGATAAATGGCTTATGAACGATTTTTCTGGTGTATGCAGTACGCAGGAAGATTTTGAGCTGATCAAAAGCCAATGGAATCAGCTGATCGAAAAAGAAAACCAAAAAATTGGCATGTATGGCAGACAGTATTCCATAAATCTCGGAACAACGGTTGTTGCATTACTTTTGACTGACAGAGGTTATATTGCGATGAATGTCGGTGATTCCAGAGTGTATGAAATCGGAGACGATTCGGTTCAGATTACAAAAGACCAAAGCGTTGTAGCGCAAGAAATTGAAATGGGAAAACTTACTGAAGAAGAAGCACTGCGAGATTCCCGAAGAAATGTGTTGCTTCAGTGTGTCGGAGCATCCGAAACAGTTATTCCTGCATTTTATCAAGGAGAAACCAAACAGAATCATGTGTATATGCTGTGTTCTGATGGATTCGTTCATGAAATAAGTAATGAAGAAATTTCCGTTTTGCTTTCTCCGTTATCTGCAGTTGATAAGAATACGATGACAAGAAATATTAGAAGTCTTATTGAGTTAAATAAATCTCGGTTGGAGCAGGATAATATTTCTGTTGTTGCAATAAAATCATTTTAAAGGGGATTATGCGGAGTGTTAGAAATAGGTTCCCTGCTCGACGGCAAATATAAAATATTAAGTGAAATCGGGCACGGCGGAATGAGCGTTGTTTACATGGCGCTCAATGAAAAGGCCAATAAAACATGGGCAGTCAAAGAAATCCGTAAAGACGGAAAAATGGATTTCAATATTGTAAGGCAAGGACTTGTGGCAGAGATTGAAACATTAAAAAAGCTTAATCATCCTAATTTGCCCAGTATAGTCGATGTTATTGAAGATCAGGATTCATTCATAATTGTTATGGACTATATTGAAGGCAACTCATTGGACAAGGCTTTGATGGAGCATGGTGCACAGCCTCAGGAAAATGTTATTGAGTGGGCAATGCAGTTATGCGATGTTCTGAGTTATCTTCATTCCTGCAATCCGCCGATAATATACAGAGACATGAAGCCTGCAAATATAATGCTCAAGCCGGACGGCAATATTGCACTTATCGATTTCGGAACTGCAAAGACTTATGAAATCGACCTCGGAGAAACAACGGGCATAGGAACTATCGGTTATGCTGCACCGGAACAGTTTATCGGAAGCGGTCTGGGAAGAACCGATGCAAGAACAGATATTTATTGTCTGGGAATAACGCTTTATCATTTGCTTACGGGAATTGACCCCTGCAAGAATGTTATTGCCGATAAATCAATAAGAGCTGTTAATCCTTCTCTGTCGCAGGGTCTTGATGAAATAATCATTAAATGTACTCAGCCTGACCCGAAGGACAGATATCAGTCATGTGATGAGCTGTTGTATGCATTTGAACATCACAATGAAATGGGTGAGGTATACAGGAGGCTTCAGAAAAAGAAACTTAAAAGATTTATTGCCTCTGCTGTATTAACTCTTATTTCTGCATTTGTTGCAGTCTTCGGTTTTGTTTCTGCCGAAAATGCCAAAACAGAAAACTACGAGAAGCTTATCAGTGAGGCAGAGAGCATTGCACTGAACATAAATGGCGAAAATTTTGAAAAAGAGTTTCAGGAAAAATGCGACACTCTTGTTAACGCTATAAAGATATCTCCCGAAAAAATCGATGCGTATGATAAGATGCTGAAGCTTTTTGAAAGTGAAAATTCTGATAAGGGAACAATGCTTTCAACAAAAGAAGCTCAATATATTAATCAGTTTGAAGCGGGATATGAGATTGTGGATTCTTTCGGAAACGCAACAACTATTTATCCGCTGAAGGAACTTGAGGCATCAAATCCTGACGGTTATGAAGGTTTGTGTCTGGATGTAGGAATTCTTTATTGGTATAGTTATGAAGTAGAAAATGCAAGGTATAATATAGGCGGAAAATGGTTCGGATATATTGCCGAAAAAGATACCATGGCCAAAACCTTCAATGAAATTGCTGAAATAACTGAAAAAATCCGTACTCTCAAAGCTACAAGTAAGAAGAATATAGAGAATTTGTTGAAGATAAAGAAAGAAATCCCCAACCTCTGGGAAAAAATCAAAACTCTATATACTGATTCTTCATCCTATGAAGAGGATATGAAGATAATTGCTCTCAGAGAAGTTGTTTCCTGCATTTCTTCAGAGGTGGATTCATTTATTGCACTGGAAAATGTAACGAAGGAGCAAATTGTTGAAATTCTTAAGGGAGCAAAGGCTGAAATAGATAACTACGGCGAGGATGCTTTTTCGGGCTTGAGTGCACAGGCTGATGAAGCAATAAAACGAGCGGAATCGGTAAAAGAAAACGGTAAGGAGGCGGTGCAATAATGGATCAAAACACAGCGTCTGCCGTAACCGGTACAATGTCAATGCCCGATATATATATGATTGTTTGTTATGCAGGCATTGCTCTTTGCGTTCTTTTTCTGATAATAACTCTGATTTTATTTTTCAAAGACAACATCATAGGAATTATCGGTGACCTTTCAGGCTCAAATGCAAGAAAGGGAATTGAAAATATCAGAAATCAGAACCGTACATCGGGCAACAAAGCTCATAAGCCGAGCCATGTTAACCTTGAAAGAGGCAAGCTTACCGATAAAATAACAAAATCGGGAGCGTTGATACCTGTCGGAGAATCCGTTGGTGTGAGTGTCGGAACAGAAAAATTCCACACAGGCAAGCTTGTGTCTGATGAAACCACTATTCTCGGTTTGCAGGAAACTGAAGTGTTGAATATTGCTGAAGAATATTCTGCTGACGAAACAACCGTTCTTATCGGAAACGATTCCGGAGAAACGGCTGTTCTTGCAGCAGGCATTGATGCAACAACAGTATTGTCGGGTGGTTCGGAGGAAACAACTGTTCTCAATATGATGAGCTCCGAAATTATCGGAACAGATATTGTTGTTGAGGAAGAAATTATTTTTGTTCATTCAAATGAACAAATAAACTGATATATGGAGATGAATCAGAGTGGCAGTTATTGCAAATAAAGACAAAATGAGCAGAATAATGTTTGTTTTATCCCTTGTTTTCGGCTTCGTTTTTGCTGCATCGTTTTTACTGATGCCTGCAGCAAGCAGTATATCCTTGAATGAGGGAAAAAACGGACTCCTTTATCTGTCGGGAGCATTGTTTTGGAGTTCCTTGGTTTTATCAATTATAGCAACCGTTATTGTAACGGTTAAAAGAAAGAATTATTTCAAAGGCAAGGAAAATTCCAATCTTCCCAAACATTCGGGAATAATTACTTTCTTTTCTTCAAAAGAAGCTAAGATCGCAGATATTCTGATGATAATTTTTATTGCAGCATTTATAGTATGTACCATATTTGCAGATGGTTACCCAATTTATATTTTTCTGTTCTTATCGGTGTTGGCAATTCAGTATCACTGCATTCTGAACGGCAAAAATTATATTTACATAAAAGAATTGAAGTCAGGGGGCAGTGTATGATGAATAGTAAAACAAAATCCATAGCGTTAAAAATTCTGTCACTCGCACTTTCGTTTGTGATGGTGCTGGGTGTTATACCCGTAAATGGTATGGTGGCGTTTGCTGCTGAAGAAGATGATATGATCTCCATTCAGTATCTGAAAAAAAACATTGTTCAGGAAGGCGTGGAAATCAAAATCAAGCCTAATGACGCTACAGATGACAGCTACATAGGAAAAACCGATAAATACGGTATATGGGAAACTGAAGTATCGTGGAAAGATCTTTCCGAGTCATTTTATATTTCTATTAACGGAGATTCAAAGAAAATTGTCAGATCTGATGAACCGAAAAGCTTCCTTATCGTAATCGACGACGAAAAGAAGTGGGCAGATACAGCAATGCCTGTTTCCGTAGTTTCAATTGAAGCAGATAAAACTTCTGTTGTAAGAGGCGAATCCTTCGAGATCAGCTCAACTGTTTTTGGTACCCCTGATAAGTATCAGTGGTATCGTGATTCTCGGGAAATTGCAGGCGCAACATCCTCGGTGCTTAAAATTGACAATGCAGGCATTACAGACAGCGGAGCTTATTCATGCAAAGTAATTGATATTAACGGAGATTCAAAAACATCCGATTCAATCAAAATTACCGTCAGCGAAAAGACCCCTGACGGCATGGCTCTCAAGGCATATGCAGACGGCTCAGAGATAAACGGACCTGTTTCGAGAGATTCCGTAAAAGAAATCGAACTCAAGCTTGAAAATCTTCCTGATGATGCTGCTGTGGCAGACGTTGCATATTATGTTAACGGCAACTGTATCAGCTCGGGAACATCAGAAACATCATATGTTTTTGATGTTGAAGCAGGCGTAGAAGAATATATCTGTGAAGCAGAAGTTACATTTGATAAGTACTATGAGCAGACTAAAATTGCACTCTCCTCACCCGTTCAGGCTCCTCTTCTTTCGCAGAGCGATATCGTAATAACTGTTGAAGGTGCAGAATATGATGATGCAACAGGTGCTTATGTTCTCACATATTCAGATTCTCCTAAAGTAAAGCTTGAAATAACTGTTTCAGGCGGTTCGGGTGATGGAGCTTACTCTCTTATAATAGCAGAAGAGAAGGATTCAAACGGCTCGAGCTTTTTCACCGTAGGAAAAATAGCACAGATAAGCCAGACCTCAACAAAGAATAAGTGGACGGTAACTGTAAACAATGCCGGTTCTTTCAAGCTCAAAGCATCAAGAGAAGGAGACGGAGACTACAAGGATATTGAACCGGTCCTAGCATTGGTTAATGTTTCCAAAGCAACTCCAGAAGGTTTTGTTTTTGAAAACGCAGCTCCCGAAGCTATTACTTATAACGAAAACGGTAACAAGTTCAGCAATCCTATTGTTGAGGGTTTTTCAGATGTGACTTATTCCGTTGAGTCGGGAGATTGTGCAATGATAGACGAAAGCACAGGAGAGCTTTCAATTACAAAAGCGGGTACCATTACTGTTAAAGCTGTTCTCAAAGAAAATAAGAACTATACAGAAGCAACGGCGTCATATGTTCTGATTGTAAATAAAGCATCCCAGACTATCGGATTTGAAGAAAATGCGGATACAATATACTATGGCCAGTCATATTCAAGAGCGGCTGCTCCCGCAGCAGTTGAAGGTGCAGCTGACGGTTACGGATATAACCATGACGAAGGTGTTAAGCCTGAATACAGCATTGTGGTTGCAGACGGTGCTGAAGCAATTGCTACTGTAGCTGAAGACGGAACCCTTGTGTTTGCAAATCAGAAAACAGGTACAGTTACAGTCAAGGCTGTTTTTGCGGGAAATGACTGTTACGAAGCTGCAGAAGCAGAGTATACTCTCACGGTTGAAAAGTACACTGTTGAAAACGCATATTCAATCAGCGGTGAGCAGCTTAATGCTGAAAGCGGTTGGTATACAAGTGAAATAACCGTTACACCTGCCGAGGGTCATCAGATAAGCAAAACCAACAATCTCGGCGATACAAACGAATGGGCTGACTCTATTGTAATAAGCACCGAGGGTATCGCAAACGGTTTTGATATTTATGTTAAAAACACAGAAACAGGAGCTGTTTCGGAAGCAAGCACAATTGATTCCGAAAGTCTGAAAATCGACACATCTCTTCCCACAGATCTTAAGGTTAATTATAAGACATCCGTATGGTATGAAGATATATTCAACTCGGTAACATTCGGTTATTACAATTCAATGGTTATCTTTACCATCGAAGCAAAGGACGAGGTTTCGGGCGTTGAGTATTTTGTATGGAAACTTATTTCATATGAAGAAGACGAAAGCGCAGAATCCACAGTTATCATCCCTGAAACGAAGGTAAATGCTGTTGAAAACGGCGATGTTTATGTTTCCGAAGAATGTGTACTCGGAGATGAAAATGCTCTTGAGGCACTTTGCGGAAAGATTTCATTCTTTGCATATGACTATGCAGGCCATTCCGAGGAATATGAAGACGGTTATGTTGTTGTTATTGATGCAGCAGATCCTGAAGTAAGCATTGAAACAGACGCATCACCCAAGAGCATTGTAAATAATGCTTATCCCTATGAGGATACAGATGAAAACAGTGCTTCTCCCATCGAGGTTTATTCCGACTCTGTAAACGTAAAATTCAGAGTTATAGAAAAGAATTTCTTTGCTGAGAATGCAACTGCAAGCATAAACGGTGAGAATATTACCGATGAGCTTTCATGGAAGGCTGAGGGAGATAATCACTATGCAGTTTATGAACTCAAAAAAGATGGAGATTATAATATCGATTTCACATATGAAGATATTTTCGGCGAGGATATCAATAATCCTGTAGTTAAAAATAAGTATGAGCTTTCAAAGCAGATTTCGGTTGATACCGTTGCTCCCGAAGTAACGGTTACTCTCAGCCAAGCAGCTTTTGAAAATGGCGGTACAAAATATTACGATAAAACCTTGATTGCCGAAATCAGCGTTAAGGAAGAAAAATTCAATCCTGCAGACCTTAAGATTTCCGAAATCGAAGGCTTTACAGGCATGAGCGAAGAAAACAGAGCTTATCTTGCACAGCCCTCAAGCTGGGATAATGACGAAAACAATACATATACTGCTGCCGTAGAATTTGCAGCTGGAAATGCTGACGGTGGTTATGCATTTGTAGTTGATTATACCGACCTTGCAGGAAATGCTGCAGAGCAAGTTGAATCAGGTGAATTTGTTATCGATACCACAGCTCCCCAGACTGCTGCTGATTCGGCAGTTGAGGCAGTAGCTACTGTGAATAACAGCTATCCTTATGAAACCGTTGAAAAGGATACCGAAGGCTCGGTTGATATTTTCAGCGACAGCACAGAATTCATTTTCACCGTTACCGAAAAGAACTTCTTTGCTGACAGAGCTGTTGTAGCTGTAAACGGTAAAGCTGTTTCGGATCTTACATGGAGCAGTGCAGGTGATGTACACACAGCAAAGTATACATTTGAAGATAGCAATGATTACGATATCAAGCTTTCATATAAAGATATTTTTGGTGATGCAGTTTATGAATCATCAGATTTCATCACAGTTGACAAAGTGAATCCCGTTATAACCGTTGCTTTAAGCAAGGAAAACACCGAAAATGAAGGCGTAAAATATTATAACGATGATGTAACGGCAGCTATCACCGTTAAAGAAACAAGATTCCGTCCTTCGGAATTCTCAGTTTCCGAAATCGAAGGCTTTACAGGCATGAGCGAAGAAAACAAGGCTTATCTTGCACAGTCCTCAAGCTGGGCTTATGATGCAGAAAACGGAAGCTATACTGCATCCGTTATCTTTACCCACGAAAATGCAGATGATAACTATGCGTTTGCAGTTGATTATACCGATCTTGCAGGCAACGCTGCAGAAAAGACTGAATCAGGCGAATTTGTTATTGATAACATATTACCTGTTATTTCCGTTGATTACGGTGCTGCAAAGATTCTTGATAAGCAGTTCGTTGTACAGGAAAGCATTGAAGGCAGAGATTTCAACAACACAATCATTTTTGATGATGATAATATTATTGTTACCGTTAAGATTGATGAACTTAATTTTGATCCCGAAAAGGCAGTTGCAATGATTTCTGCCAATGGTGCTGAGGCAAAAGAACAGAAGTTTGACGGTGAATGGACAAGCAAAGGTACTGTTCATACAAACACTATCACCATCAGCAAGGAAGACACCTACAATCTTGTAATTGATTGCACAGACAGAGCTTTGAACAGTGCTGACGATTACAATTCACCTGAAATCGTGCTCAGCAAAGAGCTTCCTTCGGTATCAATCGAAATAGTAACAAAAAATGATGTTGAAAATTCATATTTCAACAAAGATAAAGTTGAAGTTATAATCAGAGTTTTTGATGAATTCTTTGACGAAGGCCGTGTAAAGGTAACCGCTGCTGATAAGATGGCAACCGATATCAACGGCAGAGCAATTGCTCTTAATGATGCCGATATCATTCCCGATTTCGGTCAGGATGCAACCTGGACAGAAGGCAAAAACGCTGACGGAAAAACATTCCATAGTGCAATACTTACCTTCTCAACACAAGCAAGATATTCATTTAATGCACAGTATGAGAACGCAGTCGGAACATCGAGCAGCACCAATTGCTCACTTGTTATCGATAGGACAGAACCTACTCATACCGTGACATATTCGGCAACTGCAACAGGAGAATTCCTTCAGGCGGCAACCTTCGGACTTTATAATCCCGGAGTTTATGTAAAGGTTGTTGTTACCGATACAATTTCGGGCGTTGACAAGTTTGATGTTAAATATCCTGCAGATCTTGCTCCCGGAAATGCCTATAATTCAGATGCGTTTGATACAGAAGAAACCTTCTATGCAGACGGTACTCTCGGTGATCAGGAAACTCTTGAAGGTGTATGGGAAGTTAATAAAGAAAACGCAAGTGTTCAGGCAAAGGCTCAGATTACCGTTATTGCAACCGATAACTGTCGCAACAGTACAAAAGAAGAGCTCAGAACAGATACTCAGATTACCGGAATTGACAATATCGGTCCCATTATCACAAGCGATATAGCAGTTACGGATGCTAACAATCATCCCATTGAAATTGTACCCGGAGAAGAGTATGACGTTCCCATCGTAAGTTTGGGTATTACAATCATTGTTAAGGAAGCGAACTTTGTTGCAAGCAAAATGAACATTCAGGCTACTGCGGAAGATATCAGTCAGAATGGCGTTACGGTTCCTACAGAATTATTAAATAAGTACTTCAAAGAGGACGCAAACTGGACTCATTCGGATGATAACTTTACGCATACAATAGAATTACAAATTTTTAATGAGATTAACGGTGAAAAGTTCGTGCTTGACGACGGTCTTTACACAATAACCGTTACCGGTGAAGATGCTGCCGGTAATTCTGAAGTGTCATCATACACAACATTGCCCTTTATCATTGACGGTTCAGCACCCATCAACCCCAAGTTTACTTACAGTACACCTAAGCTTGCAAAGCTTATCAGTGCAGTGACATTCAATTATTATAATGCTCCCGTAATAGTTACTCTTTATGCTGAAGACTCGACATCGGGTATCTCAAGATTTGACTGGACCTATACAAAAGAGAAAAACGCAAGCGCAACCAATGTTTCATCACAGAGCGGTTATTATGAAACATTCGTTAATCATAAGTTCCGCATAGGTGATGATGGCGTGGCTGTCATTACTAATGATGATGAGGTAAAAAGAGACAGAACTGTAGAATTCAAACTTCCCGACAGCGCAGGCAAGCAGTACAGAGGCAATATCTCCTTCAGCGTAACAGATAATGCGGGTAACACAAGTGATACTTACACAGATTCAAAGAATGTTCTTGTTGTTGACACAATTGCTCCTGCAGGTCCCGAGGTTGTATTCAGCGAAGCAAGAAACACCGTAGGTTCATTTGAGGACGGCGGAAAGCGTTATTATTATGATGATGCCGCAACAGCAACAATCACTCTTACCGAAGCTAACTTCTATCCCGAAGATGTTGAGCTTAAAATTAACGATGAGCCCTATGAAAATGTAACATGGACACAGTCGGGTGATGTCTGGACAGGTAATGTTACAATTTCAGGCGACGGCCACTATATTCTCAGCATGAATTACAGCGACCGTTCTACAAATAAGATGACTGAATATGTTTCGGGCGAGATAATCATCGATACACTTCCTCCCGAAATTGATGTCAAGTATTCTCCCGAAAATGGAATTTACAATTCAGGCAACAGAGAGTATTTTGATGCAGACAGAACGGCAACAATCACAATCACAGAGCATAACTTTGATCCCTCAAAGGTTGCTGCAACACTTGTTGCTGAAAATATCAGCGGAAACGCTGTAAATGTCGATGATATCGCTGCAAAACTCGCATCAGCATCAAGCTGGAGCTCCAATGGCGATGTTCACACCGCTGTCGTTACATATTCCGACAGTGCAAACTATACCTTCTCAATCAGCTGCACCGACCTTTCAAACAGAGTGTCAGCTGAATATACTCCCGATGAGTTTACAGTTGACAAGACTCCTCCCACAAATCTTGATGTAAAATTCAGCGAGAGCATCTGGGATACAGTTATTGAAACTCTCTCATTCGGCTTTTATAACGCACCCGTAAAGGTTACCGTTTCAGCTGATGATGATATTTCGGGTATCAGTGCATTTACATACACTTATACAGACAGCTCAAGCGGAAACCCCGTTACCGTTACCGATACAATAGATGTTGCCGCAAACGGTACATCGCATGCTTCAAAGGAATTCTATATTCCCGCAGAAGCCGCTCAGTTCAAGGGTAATATCAAGGTAAGCGCAACGGATAATGCAGGCAATAAGTCATCCGAATATACGGACGACAAGACAATCGTTGTTGATACTGTTGCTCCTATAGGTAAGATTGAGCTGAGCACTGAGGTTCAATCAAACAACGGTATTCTTTACTATTCAGATGATGTTACGGCAACTCTTATCATTGAAGAGGATAACTTCTACGGCGAGGATGTTACCGTTTATGTTGACGGAAACGCTGTTGCTCCTTCATCATGGACAAGCGACGGAAACAACAGAACGGCAACTGTAGTTGTTTCTGCAGACGGTGAACACCGTGTTTCAATGTCATATACAGATAAGTCCTCAAACAAGATGGAGGATGTTGAAACAGCAGTATTCGTTATTGACCATACAGCTCCCGTAATAGTTGTAAGCGGAATTGAAAACAATTCTGCAAATAACGCAGAAAAGATTGGATTTACAATCAAAGCAGAGGATACAAACTTTGTTGCTTCGGGCTTTGAGGCTGTACTCACAGCTGTTGTGAATAACGAAGACAACAAGCTTGTGACTGAAAGGATTGACCTTTCAGGTGGCTATTCAACAGATAACGGATATGCCGTTGAGGTTGATAATCTTGAAAAAGACGGTGTTTACACTCTTACCTGCAAGGCGGTTGACCTTTGCGGTAACACAACAACAACAATCGTTGCAGGCAATGCTCAGCTTTCGGCTCTTCGCTTCTCGGTTAACAGAAACGGCTCAACATTCAGCCTTAACGAAGCAACAGAAAAGCTTGTTGACAGCTATTATATAAAATCTGTTGACGGCAATGTTGTTATCACAGAAACAAACGTTGACCCCATTGCTCAGTATAAGATTACAATGAACGGAACAGAACTCGTTGAAGGTGAAGATTACACAGTAATCAAAGGCGGCGGAAACGGTGAATGGTATATCAACACTTATACAATTGCTCCTGCGATGTTCGCACAGGATGGCGAATATGATATCGTTGTTAATTCCGTTGATAATGCAAACACTGAGTCATACAGTGATATCAAGGGCACAAAGGTTGCATTCGTTGTTGACTCCTCAGCGCCCACAATTACTGTTTCGGGTATGCAGAGCAACGGACGTTATCAGAGCGAAAGCCAGACTGTAACCCTTATTCCTGCAGATGACGGCGGTAGCCTTAAGTCCGTAAGAGTTGAGATAACCGATGCAGACGGTAATGTTCTTGTCCCCTTCAATTATTCGGATGAAGAGCTTGAAAAATATCTTGCAGACAACAGCGGACAGATCACATTTGTTATCAATGAAGGTGTCCGTCAGAGCGTAAGAGTAATCTGCGAAGATAAGGCAGGCAACATATTTGACTCCGAACAGACCTATAATGATATCACCGTGTCGTCAAATAAGGCTGTTCTTATCTGGGAATCATATGGCTTATACTTCATTCTCGGCGGAGCAGGTGTTGCTGCTGCAGGAATAATAATTATTATTCTTCTTGCAAAGAAGAAAAAGAAAAAAGAAGAGGAATAATTCCCGTTGAGTTCCTTGTAGTCCGGGCACGGTAAATAAGCCGTGTCCGGACAGGGAATCAGCTTTGGTTAAATGGTAACACTTCAATAAAAAACATAAAAGGATTGATTAATCATGAAGAAGTTTATATCAGTTCTTCTTGCACTTGTTATGATTCTTTCAACTTCAGCTCTTGCATTTGCAGCAGATGTTTACACCTGCCCCACATGCAACAAGAAGTATGAATCTCTTGAAGGATATAACACTTGCGTAGAAGCACATAATGCAGAAGACAAGGAAGAAGCTCCTGACGCAGTTTATGACTGTGCAACTTGTGGTAAGAAATTCGATAATCTCGAAGATTACAACGCTTGTGTTGACAGCCACTACAACAACATTAACTATCATTACGACAAGTATGTTGGCACTACCATTATTGAACTTATCAATTCTATCATTGATATCTTCAACGACATGGGTATTAAAGATCTTTTTACAAACGTTTTTGAAAAGGTATATTCTCTTGTAATGGGAGCAGTTGAAGCTGCATAAGTTTCTCTTCCGTTGAGAATAATTAAAGCGAAAAGATTTGCGGCAGAATAAACTGCCGCAATGCAGCTATATTTTAACCGCTTTATCGGTTGAACAAAAATAAAAAAGCCTAGGTAAAATCACAATTGTGAATGAAGTGTTATCATTTAAGCAGGGCTGATTTTCGAAGAGGACTGTTTTATTTAAATCAGTCCTTTTTCGTTATTATATAGGAGAATGTATTATGAAAAAAATGAATTTGACAAAGCTGCTATTAATGGATTTTATTTTGGTTTTTGCAGCTATGTCTTTCGGACCGTGCATAACTGTTGTAAGTTATCCGATAATTTCGAGCCATTTGTACGAACCGACCAAAGACTACGAATCCTTTGCACCTGCTTTTTGCTGTGCGGTTTCAATTATCGAAATGTTGTTACTGAAGCTTAAAAACAATAAAGTTCGTTTAGTTGGTCTTATATTTAATCAAATAAAGACTTTTTTAACATATCCTTTGATTGCTTTTTTAAAGAGCATATATGAAAATATGGGCGGATTGTTTTGGTATGAAAACAGCTTGAACGGTTTCGGTTATGCAACAATCGCAGTAGGATGCATAATCACTGTTTTATATATTGTGGAATTTATCACAAACATTATTGAACAGAAGCAGAGTAGTCTTGCCGATGAAAGGAAGATAAAAAATGAGCAGTAATAACAAAAAACTGAATGCCGGAGCAAGATTGTATAAATTCTTTGTCTTATTGTTTATTGCAATTCAGGTTGCGTCACTTGTATTCATGTGGTACAAGGGCTATACAGATTCATGGAAGGCGATAATATATTCTTTGGTATATATATTCTTATCATTTTTATGCATGGGTGAGCTGGAAGTTTCTTTATGGGGTACGGTTCATTTGATATTTATGATTTTTAAAATTCTTTTGTCGGCTCAGATGTTTAATGCTACAAAGGAAATAATACTTTCTGTGGCGGTTATGACAGCTTATAATGTTATTGTAAAAACTATGTTGAACTTGACAATAAAGATATTCGGGCTTAATCCGAGGGATCCGATGTTTATATATGAATAAAAGACGCAGGAATTTTATGATGATGTTTATCGTTTGACATAGAAGAATAATTCAAAAGGAAATCATATAAAAGAAGAATTTATATGGGCGCAGTGCTTGTAGGTATGATAGGAGCAGTTGAAGCTGCATAAGCTTCTCTTCCGTTGAGAATAATTAAAGCGAAAAGATTTGCGGCAGAATAAACTGCCGCAATGCAGCTATATTTTAACCGCTTTATCGGTTGAACAAAAATAAAAAAGCCTAGGTAAAATCACAATTGTGAATGAAGTGTTATCATTTAAGCAGGGCTGATTTTCGAAGAGCTCCCGAGCAGCAATGCTATGGGAGCTTTTTGAATAAACAGAGTAAGACATAAAAAATAAGTCTTTGAAATTATTGATGATTGTAACAAATTTAGTGTTTGTTGTTATATTGTTCAATGAGTGTTACAGAGTTGAAGTTTACTCGATTTTCAAATACATATTTTGTATCAACCGTAGAATATAAAGAGTATCTATCTTTATTCTGTTGCGTTATTACGGTTTAACATACTACAACATAAATTTTGATCTAACAACATTATATTTTTTAAGTATATGATATAATGGATTTATATTAATTTTAGTCAGGATGAATAACATGAAAGATTTCAGCAAGGTAAAATTCAAATGGACCTTCCGTGATTATCAGCAGGAGGTGCTTGATAATTCACAAAATCATCTTAAAGATAAGAGGATACATATTGTTGCCGCACCCGGTAGCGGTAAAACCATTCTCGGTCTTGAACTTGTCATAAGGCAGAATGCACCTGCGCTTGTTATGTCGCCGTCTGTTACAATCCGCCAGCAGTGGGGCGAAAGATTTATTGAGGCTTATTTGCCCGAAACTGAAAATCACGATGAATATATTTCATATTCGCTCACAAATCCGAAGCTGATAACTTCAATCACATATCAGGCGCTCCACGCTGCTTTCACAAAATCCGTTATGGAAGCAGAAGCGGATGAAGATGATTTCGCAACTGAAGAAAAACAGGATTTCACGGGCTTCGATTTGCTTGCCGAAATCAAAAAGGCGGGAATTAAAACAATTTGCCTTGACGAGGCGCATCACCTTAAAAGTGAATGGCAGAAAGCTCTCGAAGAGTTTGTTGCAATGCTCGGTACTGACGTAACAATCATTGCTTTGACGGCAACTCCACCCTATGACAGCACACCCACGGAATGGAGCAGATATCAGACCCTCTGCGGCGATATTGATGAGGAGATTTATGTTCCGCAGCTTGTTATGCAGAAAACGCTCTGCCCTCATCAGGACTATATATATTTCAGCCATCCTACCGCAGAAGAAGCACAAATCCTTGCAAATTATAAAGCAAAAGCATCGGCTGTTACCGAAGAAATAATCAGAAGCGGTCTGCTTTCAAAGGCTTTGCAGGCTTCAAATGCGGCTAGCAATGAAGAAGTGCTCTATGATAATTTCGCAGAGTTTAAATCACTTGTCTGTGTTGCAAAACACGGTGGTGCAAACATTTCAAAAAGCCTTGAAGACAAGGTTAATGAAGGAAGAAAACCGGTTGATTATTCAATAAGCGAAGCAGAAAAAGCGTTTCAGTTTATCATTGATAAGCCCGATGTTTTCACGGAAAAAATCAGCGAAGAATTAAAAGCAGCTCTTTTAAAAGAGGCTTTTATTGAAAAAAGGAAAGTGCGACTTGTATCAAGTGATAAAACAAATAAAATGATTGTTTCTTCAACGGGTAAGCTTGAAAGCATTAACAAGATTGTTGCAAATGAATATGCGAATCTCGGTGATAGTCTTCGCATGCTCATCCTTACCGATTACATCAAAAAGGATATGATGAAACTAGTAGGCACGGATGAAGAAATTCACGCACTCGGTACAGTACCCATCTTTGAATCAATCCGCAGAACAAACCCCGATGCAAAGATTGCTGTGCTTTCGGGTACACTTGTGATTCTGCACGATTCCGCCGTTGAAACCACACAAGAAATCGCAAATAACGAGGGTGTGACTTGCAGAACAAAGAAGCTTGAAAACACAAATCACACCGAAATTATTTTCAGCGGCTCAAATAAAAATAAAGTTAATATTATAACTAGAGCTTTTCAGCTTGGTGTTATCAATGTTCTTATCGGCACAAAATCTCTTCTCGGTGAAGGCTGGGATTCTCCCAACATTAATTCGCTCATTCTCGCAAGTTTTGTAGGTAGCTTTATGCTTTCCAATCAGATGCGGGGCAGAGCAATAAGAATTGATAAAAAAAATCCCGAAAAAGCATCGAATATTTGGCATCTTGTTACTGTTGAGCCTGAATCAAAGGATGAAATCATAAGTAACGATTTTGAAACAATGAAACGCCGTTTTGATTGTTTCCTGGCTCCTGCATATAACAGCGATGTCATTGAAAGCGGCACAGACAGAATAGATATTCTCAAAGCACCTTATGATGAGCAGGGACTTGGAAACATTAATAATCAGATGCTCTCACTTGCAGCAGCAAGAAATGTTATGTCCGGCAGATGGAGTGCCGCCGTAAAAGGTAAAGCGAGACCCGAAATTGAAGAGGTCAGCGAAGTTCCTGCAGAAGTTCAGCCTGCAAGGGTTGTGCATAAGAACAAGATTTACGCAATCATTCTCGGTGTTCTTATCGTTCTTGCGATAATCATAATCGCAATGTCGGGATTCTTTGGCGGTCTGCTCGGTTTTATCATTGCGGCAATCGCTTTAGTTTTCCTCATTAAATCCGCATCTGTTGTTATAAAAAATTTATCACCCGAAAAAACTGTTTCCAATATTTCAAATGCAATTCTGAAAACTCTCAAAGAAATCGGTGAAATCGAAAGCAGGGGAGCAACTGTTTCGGTCAAAAAATCTAAAAAGAAAAATACCGTTAACTGCTCTCTTTCAAAGGGAACGGTCAGAGAAAAGAATGTTTTTGCAAAAGCAGTTTCTGAACTTCTTTCGCCCATTGATGACCCGAGATATTTGTTTATTGGCACAAAAGGTATTTCAAAGTTCACAAGCAGAAATTATGTTCAGAGTTTTGCCTGCCCGTCAATAATCGCTGGCAATAAAGAAACTGCTCAAATTCTTGCAAAAAATCTCAAATCCGCAGGCGGTGAGTTCGAACTCGTTTTCACAAGAAATGAGCAAGGCAGAAAAGAACTTTTCAAATGTCGCAAGTATTCATATATTAACACAAACAGTAGGATTGTCAAAAACAAAAAGATTGTGAAATGATAATTTTTGCATAGTCATTGAAATTGATTCG
This sequence comes from uncultured Clostridium sp., assembly GCA_964547575.1. Lineage (GTDB taxonomy): Bacteria > Bacillota > Clostridia > Oscillospirales > Acutalibacteraceae > CAG-177. Next base: position 19,205 of record CAZJOH010000045.1, read on the forward strand.
AATTGTTGTAGAATACAATAATGTAGATCGTAATAATCTCTTGCCCTTGTGGTACTAATATTTCGACGAAGAATCGTTTCGTATTTCTCTGTCAATAAGGTTTCAAGAGTATAAGCCATGACCGGCACCGACTTATCTTCAAACAGCATCGGGAAATCATACTGTATGGCTGCCGGAGTGATGACATCACTCGTCGTAACGTCTATTTTCATCGGGCTATCAATTTTGCTGTACTTAGCATGTAGATGAATGCGGAAATTATTATAGGCATCATCCTCACGAATTGGCTCAATGCTTTCGTATTCAAAATTGATTCCGTCATCTACATCAATAGAGATAATTTCCTTAATTGCTTTAACAATTTCGCCTTCTTCCGTCGGAATACTACGAACGGTGGTGTCCATATCCATTGTAGTTCGTTCACTGTTTACAATGGTTAAATGAAAAACTAAACGCAACTTTTCGGGGTAAAAACCGCAATTTCGGTT
>CAZJOH010000046.1:0-18781 GCA_964547575.1 uncultured Clostridium sp.
GAACCGTCAAATGACGGTTCAAAAGCAGAAAATATTAAACTATCTCAGAAACATATAATAAACAACCCCGTAAATAACCGCCGCAAGAGTGCCGTAAACAAGAACAGGACCTGCAATTCTGAACATATTCGCACCCGTGCCGAGAATTCTGCCCTCGCTCTGGAATTCCATGGCAGGCGAAACAATGGAGTTTGCAAAGCCGGTTATGGGTACTATTGTCCCTGCTCCTGCATAGTATGCGATTTTATCGAAAACACCCAGAGCAGTGAGAACCGCCGCAATGACTATAAGCGTAACGGGTATCAGCAGTTTTACATCGTCCTGCCCTATGCCGATTTTGGTGTAAAGAATCCCGAAGCCTTCTCCGAGCGCACACACAAGTCCGCCGATTGTAAACGCCAGAATGCCGTTTTTTATCTTGTTTGTAGGCGGCGAAGCCTTCTTTGTCATTTTGCCGTATTCACCGTTTGAAATTGCCGTAAAATCATCCCTTTTCCGCAGTAATATCTTTATTTTATCCTGATAAACAGAAAATACACATTGTGCCGAAAAGCGGTGTTAAAAAGCAATAAAAATTCCTTTGTGAAAATAATTTTTAAAAATCGCAAGCGAGCTTTTGCTATGAAAACGGGAGAAAAAACGAGAAAACAAGAGATTGCAGAATGTAAATTAAAAAATTCAAAAAAGACTATTGACATTATCAAAACCTTGTGATAATATATGCAAGCACGAAAAATTTAAATCGGAGGAAAAGTTATGTCAACTTATATGCCTAAAGCGGGCGAAATTACCCGCAAGTGGTATGTGATCGATGCGGCAGGCAAGCCCATGGGTAAGGTTGCTGTTGAAGCTGCAAAGCTTCTTCGCGGCAAGCACAAGGCTATCTTCACACCTCACGCAGACTGCGGCGATCATGTTATCATCATCAATGCTGAAAAAGCTGTTCTGACAGGCAAGAAGCTTGATCAGAAAATGTATTACCGTCACACAGGCTACATCGGCCATCTCAAAGAGGTTAAGTACAGCACTCTTATGAAGACAAGAGCTGATTTCGCTATGACACTCGCTGTTAAGGGTATGATTCCCGACACAGTTATCGGCCGTCAGGCTCTCACCAGACTTCGTGTATTCAAGGGCGCAGAACACGTTCATGCAGCTCAGAAGCCCGAAGCATGGGAATTTTAAGAAAGGGAGGCTATAAATAATGTACGATTCAAATCCTTATTTCTACGGTACAGGCCGCAGAAAGAGTTCAGTTGCCAGAGTACGTGTTTATGCAGGTACAGGCAAGATTATAATCAATGACAGAGAGATCGACGATTACTTCGGTCTTGAAACACTTAAGCTCATCGTTCGTCAGCCTCTCGCTCTTACAGACACAGCTGAGAAGTTCGACATCATCTGCCGTGTAGGCGGCGGCGGTGTTACCGGTCAGGCCGGTGCTATCCGTCACGGTATCGCAAGAGCACTTCTTCAGTACGACGAAAACCTTCGTCCCGCCCTCAAGAAGGCAGGTTTCCTTACCAGAGACCCCAGAATGAAGGAAAGAAAGAAGTACGGTCTCAAAGGCGCACGCCGTGCACCCCAGTTCTCAAAGAGATAATTTTTCCCGAATGGGGATTATCAAAAACCCTTGGAATCTCAACGGTTCCAAGGGTTCATTTCTTTTTTGGAATAATCTCAAAATCCCAAATGTCAATATTTTGTCAATAATTAAGAAAAAAGAGGCTGCTGTGTAGGCGGCCTCTTAATAATTTGACAACTTATTCAACTTTAAATCTGAACATTTCTTTGAAATCATTAAAGCACTCTTCGCATATCCAATGCTTTTTGTCAGTTGTGCAGTAGCCTTCGTGCAGGTCACCGTTGTTTTCGCTGAATTTATCCCAACAAAAAGCACAGTGATCATGATCCCACTTCTCGGAGGGCTTCTTATATTCGGATTTCATCAGTTTTGCATTCATCAGGTATTCTTCCTGATTGAGCAGTCTCCAATCGTTTTGCATTATGCGCCACTCCTAATCAACCAGATATACACAAAAGGATTTATTCTTTCCGCCAACAACGGTTCTTTCAACTTCTTCCTCCCAGAAAAGCAAAAGATAATCCTTAAAATCTTTTATTATATCATCTTTCAAGGCGTGTTCACCTTTCAAAAAGAGAGTAAATTTGTTGATTATTAATATGATGCTATCGGTATCAATCCAGCTCAAGTCTGTCATAATATCGTAATAGCTGTGATAATCAGGTTTCATATATGCGGGAAGTTCGGGAAATGAAAACAAATTGGACATTGTATTCCAATAATCCCCCCAACTGTTGATTTCTGCTCCGTCAATTTCTGCAATAAAAACTTTGTCTTTCGACTCGGATTTGATTTTGTTGATTTCTTCTTTGGTGATGTATAAAACTGAGTTTTTCATACTTCAATCCTTCTCAAACTCTTCTTTATATATATCAAATGTCAGCTGTTTGATATATTTATCTATATCAAAGCCGAATTCATCTCGATACATTTCAAGAAATTTTATTGATGCTGCATAACCTGTTGCGACATCTTCTTTTTTTGTTTCGGCAAAACATAAATTAAAACAATCGGTAAAATCTTCGTATGTTGCAGGGTCTGCAGATTTACCATCCAAAAAGGTATATGGGTTCATATCGCTTGCCAAAGATGCAATCCAATCGTTTTTATCTTCATTATAATATCTGTCAATTATGTTATAGAGCGACAGATATGCTTTGTCAGTGTAGTTTGAGATCATATTCAATGCTATTCCTTTAAACCTTTTTTATTTCCTTTGAATTATAAACAGCAAATGCTATTGTCTCACCATCTGAATTACAAAACTCAATCTCATAATCATCGTTGCTTTTGTGACAAAGAACAATTGTACCGACTGTTCCTTTTGAAATATTATTTTTATCAACGAGGGTTTTATTGTGTCATATTCATTAAAAATCATAAATTATCACCCTTATGCGGCTGAGATAAATATTTGTTTACAGCCTCTGCCCAATCATCTTCGTTTATGCATTCAAACGCAGAAGAAACTGATTTTATGTTTAAGCTTTTAACATAGCTCTTTGCAATATCAAAACTGTTTTCTGTTGTAATTTGTTTTTTGCCGATAAAATCACAAAACAAGATATAGCAATTGCTGATAGCAGAACCGATATCTGCAAATAAGAACGGATTAGCGTTGCTCAGGTATTCCCCAAGTTCTTCGTTTTGTGTTTTATCCCATTCGTTATCGAGTGCGAAAAATATAAGGCAAAATAATTCAAATTTATTCATTGTTTTTTCTCCTCTCTAATTTAAACGGATTTTTGTTTAGACCGCTTTCAGGATCCCAAGGTCGTGGATATTGGTTCAATCCACCCTCGTTAATTGTTTGTTCTCTGAATCTTACCCACCATTGTTTTCCGTCACCTTTAAACTGATTTCTCAGAAACATAGGATTTGTTCTGAAATTTTCACTTGTCATTAATTACCTCCATAAAAACAAAGAGCGAAAAGAACATTTGTTCTCTCCACTCTTATATTCTAAACTGAAATTTAGTTTTTGTCAATACTTTTTTGAAGAAATTCTCAGAGTTTATTATCCGTTCCACACAAGTGAAGCAAATTTTTCGTTTGCGGCTATTTGTGCATCCTTATTTGTATGTACATAAAGCATGAGAGTGATTTCAACACTTCTGTGTCCGAGCTTTTCGGAAACAGTTTTAATATCTGCACCGTTCCGAATCATCAGGGTAGCCATCGTGTGTCTGAACTTATGAGGGTGGCAATCTTCAATGCTGTACTTTTTTCCGAATTCACGAAAATAAGCAGTAGGAGCCTGAGGGTTTATTCTTTTGCCATTGAGATGTGTGAAGACATGCTTCAGCGTTGCACCCATCGGAGTTGTTACGGTTGCAAATAACGATGATAAAAAAGATTACATTTCAACGACTGCTTATACCGAAGAATATATCACCTCACCAAGCTTTGAAACCATCCTTGCAGTTGGTGCAATGGCAACGGTTGAATTCTCAGAAACTACGGATTCATCAAATTTCGAAACAAACAATAACAGTCCAACATCAAACGACTCAACAACTGCACAACAAATCACTTTACGGAATTGCAAAAACTGCTATAAGCAGCAGAGGTAAATTCCGTATACGGTTTTGTGGATTTTAATGCATATTTTTGAGGTGTTTGCTTCTTGGGTAATCCTGTCAACAAATCCTTCAAAATGCATTTCAAGTACGTTTAAAACGAAAATAAACACATCTCAAAAGTGAATCACAATAAAGCAAATCGTATTTTACTAATTTGAAACAGTTTTATGTTTATCGGCAGAAAAAAGAATTGGTGCAACAATATGAACAAGTCTGATGGAAACGATATATATTTAGTAATGTTTAAAAACATCATTAATGTAGACCGTTTAATTATCACAAAGATCGTATTAATTTAATCATTTTTTGAAAAATGATTAAATTGACTTGATTTTTGATTAATTGGTGGCTATAATATAAATTAGATTAATGTAATTAAAGAAAGTGAGTTTAACTCAATGAGAAATTATGATTTCAAAAACTGGAAGTTGTTGCTGGAACCCGATATTGTTTCGCTCCTGACAACAATCCACGAATACAAAGGCGAGCAGGCTTTGTTTATTGAAGCAAAAGCTGATGTTCTGACAAGTCTGCTTGATATAGCTAAAATTCAGAGTGCTGAATCATCAAATAAGATTGAAGGTATTTATACCTCTGACGAGCGATTGAAAAAGATTATTCAGAACAAAACAATGCCACAGAGCCGAAGCGAGCAGGAAATCGCCGGTTACCGTGATGTGCTTGCAACGATTCACGAGAATTACGACTACATCCCCCTCAGACCTTCGTTTATTCTTCAGCTTCACCGTGATTTGTATAAATTCAGCGGTAAATCAATCGGTGGTAACTATAAAAACAGCGATAACGTTATTGCGGAAGAAGATGAAAGCGGCAACCGTTTTGTGCGTTTTCAGCCCGTTCCTGCTTGGGAAACTCAACAGTCTATTGAGAATCTTTGCGCAGCATTTGATGCTGAACTTGCAAAAGGCGATGCCGATCCGCTTATTCTTATTCCGATGTTTGTTCTTGATTTTCTCTGCATACACCCCTTCAATGACGGAAACGGCAGAATGAGCAGACTTCTCACACTCCTGCTTCTTTATCGTGCAGGCTACATTGTCGGTAAATATATCAGTATTGAACGCATCATCGAACAAACAAAAGAGACTTATTACGAAGCTTTGCAGTCAAGCTCTTTTGATTGGCACGAAAACAAAAACGATTACGCTCCGTTCGTTCGCTATATGCTTGGTGTTATTGCGGCGGCATACCGTGAGTTTTCATCAAGGGTGAAACTTCTTACCGCAGGTTCAAAACCCGAACGCATCAGAAACATCATTAAAGACACTCTCGGCAAGGTCACAAAATCCGAAATTGCCGAGCAATGCCCCGATATAAGTCAGGTAACAATTCAGCGCACGCTCAACGAACTGGTTAAAAACGGCGATATAATCAAAATCGGCGGTGGCAGATACACTTCATATACTTGGAACAGGGAGAAAGATTGATTATGATTACAGGCGAACTTAAAAACAAAATAGATTCACTCTGGGATATATTCGCAGCAGGCGGACTTGTTAACCCTCTCGATGTTATCGAGCAGATAACCTATCTTATGTTTATCCGTGACCTTGACGATGCAGATAACCGCAACGCAAGAGAAAGTGCAATGCTCGGATTGCCTTTTGAAAGCATCTTTTCGGGTGAAGTTGAAATCGGAGACCGCAAGGTGGACGGCAATCAGCTCAAATGGTCGGTGTTCCACGATTTTCCTGCGGACAGAATGTATTCCGTTATGCAGGAAATGGTGTTCCCGTTTATCAAGAATCTTCATTCCGATAAGAACAGCGCATATTCAAAATATATGGGCGATGCCATATTCAAGCTGCCTACTCCTCTTCTTTTGGACAAGGTGGTTACCGCACTTGATGAGATTTATGACCTTATGGCGGTTGCAGAGGGCAGCGACACCAAGGGCGATACATACGAATATCTTCTTTCAAAGATTGCGCAGTCGGGTCTTAACGGACAGTTCAGAACACCCCGACACATCATCAGGATGATGGTCGAAATGATGGACCCCAAGGCAGACGAGATTATCTGCGACCCTGCCTGCGGCACATCGGGATTCCTTGTTGCGGCGGGAGATTATCTCAAAGAGCACCGCAGGGAAGAAATATTCTTCAACCGTCAGGCAAAAGACCACTATATGAATCATATGTTTTTCGGCTACGATATGGACAGAACAATGCTTCGTATCGGTGCGATGAACATGATGACCCACGGCATTGACAACCCCTATATTGAATACCGTGACAGCCTTTCCGACCAGAATGCGGATAAGGGCAAATATTCGCTTATTCTTGCGAATCCTCCGTTCAAAGGCAGCCTTGATTACGATACGGTATCGGCTGATTTGCTCAAGGTTTGCAAAACGAAGAAAACGGAGCTTCTTTTCCTTGCTTTGTTCCTCCGTATGCTCAAAATCGGCGGCAGATGCGCCTGCATTGTTCCCGACGGCGTACTTTTCGGCTCATCGACAGCACACAAGGCAATACGTAAGGAAATAATAGAAAACAACCGTCTTGAAGCGATTGTTTCAATGCCTTCGGGCGTATTCAAACCCTATGCGGGAGTATCAACGGCGATCATGATATTCACCAAGACGGAGCACGGCGGCACGGACAAGGTATGGTTTTACGATATGAAGGCTGACGGCTTCAGCCTTGACGATAAGCGTTCGGAAGTCGCGGATAACGATATCCCCGATATTATCGCAAGATTCAGAAACCTTGACGGCGAAGCGGAAAGAGAACGCACAGAACAGAGCTTCTTTGTACCCAAGCAGGAAATAGTTGATAATGACTATGACCTTTCGATAAACAAATATAAAAAGACGGAGTATGTAGCCGTTGAATATCCGCCCACAAACGAGATAATAGCAGAGCTTTACGCCCTCGAAGACGAAATCACCAAAGGACTCAAAGAACTGCATAAAATTATTTTGGAGGAAGAATAATGGGTTATAATCCTACATCAAAAAAAGAAATACCTGTTTTTGGTCCAAGTTGGAATTTAGGCTTAGGAATGGATGCTATATTTATCGACAGTGAGTATGTTGATGAATTGCATCTCATTTCCGATAGAGAAGTTAAATGAATCAACAAGAAGGTAGGCATCGACAATTTTGTCTGTGTTCCAAGAGAGCTCGGAGCGGGTAGTCCGCAAGATTTCTATATCGATATTGCCATAGGATTAATTTCTGCCGGTATATTTGAAGCTATGAAATATGCTTTAATCAAAATATTTTCCTGTATCAAGAAAAAAGTTGCCAAAGATGAACGAGGTCATATTTATTTTAGAGTCGGCGATCCCAAAAGCAACATAAACTTCGAGTTTAAAGCAGACCTTAACGGTGAGGCAGAAGAAATTGAAACATCACTGAAAAAAGCTATAGAGATTGTTGAGATCATAAACAGAAAAGATTAATTAACAAGGAGATAAAAGTTGAAACAGTTAATCGGCATTATAATGTTGTTATTTTTTGTCGCTATTGTCAGCGGACCAACAAAAGCATATGAAATTGCTCAAAATTTAATTTCAGGATTAGGTAAGGTGTTTGTCTTCATTGCGGAATGTATAGTGAAAGTTTTACCTATGATTGGAGTTGAAGATATAATAATTGCAGTTTTAATATTCAGCGGAATTCTTATGCTTGCATCGGGTGTTGGAATTATATTATCAGCAAAGGAAAAAGGTAAGATGTGGATGACAATCAGTACAATTGTTGAAATTATTTCAACGCTTACTACTATAGGCTCTGCATTAGCTTTGAAATAAAGGGAGTGATTTGATGGCACGATTAGGTGACTGTTTTGTACTTGTAAGAAATGGCGCGAATATCAAACAGGGATTAGATGATTCGGGTTATCCCATAACAAGAATAGAATCGATATCGAATCGAACCGTTGACCGAAACAAAATGGGATATGCAGGCATAAATGATTTATCGAAATATCGTGATTATATTTTGCAAGACGGAGATATTTTGATGTCGCATATAAACAGCGAAAAACATCTTGCTAAAACAGCTCTTTATCAAAAAAATGATGGCGAAGAAGTTATTCATGGAATGAATCTTCTTTTGTTGAGACCGAATACAGATTGTGTTATAAGCAAATACGCATTTTATTACTTTTCGTCACAGTCATTTTTAAGACAGATTCCCAATATAACAAAAAAATCGGTTAATCAAGCAAGTTTTACAGTTTCAGCATTGAAGGAGCTATCTTTTCCCTCTGTTACACTTAATGAGCAGCTCAAGATTGTAGGTGTTTTAGAAAAAATAGACACCTTGATTGAAATGAGAAAACAACAACTTACAAAGCTTGATGAACTCGTTAAAGCCCGATTTGTCGAGATGTTTGGTGGTAAAGGATATCCTACTTTAAAGTGGAACGATGTATTCAATACAACAACAGGAAAACTTGACTCAAATGCTATGGTTGAGAATGGAGAATACCCATTTTTTACTTGTGCGAAAGAAGTGTTTAGAATTGATAAATATGCTTTCGACCAAGAAGCTTTACTTTTAGCAGGTAATAATGCCGCTGGCAAATATGATGTTAAATACTATAAAGGTAAATTTAATGCTTATCAAAGAACTTATGTTTTAGGATTAAAGCAGGATTGGTCTTATCAACTCTTTAGGTATCAACTCGAAGATAAATTGTTATATTTGCAGGAACAGTCATTAGGTGGTCTTACAAAATATTTAACATTAAAAATTCTCGGAGAATTAGAATTTACTATTCCACCGATAAATAAACAGAATGAATTTGCCGCCTTCGTCGAACAAGTCGACAAATCAAAAGTTGCCGTGCAAAAGGCTCTTGACGAAGCACAGACCTTGTTTGACAGCTTGATGCAACAATATTTCGGATAAAATGTCATCTATATGACACTAAAATGACGCTTTTATGTCATTGTTTCGGCTAATAATATAATTATCGTGTTTTACATACAAAAACGAGCTGAAAATGAGCCGAAAATGATACTTTTAGTTGCTTGTACCTTTTTGCTCGAAACAGTACAATAAAAATGGAGGTGCAATATGTACGACGTAAAATTAACAGTGGATATAGATCCCGAAGACAAATATCAAAAAGCTAAAAAAGATTTGATACAAGCCAAAAAGTCTTTTTTGGAGTTAACACCGCAAGAAAGGCAAAAGTTGGTTTGTGAATTTCTCAATGCCGAAAAGGCAGAGCAAGTCCTTAGGGCTTTCCAACACTTTTTCGTATAAATTAAAGGATGTGAAAGATTTTGGATATAACAATTATGCTCGGTAATGGTTTTGATGTTTCTTTAGGCATTAAATCGTCATATAAAAACTTTTATGAATGGTACTGTCCGCAAGACAGTATAGAACCACATATTGATAATTTTAGAAAAAACATTGATGCGGACATAAATAGCAACAAACCGGATGAAGAAAAAATGTGGGCAGATTTCGAGGTTGGAATAGGAAAATACACAGAACACTTTTCAAAAGATTTTGTTAATTACTTTTTAGATTGTTTTATTGATGCGCAAGAAAAAATACGTGAGTATTTACTTAAACAAACGAGAAATTTTAATGTTGATGAATTTTCGGATAATGCGCTCAAAAACTTTGCTGATAGTTTATCAAATTTTTATGATGAAATAACAGATACCGAAAAAATCGCTTTGAACAATGTGCTAAAAAGTTTTCAAGACCAAAACAGAAGAATATCATTTGTAACTTTCAACTACACAAACACTCTTGAAAGAATATTGTCAAGAATTCCCGATTCTCCATTAAGCTCTTGGCGATATGGTTCAACATCATTTTCTTATTTATTGAATCGAAATGTTATTCATGTTCACGGTACAACTGAGGTTGCTCCGATTTTAGGTGTTGATAACAAAAGTCAAATAAGCAACAAAGATTTAATAGATACTCCTCAATTTAAGGAGTTTTTGATAAAAGCTGAAAGTGTAAATGCTTTGGGTTATTTATGGCAAAGTCAAGCTGAAACGCAGATTTCAAATAGCAAGATAGTATGCGTGCTGGGAATGTCTCTTGGGGCTACGGATGCTAAATGGTGGAGAAAATTATGTCAGTGGTTAAAAAACGACTCAAACCGCAGGTTGATTTTATATTGGTTTGAAAAAAATCCACCCAGTAAAACAGCATATATTAGAGAATTACAATGCAAAAATAAAGCAAAAGACCTATTGCTTTCATATTCTTCTTTTTCTGATCCAGAAAAAGAAATATTAAAAAACCAGATATATGTTGTGATTAATACAAATAAGTTTATGCAACTCAAAAAAGAAGCAGAGGAAGAAAATGAGCTTGAGCCGACTGCATAAATCAAACAAAAAGATATACACAAGCTATCGTATTAGTTTAATGCAATATTTCGGAAGAGGTGAAAGATTATGAATGAAGAAAATATGGGTCTGGAAATAGCGAAAGAAACGATTAGAGAAATAGCAACGGATGTTTACGAAGACGCTGGTAGACCTATCGCAAAACCTATCGGTGAATTAGTCGGTTTAGTTCCTCGTGCAATAAAAGCAGCTCTTTTTCCGTTAGAAAAATGGATTTTAACAAGAGAGAATAGTCTTGAAGAAACAAAAAAGTTACTTGCTATAAAACTTAAAAATGACGCCCCTGATAATATTGAATCACCTGAACCGTTTGTGGCGGTTCCTGCCTTACAATATATTTCTTATTGTATGGATAACAATGAATTAAGAGATATGTATGCAAATTTATTGGCAAACTCTATGAGAAAAGTAGTAAGAAACGGTGTTCATCCCGCTTTTGTTGAAATAATAAAACAACTGTGTCCTGATGAAGCAAAAATACTCAAATATTTATATAATAAAAATGCAATTCCCGTTGTTAGCGTAAGATGTTGCAATAAATCAGGAGGTGGATTTGAACTGCTAAAAAACTTTACAAATGTCGGAGAGATAGTTGATTGTGAAGAATATTTAAAAACAAATAAGTATTTTGATAATCTGTCGAGACTTGGTATTTTAGAAATCAACCCTCCAAATACAACCTTATTAAACAAAAAGCTTTATAAAGAAATAAAAGAACATACGATGATAACCACACTTGTTAAAAATATTGAAAACAACGATAGTGAGTTCAATATTCCTGTGTTAAAAGAAGGTTATTTGTGTTTGACTGACTTCGGTAAATCTTTTTGTGAAGTTTGCGTAGATGATTCAGATTTATTTGTGCAACAATAAAAAGCAGGTGTAACAATGACCAACTTTGATTTTTTGACGAAAGACCCGCAGTTTGACAGTTTTTCGTCTGTTGCGGTTTCGGCGGAAAAGATTTTACATATCGATGCGGCGGCTGCCGTTATCAACTGCCGCCGTGCTATGGAGTTTGCAGTAAAATGGATGTATTCCGTTGATAAGGAGCTTGTTCTCCCGTGGCAGGACAGCCTCGTTAATCTTATGAATACCGATGAGTTCCGTGATATCGTCAGCGACGATGTATGGCGCAGAATGGAGCTTATCCGCAAGCTTGGCAACAACGCTGCCCATCAGGGCAAAAAGATTTCTGCCGAGCAGGCACAGCTTTGCCTTGAAAACCTCTTTATCTTCATGGATTTCGTCGCCTGCTGCTACGGTGTTGACTACGAAGAAAAATCCTTTGATGCTTCTCTTATTCAGAAACACACCGAAACTCTTCTCGATACTGCAGTTGAAATCAATTTTGAGCAGCTTCTTGCCGAAAATAAGGCTCTTAAAGAGCAGCTCACCGCCCGCCGTGAGGAACAGCAACAGAATTATGTCCCGAAACCCCTCGACCTCACCGAGTATCAGACCCGAAAGATATATATTGACACAATGCTCGTTGATGCAGGCTGGATTGAGGGCAAAAACTGGCTCAACGAGGTTGAACTCCAGGGTATGCCCAACAATGCAGGCGTAGGCTATGCCGATTATGTGCTTTACGGAGATGACGGCAAGGCTCTTGCGATTATCGAAGCCAAACGCACCTGCAAGGACGTTGCCGTCGGCAGACAGCAGGCAAAGCTCTATGCCGATTTGCTTGAAAAGAAACACGGCAGACGCCCTGCAATCTTCCTCACAAACGGTTTTGACACCCGAATCATCGACGGTCAGTATACCGAAAGAAAGGTTGCCGCTATCTATTCAAAGCGTGACCTTGAAAAGATGTTCAATCTCCGCACAATGAGGACAAGCCTCAAGAACATCACCGTTGACCAGAATATCGCAGGCAGATATTATCAGGAAGGAGCAATCCGTGCGGTATGCGACAGCTTTGACGGCAAAAACCGCCGCAAGGCTCTGCTCGTTATGGCAACGGGTTCGGGCAAAACAAGAACGGTCATTGCTCTCACAAAAGTGCTTCTCAATCATGGCTGGGTCAAGAATGTTCTTTTCCTTGCGGACAGAACTTCACTCGTCACTCAGGCAAAGCGTGCGTTTGTGAATCTTCTGCCCAATTTCTCCGTTACAAATCTTTGCACCGATAAAGAAAACTACAATGCACATTGCGTTTTCTCAACCTATCAGACGATGTTCAACTGCATCGATAACATCAAAGATGATGAAGGCAAACTTTTCACCTGCGGTCATTTCGACCTCATCATCTGCGACGAAGCACACCGTTCAATTTATAATAAATACAAGGATATCTTCAATTATTTCGATGCTCCACTTGTGGGTCTTACCGCTACCCCCAAGGACGAAATCGAAAAGAATACATACGAAATTTTCAACCTTCAGAGTGGTATTCCCACCTATGCCTACGAGCTTGCACAGGCTGTTGCCGACGGATATCTGGTTGATTTTATGTCCGTTGAAACGAAGCTAAAATTCATCGAGGAAGGAATTGTTTATGACGAGCTTTCCGATGATGACAAAGAGGAATACGAAAACACATTCGAGAATGAAAACGGCGAATTGCCCGAAAAGATTAATTCTTCTGCACTCAACGAATGGGTATTCAATGAGGATACAATCCGAGAAGTTCTCAATGTGCTTATGACTCACGGATTAAAAATCGATTACGGCAATAAAATCGGCAAGTCAATCATTTTTGCCAAAAGCCATCAGCACGCCGAAAAAATCCTTGAAATATTCAACAAGGAATATCCTCATCTCAACGGCTATGCAACGGTAATCGATAACTACACAAACTATGCACAGAGTGCAATTGACGATTTCAGCGACCCGAAAAAGCTGCCTCAGATTGCAATTTCTGTTGATATGCTTGATACGGGTATCGACGTGCCCGAAGTGCTGAATCTTGTGTTCTTCAAAAAGGTAATGAGTAAAGCAAAATTCTGGCAGATGGTTGGCAGAGGTACCCGTCTTTGCCCGAATCTCATTGACGGAGAAGATAAAAAGATATTCTATATCTTCGATTTCTGCGGTAACTTTGAGTTTTTCAGAATGGGCGGCAAGGGCAAAACAACAAGTGCCGTTGCATTGCAAAGTGCGATATTCAACCTCAAGGCACAGATTGCCTATAAGCTGCAGGATATGGACTATCAGACCAACGATCTTATCGCATTCAGAAAACTGCTTGTTGAAGATATGGTGTGCAAGGTCAGGGAGCTTAACAGGGAGAGTTTTTCGGTTAAGCAACATCTCCGTTTTGTTGATCTTTATTCAAATCCCGATAATTATAACGCTCTCACATACGAAAACACCCTTGAACTCAAAGAAGAAATCGCTCCGCTTGTTGTTCCCGATGAAGACGATGCAAAAGCTCTTCGTTTCGATGCTCTAATGTACGGCATCGAGCTTGCATATCTCGTCGGCAAGAAGTATCCAAAGGCAAGAAATGACCTCATTAAAAAGGTCAATGCGCTTGCCAATACAGCAAATATTCCCGAAATCATGTCACAGCATGATCTTATAAACAAAATCCTTCACACGGATTATGTTGAAACCGCAGGTATCAATGAGTTTGAAAACATCAGAGAAAACCTGCGTGATTTGATAAAATATATCATAGTTTTTCATCCGACCTATACAACAACCTTTGATGACGAAATTATTTCAATAGATTGGAAAGAATCCGAGCTTGATAATGATGATTTGCAGGATTACAAGGCAAAAGCGGAGTTTTATGTCCGTCAGCATCAGGATAACGAGGTTATCGCAAAGCTCAGAAGCAATGTTCCTCTCAATGCAGAAGATGTAAAAGCTCTTGAAGAAATCCTCTGGAGCGAAGTCGGTACAAAAGAGGATTACGAAGCAAGCTGCGGCTCTGTTCCTCTCGGTGAATTCGTGAGAGGAATTGTCGGACTTGATATGAATGCTGCGAAAGAGGCTTTTGCGGAATATCTCAACAACACAAGTCTTGACAGCAGACAAATTTATTTCGTCAATCAGATTGTTGAGTATATCGTTCGTAACGGAATGATGAAAGACCTTTCCGTGCTCAAAGAAACACCGTTCTCCGACCAAGGCAGTATTGTTGACATCTTTACCGATGTTTCTGTATGGCTTGGCATAAAGAGAATTATTGACCAGATTAACGCTAATGCGGCGGCGTAAAGAAAATGGCAAGTATTAATGAAACACTTTCAAAATTGAAAAAGTCGGATTTTCGGGCGAGGTTTCACTTGTCCGAAAAAGACAAGGCTTATATTGCCGAAAAGGGAATGGACACCATAAGAAAACACGCAGAGGAGTTTGTTCGTACTCGTCTGGCACCTGCATACCCGCCAAACGACGGTAAGCAGACTCCGATGCGAGGACATCCTGTATTCGTGGCGCAGCACGCCTGTGCCTGTTGTTGCCGTGGATGCCTCGAAAAATGGTATAGAGTCCCGCAAGGGAAAGAACTGACCAGTGTTCAGCAAGAAAAGATTGTGAACTTGCTTATGGTGTGGATAGCGGAAGAAATAGAATGATTATTAAAAGAGCTCATCTTCGGATGGGCTCTCTTTGGAAATGTGATGGCAATTTTGTGCGTTACAGAGGCCATATTGCTGAATTCGCGTTAAAGATTGTGCGCTTTAGAACGTGACGTGAGCGGTGAAATCCGATATAATATTCTGCAGAAGAAACATTAATTTTCGGAACGGAGATTGTATGGGTTTTATTGAAGATTTATATTACGGAAATATTGATGCTCAGGCGTATAATCCCGAATTCGGTGCGGAATTGAAAAAGAAACTTAACGATCTGACCGAACTTGAAAAGCAAATTGCCGATAAGCTGTCAGGCGAAGAAAAAACGATGTTTCTGAAATACACAGACAAGTATATTGAATTCACAGCCCGCAGCCTTACCGATGCTTTCGTTTCCGGTTTTCGTCTCGGTGCGAAATTTACCCACGACACATTTATATGATAATTCCGTCCTCCTTTCGTTTCAAGTGTCATGACATAAAATGCTCCACAGAAAATCTCTGCGGAGCATTTGTGTTTATTTAATAAAATCGGTTCTGATTTTGTTTTCGGGAATATCACGGAGCTCGTATTTCTCGTCTGTTTGACCGAGAATGATTGCACAGCAAGGAATCATTCCTTCGGGGAGGTTGAGTTCTTTCAGAAGCTCCTCGTTATCGTTGAGGAATCTGACTGCACCCCAGATGTGGCAGGAGCCTATGCCGAGTTCGGTAGCGGCGATTGCCATATTCTGAACAAGAATTGCAGCGTTTGAGAAGTTGACATTAACGCTCTTGAGGTCGATTGATGGAATAAGCGATGAAACCAGAATAACAGTCGGTGCGCCGTAGAAAGGTCTGTGTTCGGTCTGACTTTCGCAGTAGTCTTCCCACTTGTTCAGAAACTCACGGTTGCTGATAACCGTGATATTAAGAGTGTCAAAGAGTGCTCTGCCGACGGGCGATGCATAAGCTGCTTTGAGAATCAGATTGAGTTCGGATTCCGTTATGTTTCCACCGTTATATGTACGGATTGATTTTCTGCTGCAAAGATTATCAAATGTGTTCATTGTTTTTCTCCTTTGTTTCTGTATAGGATAATTATAATTCTGCCAGAACCCGATGTCAACATTCGATCTGCCTCATGTTTTTGCGTGTTTCTGGAGTTATTCGCTCATCTTTTTGTGAAACTCGTGAATTATTCGCTCATTTTTTTGCAATTTTGTTGACTTTTCAGCCGAATTATGTGTATAATGTTACTGTAAATATCTTATTCGGAGGATAATATGGCTTATTTAAAACGAAAAGTTGATATTTTTCTTTCAGAATGGAAAAACAATCCTGACAAAAAGCCGCTGATCATCAAAGGTCCCCGACAGGTAGGAAAAACCGAGTCAATAAAAACCTTCGCAAAAGAAAACTATAAGAATCTGATTGAAATTAACTTTGTTGAAGAACCTAAATATAAAATGATTATTTCGGACGGGTATAAAGCCGACGACATTATCAAAAACATTTCTTTGCTTGACCCTTCAAAAAGATTTGAGGAAGGCAATACTCTGATTTTTTTTGACGAGTTGCAGGAATTTCCTGAAATCTCTACTGCTTTGAAGTTTTTCAAAATTGATGGCAGGTTTGACGTTATATGCAGTGGTTCTATGCTCGGAATCAATTACCGCAAAATCGAAAGCAACAGCGTGGGCTACAAAACAGACTATGAAATGTATTCTCTTGATTTTGAGGAATTCTTATGGGCAAAGGGATACGGCGATGATTTCACCGAAAATTTGCTGAATCATATGAAAACTCTGATACCGTTCAGTGAGCTTGAGCTCAGTGTATGCAATTCTCTGTTTCTGGATTTCAGTATTCTCGGCGGAATGCCTGCAGTTGTCAGAGAATACATTGCTAAAGGCACGTTTGAAGGCTCTCTTGATGTTCAACGTCAGCTCATAGCCGACTATAAAGAAGATATCCGAAAATATGCCGAAGGAATGGATCAGACACGAATTCTGAACGTGTTCAATCAGATTCCGCCTCAGCTTGCAAAGGATAACAAGAAGTTTCAGATTTCCAAGGTTGCATCAGGTGCCAGATTCAAAGACTACAGAGGCTGCATTGAATGGCTTTGCGATGCAGGTATGATTAACATTTGCTATTGCCTGAACTTCCCTGAACTGCCACTCACCGGAAACTATGACGAAACAAAATACAAGCTCTATTTCGGAGACACCGGGCTGCTTGTTGCAATGCTTGACGAAGAGGCTCAGGATGATTTGCGTACTAACAAAAATCTCGGTGTCTATAAGGGCGCATTATACGAAAATATGGTTGCCGAAGCATTCAAAAAGAGCGGTTTGAACTTGTATTATTATAAGCGTGAGGACTCAACTCTTGAAGAAGACTTCTTCGTCAGAACCGCAGATGAGCTTATTCCTGTTGAGGTTAAAGCGGTAAACGGAAAATCAAAGTCCCTGCGAACACTTATCGAGAGCGACAAATACACGGATATCCGAAGCGGCATCAAGCTGACCGGCGGAAATGTAGGCTTCTCGGATAAAATCACAACTTTCCCCTATTTCTGTGCTTTTCTGATAAAACGATATCTGAAGGGAAAATAAAATGTCAATATTTTGTCAATAAGTCGGGATATTACAGCTTTTTGGGGGTTGCGAATAAACTGCGGCAAGTTACGGCAAATGCATTTTTATTGACTTTTTGCCCGTTTGTCAACATCAATCTGAGCGAATTGGCAGATTACGGCAGGTTATGACAAGCAAAAACAAGATGCTCTAATCACACTCAAGTTCTCAAAGAGATAATTTTTCCCGAATGGGGATTATCGAAAGCCCTTGGAATCAACCGATTCCAAGGGTTCATTTCTTTTTTTGGAATAATTCAAAAATTCAAAGTGCCAATAATCAAGAAAAAAGTAAAGAGCAGTCGAAATTTAAGCGACGCATCGGCATCGTTTTTCAAGTGGTATCGGTTTTGTTATGAAAAAGCCACGCTCCGATTCGGAACGTGGCTTTCGTTATATATGGGATTAATTCCGGATAAATCCGAGAAGGAGAATTCGGCTCATCCGTTGCCACCGGGCATAGGAACGGTGATTTTCCATTCTGCGGTATGGCTGCCGTGTGCAACTGCGATTATTTTTGTGCCGACGGGTGCCGTATAAGCCGCTTTGAGAATCTGATTAAGTTCCGATTCTGTATATTCTTACCTTTATATGTACGGATTTATCTTCTGCTGAAAAGAATTTCAAATGCATCCATTATCCCTTCGCCTTTACGGTTCTGTAAATCGAATTATTCTTTTCAAGCGATAAACGCTGTATTCTGTATCAATAATGTACCATTCCGCATTCGCAGAAGGGTTCAATTCCGAAAATGCATGTAAAGAACTGAACTATTTTCCAGAAGAAACCTACAAACCAATTGTCGCTGTGGCAAAGATGGCTGCATTCCAGATCGGATCCGCAATAGTCACATATGTTGTCTTCATCCATATCTGTATGGTAATCGTTAAGCCCCAATTCTTCGTGACCCCAAAGGTATTCATCACAATCGGGGCAGTAAACGCCTTCCGTGTAGCCGTGTTCAATGCAGGTTGAATCCTGATAGTGGGAATAAGCAAGATTATGCACACTGCCGTCATCAGCGGTATGGGTTGCGCGGCTTACTTTCACTTCAAAGCTTGCGTCCTCATAGAGATCATAAATACCGATATAATAAGTTTCAC
>CAZJOH010000047.1:0-18709 GCA_964547575.1 uncultured Clostridium sp.
ATTATTATTTTACAGATGAAAAAACCTTTGAAAGCGAAGAATCCATATATTTAAGGTCAGGAATATATATGTCGATAAGTCCCTCAAGCATTTTAAGTGTTTCTGTTTCTTCATAGGAAGAAGTGTTGTAAACTACGGGTACGGGAAGTTTTTCCTGAGACAGAGCCTTTATGATTTCGGGAACGAAATGAGTGGGAGTGACGAGATTTATATTTTCAGCCCCGTCGTCTATGAGTTCATAAAAAATCTCACGAAGTCTTTTTACGGAAATTTCTTTTCCCACCTCTGCCTTTGACAGCACCTTGTTCTGACAGAATATGCAACCCATATTGCAACCTGAAAAGAATACGGCGCCCGAGCCACCGTAAGCGGATATGGGAGGTTCTTCCCAGAAGTGAAGTCCTGCTCTGCCTAATGTCAGAATATTGCTGACTTTGCACAAACCCTTTTTACTGCTTCTGTCAACACCGCATTTTCTCGGACATAAATTACAATTTCCCATAATAAGTAAATCCTGCTTTTTTATAATGTTCGCACATCTTTTCTTCGCACCTTAAAAAGGGGATTCTGCCTTGCAAAAGAATGAAGTTTATACATGAGTTTACGGCGGCGGAGGAATACCCTTTGCATCTGAAAAGAGGATGGGTAAAAACATCGGCAATAAGTCCGTATTTTTCATTCATTGCCGCTACACTTGCCGCAGACACGAGTTTTTCTTCGCTGAATATACCGTAGACTTCAGACAATCCCGAATTTACGCCTTTAAGCCTCAGTACATACCGTCTTCTGTCATCAAAATTAAGTTCCCCGCCGCAGATAAGTTTATAAAAGTCAAGAATTTTACTGCCTCTCAGTGCCTCAGCATTACAAAAGGGAATATTATCACTTTCATATATCATAAGACAAGTTTCTCTGAAAGAGAAAATTTCAGAAAATTCACTGCCGCAAACTTTAATATCTTCGTCACCGTTATTGAAAACAAGGCTTTTTATTCCCGATGTATCTCTTCCGCAGAAGAAAGAATCTTCGGGGATTTTTTCATGAACGGACAAAAAAGTGTAAGCCTCGGTACCGCCCAAACTTTCCGAAGACAGTTTCAGCAGAAGTTCTCTTTCATTCTCGTAAGGTCTTGTGAATTTAAGCATCTGCGAGATACTCCGTAAGTGCTTTTGCCAGTTTGAAACAAGCCTCTGCATCGCTTTTCATAAGAAGATTTGATGCTGAATGTATATATCTGCAAGGGGCGCTTATTGCGGCTGCTCTTACACCGCCGCCGCTTTTATGGATGCTGCCCGAATCATTGCCACCTGCAACGGCAGTTTTAACCTGTGCTTTTATTCCTTTTTCTTCTGCAAGTGAAAGTGCCTTTAAGAATACTTCTTTATCGTAAAGAGTGGAATTATCCATAAATGAAAGCACTGCGCCTTCACCCTGCACACAGACTCTTTTTTCTTCCGCTACTCCCGTTAAATCTGCTGCAGTAGTGGATTCAAGCACTACCGAAAAATCGGGACACACTCTGTTTGTTGCAGGTAATGCGCCTCTTGCTCCCACTTCTTCCTGTACGGAGAAAACAAAAACCGCATCACTTTCAAGACCTTCTTCTATCATTTTGAGCATTATTGCACAACCTGCTCTGTCATCAAGTGCTTTTGACATTATCTTTTCTCCGAGGTCGGTAAACTCTCCGCAGAAAACGGCGGTAACACCGGGCATAACATATTTTAATGCTTCGTTTTTATCCTTTGCGCCGATATCAATATAGAGTTTATCTTCACTTAAAAGAGAGTTCTTTTCGTCATCACTGCTGAGATGTACGGGTTTTGAACCTATTACACCGACAGTGCCGTTTTCAAAGGTTACTTTTCTGCCCGACATAACTGCAGGTAAAATTCCCCCTACGGCGGAAAACTTTATAAGTCCGTCATCTGTTATATATGTGGCAATAAAGCCGACTTCGTCCATGTGGGCGGATACCATTACTTTATTTTTTGCCCTCTTTTTGCCTTTTACTTCCACAATGAGATTGCCGAGATTGTCCGTAATGTATGAATTGCCTCTGAGTTTTGATATTATGTATTCTCTGACTTTATATTCTCTGCCCGAAGTGCCGTCAATTTCACAAAGTTCTTTAATATATGTAAACAAAATTATTCCCCCTTAGAAAAAAGATACATAATGTCACTTACGGCATCCACATCTTTTTCATCAAGTGTTTCTACGGGAGTGTGCATATTAGTAAGGGGTATTGAAATAAGCCCAGTCTGCCGAAGCTACTGTATCAACAAGAAGTTCAGCAAATTCTACCATCTTGTAAGAAGGAGAAGTCATACAGTTACCCTTTTTAAGCTGTTCCGTTGCGGCAGCGTCAACATCGGGATCGTTATAACCGAGAACGTTGGGACCGTATGCGCACATATAGTCTATGTATTTGTTTCCGTCAACATCCCAGAAATATGAGCCTTCGGCCTTCTGGCTGAAAAGAGGGTATGCCGATACGGGAATGCAGCAGCCTTCTGCGGGACCCTGATGTCCGTAAAGACCCGAGGGAATTACTTTTGCGGCTCTCTGAAAGAGCTCTGCGCTTTTTGCGTGTGTGTTAATTTTCATACTCATTTCAGAAACCTCCTTATGCAAGATACAGAGCAACTCTGTCAAGAATTCTGTTAAGGTTATCGAGCATTGAAATCATGCCCTTCATAACGATGTCACCGCTGCCTACGCAGGCAATTGCGTTAACCTTGCCGTCAAACAAATCTCTTGCAAGTTTGATGCCCGAGAATTCCATGATGGCTCTGGGAGCCTCGCTGGGCTTTTTAATAGCAAGAAGTCTGTGGTTTTTAACTCTGATTGTTGCGGCAGGACCGTCCTTGATGCTGAAAGCGATTTCGCCGTCAACCATCTGATTTGCGGAGAACTTGCCGATTTCGTCATTGTTGCCGATCTGAGCGATTGCAACGGAGATCGTATACATCATAAGAGTGGTGCTGATTCTGAAGAAATCCTCGTCCTCGAGGTCTGCAGGGTCGGGGCGCATATACTTGTTAAGCAAATCGGTCAGCTTTGTGAAATCCTTAAGCAAAAATCCGATGTGGTGGAAGCCCTTTGAAGGAATGGGAGTAACGGTACCGTCAATAAGACCGTTGAATTTTTCACATGAGCTGAAGGGGAGCTTAACATCGCATTTTGCGCAGCCCTGCTCCATTCTGCATCTGCCCTTGTAAAATGTAATTGTTGCACTGGGTCCGCCCTTTACTTCAAAGCCGATTGAGACAGGCTTTTTGTTGGTGAGAATACTTTCTGCCTCGGGAGCAAGCTCGCAGAGGTTTTCAAGAGTACCCAGCACGCCGTACAGATTAATGTACGCCAGCGTTCTTTGATCAATCATTCTGATTTCCTCCTTTATAAAATGCGGAGATACCTCCGCAAAGTAAAGATAGTCAACAGTATTTTAACAAATACATTGTATGTTGTCAACAAATAATAATATATAATTTTAAAAATATATGCAAAATGTCACAAAAGCAAAGAAACAGCAGAGCTGAGCCTGCTGTTCTTGTTGTTATTTGTTTTTTACAAAGTGTTCAATAAGTTTTGCCGCATTCGCCGCTGCAACGGGTAAAAATTCGCCGTAGTCCATATGTGACGAGCCGTCAGCACAGTCGGAAACAGCTCTTACAACACCGAACGGAACTCCGTTTGTATAGCATACCTGAGCAATGCTTGCGCCCTCCATTTCGCACACGATTGCGCCGAAATTATCGGTTATGAATTTTTTCTTTTCTTCGCTTGCGATAAACTGGTCACCCGATGCGATAACACCTCTCAGACCCTTAACGTTTTCAAGGGTTTCAATGCCCTCGGAAAGAAGATTTATAACCTTCTTATCGGCGGGAATATTAACGATGTTTATGCCCGAAATAAGACCTGTCGGGTCACCGAGAGGAGAGGTATCCATATCGTGCTGAACAAGGCTTTCGGCAACTGCAATATCACCGATTGCAAGCTTTGTTGAAAGGCTTCCGCCGACGCCAGTGTTGATAATGCAGTCCGGTGCATAGCAGAGTATCATCGTCTGGGTACACATCGCTGCCGCAACCTTGCCTATTCCGCAAACTGCAATAACTATTTCCTTGCCGTGGAGAGTGCCTTTTATATATTCAACACCGCTGATTTTACGGGCGGTTTTATTCTCCATAAGAGATTTGATTGTTTCGACTTCTATGTGCATCGCACCGATAATTCCGATCATAAAAACACCTCTTTTTTGATATAAACAACGGATTTTTGATATACTACATCCGCTTTTGCTATTATTATTTATTTTAACACAATGCATATGAAATTTCAATACACATAAATTTATTATGATTTAATCAGATGAAGTATTGATATTCTGTATATTTTGTGGTAATATATACAATATATAGTTAAAATGGAGGATAATGCGTTGGAATCATACATAATTATTGCAATGCTTGCGGCAATTATAATTTTGCTGTTTGTGCTTCTTGCAAGGCAGGGCAAAAGCAAAAATTCCGAGCTTGAGCATAAGCTTGACGGCATAGCTGAAAAAACGTCGGGACTCACACAAGCTCTCGGAACGGAGTTTGAACGCAGCCGCCGTGAAATGCAGTCGGGTCAGTATAATATGCGCACGGAAACTGCAAAATCACTCGGTGAAATGAATGAAAAAATTGAGAAATTAAGGCTTGATAATACGGAATATCAAGGCAGAACAGAAAAGGCTCTATACGAATCCCTTAACTCAATCAGACTCAATAATATCGAGCAGAACGAAAAGCAAAGCCGTGCTCTTACCGAAGCGGTTGATAAGATGCGGGAGAGCAACGAAAAAAAGCTTGAGCAGATGCGCCTTACCGTTGATGAAAAGCTCAATGAAACTCTTACGCAAAGGCTCGATACTTCCTTCAAGACCGTTTCCGACAGACTTGAAAATGTTTATAAATCCCTCGGCGAAATGAAGGAGCTTTCAAACGGGGTTACTGCAAACGTAACGAGCCTTAACCGTGTTCTTACCAATGTTAAGGCAAGAGGCACATGGGCGGAGGTTCAGCTCGGTGCAATTCTCGACCAGACAATCCCCGGTATGTACGAAACAAATTTTGTCTGTGTTCAAGGCTCGAAGGACAGAGTTGAATTTGCCGTGCGTATACCCTCGGCTGAAGGTAATATAACTTATCTTCCAATCGACTCGAAATTCCCCATGGAGGATTATATCCGTCTTTGCGATGCGGCGGATTCGGCAGACCCCGTTGCGCTTGAAGCGGCAAGAAAGGCTCTTGAAGCAAGAGTTCTCGGCGAAGCGAAAACGATAACGAAATACATAAATGTACCCTTTACAACACCGTATGCGATTCTTTACCTTGCAACTGAAGGTCTTTATGCGGAAATAACATCGTCACGCTCGGGAATTGCCGAAAAAATCCGCAGCGAATACAATGTTATGATAGCAGGTCCTTCAACGATAACCGCTCTGCTCAATTCTCTTTCGCTCGGATTCAGAGCTGTTGCGATAAACGAAAAGGCAAACGAAGTCAGAATTCTCCTTGCTGCCGCAAAGGTGCAGTATGATAAATTCGGAGTTGTGCTTCAGAAGGCAAGGCAGAAGATTGACGAGGCAGGCAAATCTCTTGATGAAGCAGGTAAGCGTAACGAAATAATACGCAAGAAGCTCAAAAATGTTGAAGAAATCGACGGCGGCGACGCCGAAGAAATATTAGGAATTAATGAAGGCTCAGATATATAAGGAGGAAAAACTATGAAAGATCCCAAGGAAATTCTCGCTCAGATGACTCTTGAAGAAAAAGCATCTCTTTGTGACGGTGCTGATTTCTGGCACATGAAAGGCATGGAAAAGTATGATATTCCCTGCATCATGGTCTGCGACGGCCCTCACGGACTCCGTAAAAAGGACTACAGCAAAAAGGGCGACAGCCTTTCAAACAGCGTTCCCGCAATAAGCTACCCTACAGCGGCAACAACAGCTTGCTCATGGGACCCCGAGCTTCTTTATGAAATGGGTGTTGCACTCGGCAAAAAGTGCCTTAAGGAAGAAGTCGGCGTTCTTCTCGGACCCGGTATCAACATGAAGCGTTCGCCTCTCTGCGGCAGAAACTTTGAGTATTTCTCCGAGGACCCAATTCTTGCAGGTGAGCTTGCAGCAGGCTTTATCAACGGCGTTCAGTCAATGGGCGTAGGTACTTCTCTTAAGCACTTCTGCGCAAACAGCCAGGAAACACGCAGAATGACCTGCGATTCCGTTGTTGACGAAAGAGCGCTTCGTGAAATTTATCTTACCGCATTTGAAATTGCAGTCAAGAAAGCAAAGCCTTGGACTGTTATGAATTCATATAACAAGATTAACGGTATGCACGGCTCCGAAAATAAGCATACTCAGGTTGAAATTCTCCGTGATGAATGGGGATTTGACGGCGTTGTTGTAAGTGACTGGGGCGCAGCAAATGACAGAGTTCTCGGCCTTAAGAACGGTAATGATCTCGAAATGCCCTCTTCGTCAGGAGCAGGCACACAGAGGATTGTTGACGCAGTAAGAAGCGGTGCACTTGACGAAGCTGTTGTTAACGAAAGAGCGCTCAACGTTCTTAATCTTATCAAAAAAGCTGCCGACGGTTCAAGGGCAAACTATGCATATAATGATGCCGATGACCAGCCATTCGCAAGAAAGGTTGCTGCTCAGTCAATGGTTCTCCTTAAGAACAACGGCATACTTCCTCTTAAGAAGAACGGAAAGGTTGCTGTTATCGGTGAGCTTGCAAGAACTCCCAGATATCAGGGTGCAGGTTCATCACATATCAATCCCACACAGCTTGACAATGCTCTCGATGAGCTTACAAAGCTTGGTTACAATGTAGAATTTGCACAGGGCTATGAGCTTAAGCAGAAGAAGGCGAAGAAGAATGCAGAGCATCTCAGGCAGGCAATTGAGGTTGCAAGAAGATGTGAAACCGTTGTTCTTTTCATCGGTCTTACAGATGATTACGAGGCAGAGGGATTTGACAGAACTCACATGGCTCTTCCAGCAGCACATGACAGCCTTGTAAGCGAAATTCTTAAGGTTAATAAGAATGTTGTTATTGTTCTTGCAGGCGGTTCACCCGTTGAAATGCCCTGGAATGACGGCGTAGCGGCAATTCTTCATTCATATCTCGGCGGTCAGGCAGGCGCAGGTGCGGTTGCAGATATCATTTCGGGCGCCGTTAACCCCTGCGGCAAGCTTTCCGAAACATATCCCGTTACATATTCGGATACTCCCGCAAAGAACAACTTCCCCGGTAACCCCGCTTCCGTTGAATACCGTGAAAGCGTTTATATCGGCTACAGATACTACGAAAAGGCAAATAAGGCGGTTCGTTACCCCTTTGGCTACGGTCTTTCCTATACAACATTTGAATATTCCGATATCAAGCTTGATAAGACTGCAATGAGTGAGAATGATATTCTCAATGTTTCCTTTAAGGTTAAAAATACCGGCAGTGTTTCGGGCTATGAAATTGCACAGCTTTATGTTGCTGATAAGGAAAGCACGATTTACAGACCCGTTAAGGAGCTTAAAGCATTCAAGAAGGTTTGGCTCAACCCCGGCGAAGCCAAGGAAATCACCCTTTCACTCAACAAGAGAGCCTTTGCATTCTATAATATAAATATCAATGACTGGTGCGTTGAAAGCGGTGACTTTGATATTCTTGTCGGTGCATCGAGCGCTGACATCAGACTTTCCGCAACAGTGAATGTTACCGCTCCCGAGGTTTCGATTCCCGATTATTCACAGGTTGCCCCTGTTTATTATACGGGTAATGTTCAGTCTGTTCCCGAAGAACAGTTTGTTGCCGTTCTCGGCAGAGATCTTCCTTCTGCAGATTATGATAAGAACAGAAAGCTCAGCATTCAGGATACTTTTGAAAGCTGCAGCCATACAAAGACGGGCAAGAAATTCTACAAGCTTCTTTCAACCCTTATTCCTGCCGGCTTTGCTCAGGCAATCGCTCTCCAGACTCCGTTCCGTGATTTCATCAGCATGAGCGGCGGCGTGTTTAGTGAGCAGATGGCAGAAGGCCTTGTAAGATGGCTCAGCAGCGAAAAGGGCGGCATTCGCATGATTCTTAAGGGAATTCCCTCAGCAATCAAGGGCATCGGTCCTCTTCTTAAAAACATCTGATTTGGAGAAAGAAAATGAAAAAGAGTTTAATTTTTAAAGTTTTAAGCGTAATTCTTGCTGTTGCGGTTATTGTTGCGTGTGTACCGGTAATGGTAAGTGCAAACACATCGGCAGTCCGCTTCGGAGTTGTTTCGGATATTCATTATCTTGCACCCTCGCTCAAGGGTGGCGACAGCTCTGAATGGAAGGAGTTCGTTTATAACAAACATAAGGAATATAATGATATTGATTCTTTGCTTGATAACGCTCTCGACGGTGTTCTCAGGAATGCCGTTGAGGACGGAGAGAATTATGTTCTTATTCCGGGCGATCTTACCAAAGACGGCGAGCTTGAAAGCCATAAAGCTCTTGCTCAGAAGCTTGAAGCCTTTGAAGAGGATACAGGCATTCAGGTGCTTGTTATTCCCGGTAACCATGATATAAACAACAGCAATGCCGTAACATTTGAAAACGGCATAAAGGAGCCGACGAAAAAAACATCTCCCGAGCAGTTCAGGGAAATCTATGATAACCTCGGTTTTGATCTTGCTGATAGCTTCTTTGTTCCCGAAGAGGGCAAAAAGGGCGGAATGCTCTCCTATGCCGCTACTCTCGGCGGCTACAGACTTATCGCCATTGACAGCTGTATTTACAGCGATGATAACGGCGCAGAGAATAATGAGCATGAAACTGCCGGTCAGCTTGCGGACGGCTTGCTTGACTGGATTATTGATGAGTGTGCAAAGGCAGAGGAAAACGGTCTTACGGTTATCGGTATGCAGCATCATAATCTTGTACCTCATACCAATATTGAGGAAGCAACTTTGTTTGCCTTTGTTATCAATGACTGGCTGAAAATTGCAGATGCATATGCCGATGCAGGCATGCATTATGTGTTTACGGGACATCTTCATGCAAACGATGTTGCAAAGCATGTTTCCGATAACGGCGAAGCGGTTTATGATATTCTCACTCCCACGCTTACAGGCTTCCCCAACTATTATAAAATAGTTGATTTTGTTTCCGATGGCGAAGAGGTTACAATGGATATGAAGTCGATTGATGTTGACGAATATCAGCCCGTTGTAAGCGATGACGGAACAGTGTATGAAAAACCCTTCAGGCTTACATATTCATTCGGACGTACTTTCGGTGAGAACGGTCTTAAGGATATGGCAATCGGTGCAGTCAAGCCTCTGCTTGACGAGTATCTTCCTGCCATTCAGGAGGCAGGCGGTCTGCTTGAATTCCTCAAGACGATGAATCTTGACCTTGAAAAGATTATCGTTGATGCTCTCGGCACAAACGGACTTCAGCTCGGCAGTTTGGAAATTCTTACCGTAAGCTCAAATATCATGGGCTTTATCGGAGATCTTGCAAATCAGATTGACGAGGCTTATGTCAATGACCCCGATAAGCTTATGTCGATTGTTAACAATGTACTCGACGAGGTTCTTAATTATCCTCTCTCGGATATGCCTGCAACAATGCTTACCGATGTTTTCGGTATTGACGTTGCAGAGGGCTGCACCTTCGGCGAGTATGCACTTACGGTTCTTTATTACTACTATGGCGGCGACGAGGATGTTTCGGATTATCCTTATGTTGAGGATGTGCTTGACCGTTTCTACAGCGGTGAGCTTGCGCAGGAAATTTTCAATCTTCTTCGCAAGGTGCTTGTAACAGACCTTATTCAGGGCGAAATTCTTGCAACGCTTGAATTTAATCCCGGCGAGCTTTTCCCGAACGGCAACATTCTCTATGTTTTCGGCAGAGTTCTTCAGGGTATAACCGAGGCACTTCTCGGCGGCGATAACAGCTTCGGAAACCTTATTGATTCCGTGCTTTCGCTCCCCGTTGTTCCCGAAAATTACAGCTCAATTGATGCGATAATCGACCATCTTATGGGTGAATATATTACGCAGAGTCAGTATGAATCCTGGGGCTATACAATCAAATGGATGCTCGAAACCTTTGTTTTTGATTCCGATCCCGGAGAAAAAATGGACAGCAATGCAGTCATCACATATGACGGTGCAGAAGATATTGAGGTAACGCAGGAGAACTACCGTGCACCCTCACACATTGCAGTTACACTCGGCGAGGATTCCTCCACCGAAGTGAATATAACATGGCTCACCAAATACAGCGTTACGGGAACGGATATTGAGCTTGTTCCCTATAGTGAAAATCCGGAGTTTACAGGTAATCCCACAACCGGTGAAAAGGTTGATGCTTCTTACGAAACAATAGGCAAAACCTATTTCGGCGCAGACCTCGGTGTTATCGGTCTTATGCCCTTCACCAAGGACTATGTAAAGCACACAATAAAGCTTTCAGGTCTTGAAAAGGGCACGAAGTATTGCTACCGTGTCGGCGATGCAGAGCGTGGCTGGTGGAGCGAAGCAGGTGTTATCGAAACTGCAAGCGGCGGCGATGAAGGCTTCACCTTCTTCTATGTTACCGACCCGCAGGCGCAGAGACCTGACCACTATGCAAGATTTGCGCAGGTTATTGAAACTGCATATGCAGAATATCCCGAAGCAAAGTTTATTGTTTCCGCAGGTGACCAGGTTGACGAAGGTAAGAATGTTAAACATTGGAGCTATCTTCTTAATTCAACCGATAAACTTCTCGACCTTCCCTTTATGCCTACCACGGGTAACCATGAGGATGATTCTGCGGTAATTACCGAAAATTTTGTTCTTCCCAATGTTCCCGAGCAGGATCTGGAAACAGGTGTTTATTATTCCTATGATTATAACGATGTTCATTTCACCGTTCTCAATACAAATGATGATGAGGATGACAAGCTCGGCGATGCACAGCTTGAATGGCTCAAGAACGATATAAAGTCGAGCGATGCAAAGTGGAAAATAGTTGTTCTTCATAAGGCTCTTTATTCAAACGGCTCCCATTTTGATGACGGAGAGGTTGAGGGAATGCGCAAGCAGCTCAATACGCTTCTTCCTTATCTCGGAGTTGACCTTGTACTTCAGGGTCACGACCATGTATATCTGCGTACCGATACAATGGTTGCAAATTCCGTTATTCCCTCAACAACAAGCACAACTGAATTTGACGGACTTGAATATTATGTGAAGAACAACCCCAAGGGAACGATTTATTCGATTTGCGGCACTTCGGGTGTTAAGGTTTATCAGACGAAAGACGAGGCTGAAACCGATGAGTCCTTCCCCAGAGCAGAAAAGCTTTGCCCTGAAAACACGGATAATTCCATGTTCTCGGCAATCACCGTTGAGGGCGACAGCCTCTACTATAACGCATATGAGGTTGAAGACGGCAAGGTAGTCAGAGTGGATAACTTTGCAATTGAAAAGACTGAAAACGAGTCCCTTTCCGATAAAGCAGGTGCATTCAGCGGAACAATTGAGAGTATCCTCACAAGCTTTGATTTCGGCTTTGCATGGCAGTTTACAAATTTTGTTATTTCTGCAGTTGCAAAGGTTATGCAGTTTTTTAACGGAATATTTTGATTGAAATAAAATGAGCTGTCCTGAATAAGGGCAGCTCATTTGTCATTGTCGGAATTGTTTGTTGCAGTTGTCCGAGTATCCCCAAAAGAAAACGGAGCCGATGCCAAAGCATCAGCTCCGTTTCTGGCGGAGAAGGGGAGACTCGAACTCCCGCGCCGGTTACCCGACCTACGCCCTTAGCAGGGGCGCCTCGTCACCAACTTGAGTACTTCTCCATTGGTAACTATATATAAATTTATATAATTATTTAAATGGCGGAGAGAGTGGGATTCGAACCCACGGTACCCGTAAGGGTACGACGGTTTTCAAGACCGTTCCGTTATGACCACTTCGGTATCTCTCCGTTTGTTGCTACGATATTCTATCACAACATTTTAAGGTTGTCAATAGTTTTTTAAAACTTTCTTTGCAAGCTGCTTTGTTTTAAAAAAAATCAAAAAAAGTATTGACATTATTCTGAAAGCGTGATATTATAAATGCAGTTAGTTGAAACTAACTTACATAAAACGGTTTTCAACCTCCTGAAAAGAAAGCCAAATCTTTCATAACATTTTTTCACGAAGAATGCCGCCCTTATCGGACGGCATTCTTTGTTTTTTATTTATTGTTTACAGCCTCAAGAACTTCCTGCTTGAAGTCGCCGTAAATTTTGTATTTCTTTGAGAAAATGATAAGTGAAATAATCATCATTGCAGGGGGAACGATGAACATGAGGAACGAAATTGCGCTCTTTGCCTGAGCTGTCTGAACAAGAGCTTCGCCGTCATAGCCCGTAACAGTAAAGGTTGCATACATGATAATTGCCTGAATGGTATAAGCCATTTTCTGCAGGAAGCCCTTCATTGAGAATGTAAGGCTCTGATTACGCTTGCCTGATTTGTATTCGCCGTAGTCAACGCAGTCGGCAAGCATAACTGTCTGATTAACAAACATACTGCCCGTGCCGAGAGAGGTGAGAATATAGCAAATGCCGAGCAATGTAACGTTGCCGGGAATGCAGTAACCCATGATTGCCATTCCGATGTAGCCTGCGGCAGCCATGCTGAGTGAAAGCTTGTAAATCGAACGGTTATTCATGAACTTTGAACATACGGGAACAACGAGAATTGCAAGAACAGAGCCGACCGTACCCATAAGATTGAACTTTGACTGCAAGGTGAGGTCGCCGAGAACAGAGGTAAAATAATAGCTGCTTATGCCCGATGTCATATAGAAGCCTGCGTTTGAAATCATTGCGAAAAGCATGAAAACAAGGAGCTGGTCGTTCTGCTTTATAACATTAATTGCACCTTTAAACGAGAACTTTTCATTGTTGACAACAATGCGTCTTTCTTTTGTGGAAAGAACGCTGATTGCAGCAAAAAGAATAAGACCTGCCGCAGTAATAAGCGACCATTTTCCGAAGCCCTTGCTCAGGGTGTCGGATGTCATTGAATCAAGCTTGCTGCCTGCAACACCGCCGAAATATGCAACCGCAATGGGAGTAAAGATTGAGATAATTCCCTGACCGAGACCCGAAAAAGCTCTTGCAATTGTTGAAACAAGGTTTCTGTCCTTTTCTTCGCTTGCAAAAGAGGGAACCATTGACCAGAAGGGGATATCTGCGAGGGTGTTTGTCATGCCCCAAAGAACATAAAGGACTGCGGCATAAATATAAAGACCAACCGAGCCTGCTGAAAATCCGGGATTATTGAAGAGCAGGCAAAGCACAACTGCATTGATGGTTGCACCTGTGATAATCCACGGACGGTACTTGCCCATTTTGGTGTTTGTTCTGTCAACAATCATGCCCATCATCGGGTCGTTGATGCCGTCCCAGAGTCTTGCAAGGGGAGTGATGATGAGAAGAAAAGCGGGGCTGATGCCGAGCGCATTTGTCAGAAAAAGCGAAAGATAGGAATAAAACATTCCGTAGCTCAGGTCAAGACCCACGGCGCCAACGCCGTAGCCAAGCTTTTCTTTAAGTGAAACCTTGTTCATAATATTCCTCCGTTATGATTTATATTCAAAAGTCTGTTCAGCTTCAAGAGCCTTCAGATATCTGCGGCATTCTTCCTTTGCCTTTTCCAAGTCAAGGTCGAGATAATTTCCGCATTCTTTTCTTGTGTTGCCGAAAACCTCGCCGTCATAGGCAATAATATCTGCAAGAATTTTCTTTGTTATTTCAAGGATTTTTGCGTTGTCGGCATTGCGTACAAGCAGATAAAATCCCGTTCTGCAGCCCATCGGTCCGAAATAGATAACATCATTCTTTATCTCGGAATTTCTTACGAAGGTTGCAAACATATGCTCAACGGTGTGTGCGGTTGTTGTGTCCATAAAATCTCCCGAATTGGGAACACGGGTACGCATATCATAGGTGGTGATATCGCCGTCAATGCGTGAAACATAAATGCCCTCTGTGAGAAGGTCATGGTCAACCGTGAAGCTTGTTATTCTGTTCATGTTTATTTCCTTTCTTTATTAACGCCTTTAAAAGCGAATATATCGGTAAAATATAAAGAAAACCTGCGGCAAGAAGTGATTCGGTCGGTGCGCCTGCGGAAGCAAGGGGTACTGCGCCTGCTATTGACCACGGTACGAGCGGTGAAATTACTACCGCCGAGTTTTCAAGGCTTATTGCCGCTTTATCGGGATTTTTTTCATTGCCGTTGCAAAGCTGATGCGTGAGAATTATAGCAAGAGTCTGATTGCAGGAAATGAGAGAAGTGAAAATTGATGTTATCATTGTTGCGCCGAACGGTGTTATTTTTCTGCTTAAAAGTTCGGTTTTTTCTTTGAGGGAATGAAGAAGTCCCGTTGCGGAGAAAATTCCCGAATATGCTGATGAAAGGCAGACTATCGCTGCCGATTTGAGCATGGAAACAAGTCCGCCGCCGTCAATCATATGCTTTATTTCCGCTGTTTCGGCTTCAAAACCGAAAATCATTATTTTAAGGAATTCAAGGATTTCAACATCCTGAACGGCAAGTCCGACAACAAGTGCAGAAACAATACTTGCGAGCATGGCAAACTTAACTTTTACCCTGAGCAATGATAATGTCAGTATCACAACCGCAGGGATAACCGAAAGCCAATGAAGATTGAATTCCTTGGAAAACATCGTGTCGAGGTCTGGGATTTCGCCTCCGTCACCTGCCGAAAATCCGAGGATAAGATACATAATGCAGGTCAGAATAAACGGAATTGCCGCAGAACGGAACATATTTTTTATGTTGGTGAAAATATCCGTTTTTGTGAGCTCGGAAACAAGAAGTGCGCTTGTTGAAACGGGGGAGCAGCGGTCACCGAAAAGAACGCCTGAGAGTATTGCACCGCCTGCAATAACGGGGTTTATGTTCATCGAATACGCCATTGTCATGCAGATAACGCCGATTGTTGCGGCAGACCCGAAGGATGTTCCAACAAGAAACGAAACTCCGCAGCAGAGCAGAAACGTCATCAGCACGAAAACTTTCGGATTTATGAGCTTAACCGCAGACGAAATGATGAATGGAATTGTTCCGCTTGCACGCCATGAAGCGGTGAGCATTCCGACAATGAGAAATACAATCAGAACATTTTTAGCGGTTTTTATTCCGTCAAAAATCATCTTGAATATTGATTTGAACGAGTGCTTTTTGATTAATGCATAGGCGCTGAAAATAATCAGACCTGCCGCAAGTGCATAAAGCACGGAAGCATCAAAAATGACGCATATCAGCAAAACGGCACAAAACAGCGCCAATGTAAAAATTTCCATAAAACACGACCGGAAGGTTAATTTTTTACTCCCTCAGTCCTACGGACAGCTCCCTCAGGAGAGAGCCAAGCAGTCAGCTTCTGCTATGCAGAAAGTCGGATGTTTTGTCAGCCTCCCATTCAGGGGAGGTGCCGAGCATAGCGAGGCGGAGGGGTTAACAAAGTTTTGTAAACAGAAAAATCGGTGCAGAATAATTCCACACCGATTATATATCATACCATTAATTTTTTCAAGAGCGATATTACCAATCAAGCGTGAGGTAATAGGGATAGCCCGAACGTGAGCCCATGGTTATTTCCGCAATATATCTCACTTTTTTCTGATTATCGTTATATGCAAAAATATATTTATCAGGATAATGATCGGAATCCCCACGGTAATAAACAAGAATCCAGTCACCTTTTTGTTCCGTATATTTCATGTTTTCCGTTGCTTTTGCTTTTGCATTTTCATATTCCTGTACAGGCAATTTCCACTCTGCAACAATATCAACAAACTGGTCAAAGTCATATGTCTGTTTATAATAATACCTTGTTGTGAACGGTATGCTTGCATAAACCTTGTCCGATGATTCAAGCGCATATTCGGGTACTTCTTCGGGAAAGAAGGCTCGAATTTCATCTCCGTAGGCATCCTCCACCCAGCTGTCAAGAACCAGATAATCTCTTATGTCGGTTGTGAGGGAATAAAACGGCGACAGCAACGAAGATAATAATGAGATGTAAAAAGCTACAACTCCGATACCCCATGACAGCACGGTTAAAATTACAGAAATAACTCTGCGTGATTTTTTCTTCCTTTTTTCGGATTTGTCACGGTTGAATAAAACAAGTAAAATGCAAAGGACATCGAGGGCTAACCAACCGGAAAAACACAGTAATACCCATGAATACCAATCATCCGCAAGTGCGAGATGTCTTGATTGACCGAGCCATAACAAAAACGTCAGAATATAAACAATACCGGTAAAAATCAAACCGATTATGCCTGCAAATTTGTATGGATTGTTCTCTGCTTTTTTCCAAAAAATCAATTTCAAATCCTCTTTCGGAATTTCTTTTTCTTCAACCGTTGCCGAAAGTGATTTGCATATAGTTTCGAGTGTAACGGCTTCATCAAACGAAATGCCCTTGAGTTTTTCAACGATTTCCGTTTCGTGAGCGATGTTGTTTTCGGTCTGTTCAATAAAATTTTCAACAACATTTTTTGCTGTTGAATTATCGTCAACCATACTTTTTATGTCTGCAATCGAAAATCCCGCTTTGCGAAGAAGCGCAACATTTTTCAGCCTTTCAACATCGCTTTCCGAAAAATCAATGCTTTTTCTTCCGCTGTAGGATTCCTCGATATCAGGCAGGGCAAGTCCCTCGTCTATGTAAAGCCTTATGGCTCTGTCGGTCAGTCCCGTTTTTTCAATTACTTCCTTCATTTTCATCAAAACCGACCTCCTTTCGGGGTTATCTTAATATTTTACCCAAGGTAAATGTCAAGAGAAAAGAGAAGAATTTGTTTTATTGCTTTGCAAAAACTGATTTTACCCCCTCCGCCTTGCTGCGCTTCGGCACCTCCCCCGAGTGGGAGGCTGATGAAACTGCAATCATTATGAATAAATGCAGTTTGCTCCTTGGGCTCCCTCATGAGGGAGCTGGCGGTACGCCTGAAGGAGTTAACCGGCTTTTGCGGAGCAATGTAATTCCGAATTTATTATACATCATTTCTGCATATCTTTTCAACTCCAAGCGTATAAATCCGCAAATTCCGACCCGATATGTATATTGTTACTAAAAAGATTATGGAAAATTTTTATATATTTTCCTAAAAACATATGGAAATTTGTTTTTGTATCTGTTATAATCTGTAATGGTTAAGTCTGCAATTGCGGATTTGACCGGTTAAATATGTTTATTATTTTATATGGAGGTAGATTCCAATGGCTTACAAGTATGTTTATTTGTTCTCCGAAGGCGACGCAACAATGCGTAACACCCTCGGCGGCAAAGGCGCAAACCTTGCAGAAATGACAAAGATCGGTCTTCCCGTTCCTCAGGGCTTCACAATTTCAACTGAAGCTTGCACAAAGTACTATGAAGACGGCAAGAAGATCAACGATGAAATCCAGGCTCAGATCATGGAATACATCGTTAAGATGGAAGAAATCACAGGCAAAAAGTTCGGCGATAAGGAAAATCCCCTTCTCGTTTCCGTTCGTTCAGGTGCTCGTGCATCAATGCCCGGTATGATGGACACAATCCTCAACCTCGGTCTTAACGAAGAGGTTGTTGAGGCTATCTCAGCAAAGTCAGGCAATCCCCGTTGGGCTTGGGACTGCTACAGAAGATTCATTCAGATGTATTCCGACGTTGTTATGGAAGTTGGTAAGAAATACTTTGAAGAACTCATCGACGAGATGAAGGAAGCAAAGGGCGTTACTCAGGACGTTGATCTTACTGCTGAAGACCTCAAGACTCTTGCAGGTCAGTTCAAGGCTGAATATAAGAACAAGATCGGTTCAGACTTCCCCACAGATCCTAAAGAACAGCTTATGGGCGCTGTTGAGGCTGTTTTCCGTTCATGGGACAACCCCCGTGCTAACGTTTATCGCCGTGACAACGATATTCCCTATTCATGGGGTACAGCTGTTAACGTTCAGATGATGGCTTTCGGTAACATGGGTGACAACTGCGGTACAGGCGTTGCATTCACACGTGACCCCGCAACAGGCGAAAAGGGTCTTATGGGTGAATTCCTTACAAACGCACAGGGCGAAGACGTTGTTGCAGGCGTTCGTACTCCGATGCCCATCGCTGAAATGGCTGAAAAGTTCCCCGCAGCTTTCAAGCAGTTCAACGAAGTTTGCGCTATTCTTGAAGACCACTACAGAGATATGCAGGATATGGAATTTACTGTTGAAGACGGTAAGCTCTATATGCTCCAGACAAGAAACGGTAAGAGAACAGCTAAGGCTGCTCTTAAGATTGCTTGTGACCTCGTTGACGAAGGTATGATTGACGAGAAGCAGGCAGTTGCTATGATTGACCCAAGAAACCTCGATACACTTCTCCACCCACAGTTTGACGCTGCTGCTCTCAAGGCTGCAACTCCCGCTGGTAAGGGTCTTGGCGCATCTCCCGGTGCTGCTTGCGGTAAGGTTGTATTCACAGCTGAAGATGCTGTTGAATGGAACGAAAAGGGCGAAAAGGTTGTTCTTGTTCGTCTTGAAACATCACCTGAAGACATCACAGGTATGAAGGCTTCTCAGGGTATCCTCACAGTTCGTGGCGGTATGACATC
>CAZJOH010000048.1:0-17810 GCA_964547575.1 uncultured Clostridium sp.
TTGTTGCAAGGAAAATTGTGATGATTCACATTTTTCCTTGATTAGCCCGTTGTAAACTGTTATGTTTTGTGTTAGTACCCTACGGATGTTGATGAGGTTATTCAAACTGTAAGCGGTGTTGAGCAAACTGTTGCAACATATTCATATGACGATAGTCATAACGTCACAACCACAACAAACAACATTGGCACAAGAATTGAATATGAATATAACGATGCCGGGTAGATAACCAAGCAAACCACAATAAACACAGATGAAAACGGTGAAGAAATCACAATGTCAGAAACCTTCGCCTATTATCAAGATGGTAACTATCTTAGAGGTTATACTGATGCTGCAGATGTAACAACACTATATGTTTATGACAACGATGACAGCGGAGAAAACATAACTAAAGGTCTATTGACAAGTGTTACCGATTCTATCGGTAATGTTACAACATACACATATGACCCGAACACAGATGAACTGCTTTCAACAAGTGGAGAAGCAGAGCCGTCTGTTTTGTCAACGACAAGCTTTACTTACGAGAATTATTTGCCCCAAACAATAACAAAAAACGGCACATCATATTCATATGAGTATGATTCTCAGAATCGGGTTACTTCAAGTAAAGTCGGAACACGGACTTTGACAACCAATTCATATAATGGCAGACAAATGTTGTCACAGGTTACTTATGCAAATAATGCCTCATACGCTCCTATTTACGACAGTCGTGACCGTTTAGTTGGTGACTCTTGGAATGGAACACAAATTTCTCAATATTACTATAATGAAAACGACCGTCTGTCAAAGATTGTGGATAATGTCACAAACACATCATATCAGTATGATTATGCTTTCTACGATTTGCCTTTCAGAGTTACCGGAAGCGATGGAACTTTGACAACATACGATTACAATAGGTCGGGTTCTCTCGCAAGATTGACATTTAGTGATGATAATGTTAATATATATTCAGGTAAATATTATACTAACGAAAAAGGCATGCCTGAAGATGTTGTTATTGACACTCTTGACAACGCACTGATTCACTACAATTATGATGAATTTGGTAGAGTTGAAAGTTATTCATACGGTCCTGTTATCAGAACAATCAAGTATAAAGATGGAGCCACCAATGGTGTTGCCACTACCAGCAATCAGATTGAAGAAATCATCGATGAAACCAAAGATGGCGATCATCTTCAGGTTTATACCTTTGAGTATAATGATGATGGAAGTTTTTATTTAAGTTATGAAGGTGTAGACCAACAGACATACGATTATATTTATGATGGATTAGGCAGGGTCATAGAAAATTTCATTACTGAGGATTTATATGTGTATTCTTATGATTCTGCCGGAAATATTACTTCTACGGGTATTTGGTATGAACCAATCCATACATTTACTTACGGTAACGAAAACTGGAAAGACCAATTAACCGCTTTTGATGGCAAAGCTATTACATATGATGCTAATGGTAATCCGCTTACTTTTGATGGTTATAATTACACTTGGCAGAGAGGCACGCAGCTTGCAAGTATAACCGGTAACGGTAAAAACATCAGTTATGTATATGATTCACAAGGTCATAGAGTACAGAAAACTGTTAATGGCGTAACTACCAATTATCTTTACTCAGGTGATTTGTTGATGCGTCAGACTGATGGTACAAACACGCTTGATTTTCAGTATGATGCAAATAGTAATATGGTAGGCTTTGTTTATAACGGTGCGCCGTATTATTATTTGAGAAATTTGCAAAACGACATTTCAGGTATTGTTGATGGAGATGGTAATGTTGTTGCCAAATACCGATATGATGCTTATGGCAATATTGTTTATTCATCGGGAGATATGGCTGAGATAAACCCCATTCGCTACAGAGGCTATTATTATGATACCGAAACAAATTGGTATTACCTTGAGTCAAGATATTACAACCCTGAATGGTGCAGATTTATTAGTCCCGACAGCCTTTTCATTGCAGGTGATGCAATTACGGGAAACAATATGTATGCTTATTGTGATGGTAATCCTGTTTCATATGTTGATCCTAGCGGAACTGCATCAGAGAACTCGTTTTTAAAGACTGCCGCAGGTGATCTCCTTTGGCTTAACGCTAGAGTAAGATCAATTGCGTGGCTTCCTGTATCGTGGGCATTAGAAGCCGCTACCGATGAAGTGTTTGCCATAGCTGATCCCCAAAATGGCAGCATTGCAGAAATCGGATTTGTTGAGGAGGCTATACCCGTTGTTAAAGAAGAAATTACAGACCAAGCTCTTCCTAATGTTTTTTCTAAAGCATTAGAAAAATTCCCGTTCATTAATAGTACTTTTGATGTTCCAACAGGATTAAGATATGTTGTTCCAATGGACATGGAAGGACTTTTACCCTGGGCAGAATATTTTTTAGGATTTAAAGAGCATAAATACGGTGATTATGTGAACTATACTAGCCAAACAGGTTTGTCAATGTGGCAGAGTGCAGCAGGATATTCTCCAATTTACGACTTTTTCTTTAGTGTAGGAGGACCTATATTTAAAGACAAATATCCTTTCGTAGGTAATGATAATAAGTACTATGTTGTTTGGATATGGAAAGCCGACTATTGGAACCTCGGTGCTGGAGCAGAAATAGGAATTTATTCAACTAATAATCCTAAAAATGTAGAGCAAGAATTTTATGAGGTTGACACAAATCTCCGCCTGCAAGTTGATATGACTGTCAAATATAAATATTTATGGCTGTTTGAAAGAACCCTAAATCACTTTGAACAAGAAAATTGGTGGGTTTGTTCTTTCACACCAGAGGTTCAGTTGCCGAATTTGAATTGGTTAAGCGTTGATTTAAAGGTTAAATTTAAAGATGAAACTTTGATGACTCCTTTTTATTTGAAAAAAGAGAGTTTGGATGGAGACGAAAATGAATGGAATGAAATAAGTTGGACCGATTTCGCCAATACCCCAAGAGCAGCCGATCATGAATTACACAGATGTGGTTGTGAACATCCCGCTTTGTGTGTTTGTAAAGATATTTATTCTTGTTGTTCTAGTCCATGTATGTATTACACAGAAAATGGAAATGAGTTTTCTGGATATCAATTCAATATAAACTATTAAGGAGTGTTGTCTATGACAAAAATCATCATAAGTATTCTTTCAGTTCTTTTGATTTTTTTTCCATTTAGTGGGACTTTACAATCAGCTTATCAAAACTTAACCTTTCCTGGCGATGATGTAATAATATCCAACATAATTGATGCCGTTAAATCCGAGGATATTGATGCTTTTGAGGAGATGTTTTCGGATGACAAAAAGAAAAATCACGAATCGCTTTCTTCTGAACTCCAAAACATGTTTAATCAAATTGAGGGAGAAATTATTAGTGTAGATTATGTTTTAGGTGATGGTTCTGAAAGTTCAAAATCCGGTATTGGTTATGTAGAAAAAGGGCGTAGTTGGAAATTTGAGATTAAAACTACAACAAATAAATATTTTCTATTTGCTGGCTGGAAAATTATTGATACACTTGAACCTCAAAATGTGGGATTAAGTAGTTTGAAATTGATGAATTCAGAGATTATTACTTCTGAAGGACATAAGCAGTTAGCGTTAATTAATTGAAAACTACTGTTAGAGTAAATTACATCTGTGTTTTCTCAGGATTCCCTGCTATCATATAGATAGCGGGGAACAATTGAAATTTAAAATGGAAAGGATGAATATAAGTGAAATTTATTAAATCCGTTTTCATGTGCCTAGTTACTTTACTTATGTTATCCTCATGTGCAATAAACTCTTCAGAATCCGACACAAAAAATCCTTCCTTAACTAATGGAATAGACTCCATTGTTGTGGAAGAATACAACGAATCTACAGTAGGTACAACCGCAATCATGGTTGACGGTGTTCTTTATCGTAACAAGTTCCAGGGTGATTTGATTCTGCGAAATCCCCAATATGGTGATGAAGCTGTTCTCAAAGATACCACAGGACAATATCACCGTATAGAAGAAACAAAATACGATTTACTTTACAATGTAAATTTGGAAGTTTCTGGTGCACCGGAAAGTGTTTATTGCCGTGATGACCAATGGCAAGAACTAAAAAAATACTACTCTGACTCAAACAATTTTACATATCAATGTATTATTAAAACTAATGGCGTTTCATCTGAAACCATTGATGTGGATAAAATGGATATTGTCAAGCTTAATGAGCTTTTAGCCTTTTGCGAAGAAAACGCCTACGACCCAAACGCTTTTGCAGGAACAAACAACGCAAAAGCTGTTTCAACATCAAGTCTTGGCGACAAAGCATATCGTTTCAAAATGTCAAGTAATGATGGCTTGTTTTCTGTCGATGCCAAATCTTTCAGCATCTTAGATAATACTCTTGTTTACAGATATTACGAAGTAATGCCTGAAGACAAGACCTTGATTGTTGTTGTTCCTAAAGACTTAAGTGACTATTTTGTATCAATAATCACTAGTTTAACTCTTAATGAGTAGTGCTTAATATCAAGCAGCCCTCAACTCAAACAAATGAGTTGAGGGCTATATTGTTATGCTATATTCATTCAATACAAACAAAATATTGATTTTTGCAGAAAATGCCCTTGACAAATCACATCTCAGAAGAAATTGCTTTCTCAGAAGGCAAAGGACTTGAAGCTGACCAATACCAAGTTCTATGTTGATGACGGTTATACGGGAACAAATTTCAACCGACCCGGTTTTCAGGCAATGCTTGAAGATATTGAAATGGGATATGTTACAACCGTAATGGTTAAAGACTTATCCCGTCTGGGCAGAGATTATGTTTCGGTCGGTCATTACACGGATAACTTCTTCCCCGAACACAACATCAGATTTATAGCTGTCAACGACTTGGTTGACAGTAATGACGGTGACAACGAAATCGCACCGTTCAAAAATATTATGAACGAGATGTATGCTCGTGACATAAGCCGTAAAGTCCGTTGTTCACACCGCATAAGAGGTAATCTCGGAGAACCGTTATCTCAACCGCCTTATGGATATATGAAAGACCCGAACAACAAAAAGAAATGGATTGTTGATACAGAAGCGGCGGAAGTAGTTAAAAGAATCTTTGCAATGTGTATTGAGGGTAAAGGCAATGAAACAATCGCCCGACTCTTACAGGAGAGCGAAATATTGATTCCGTTGGCATATTGGCAGAGCAAGGGCCTTAAGAAAGGCGGAAAGAAAACTCAAACCAATCCATACAAGTGGAATAAATCAACCGTTCAGAAAATACTCGCACAGCAGGAATATTGCGGTGATATTATCAACTTCAAAACTTACTCAAAGAGCTTTAAGAATAAGAAACGATTGCTTACCGAATCCGTGAGGGCGAAGAATTGGAATCGCTGCTTAACAGCATAAGCGAGAACGGTATTATCTCACCCTTGATTGTCAGACCAACGGATGAGAAAGGCAAGTTTGAAGTCATATCGAGACACCGCAGACTTCACGCTGCCCGTATGCTGAATCTTGAAACCGTACCCGTTACCGTTTGTGACGTAAGCAGAGAAGAAGCAATGATTATGCTTGTTGACAGCAACCTGCACAGAGAACATATTTTACCGAGCGAAAAAGCAAAGGCATACAAGCTGAAACTTGATGCTTTGAAAGCACAAGGAAAGAGGACGGATTTAACTTGTGGACAAGCTGTCCACAAGTCCAGAGAAAGTGTTTCTGACACCGACAGCGGCAGGCAGGTACAGCGGTATATCCGCCTGACTATGCTTATTCCCGAACTGCTTCAAATGGTGGATGAAAACAAAATCGCATTTTCCGTTGCGGTTGAGCTTTCATATCTTGACAAAGCAACTCAACGGATATTGTTATGTGAAATTGAAGCAACGGAATGTACTCCGTCATACTCGCAGGCAAACAGAATACGTAAGTTGTTTCAATCGGGAGAACTGAACGAAAACTCAATTAACAATATTATGAACGAGGAGAAAGCTAATCAAAAACCGATGTTCAAGATGTCTATGGAACGATTGCAGAAATACTCTCCGAAGGCTGATGAAAGACAGATGCAGGAATTCATAATTAAGGCTTGCGAATATTATGCAAAGTATCTGCAGAAAAAGAGAAATCGGGAGGCAAGATGATTTATGGGTGAAATCATACCGATTTCAGACTTTGACTGTGACTATTTCATCAACGGAATATGTTACAAGGTTTCATCAAGATTTGAGAGATTTGAAGCACAAAAACTCGGCTCTACACTTACCGAAAGGTTCGGAAAATATTTAGGCGGCGATTTCGCACATTTGACAAATACTGAAGATGAAAATACAATACAAGCGGAATATGTATGTTCGACTGCCAGAGAGGAGGATTAATGCAGTCAAACAAAGCAGGAATTACTGCTCTTTACAGAAGATATATTTCCTCTGCAGAATAATTGTACCAGGAGTCAATCGGCCACGTCAACGCGTGAAACGTACAAAGATTCGGCTCTGCGGCCGGTGAAAGCGCACAAATTCCTTTGTGTATATGAAAGAGCCCATCCGAAGATGAGCTCTTTAACGATTAATAGATTGTATTAAGTGACTGCTGAATAACCTTTGTCAAGCTGAACAGTTTTTTGAAGAAAGCAATAATCTTATCAAAGAAACCTGCTTTTGAAGTCATTGTCTGTTCGTCCTTTGCAACAGCATTGCCCTGCGCATCATAGATTGTTGCGGTGAAAGTTGTTGAACCGCTCTTGTTGGGGTCTATTCTGCAGGTATCACCGTTTGCGGAATAGGTGAAATTGCCATTATCCGCAGACCATTCAACATAGCCGCCTGCGGGAATCTTTGATGCATCAACATGGAGAATAATTGCGTCACCATAGCTGATGGTTGTCTGTGTTGG
The DNA here is from genome assembly GCA_964547575.1 of uncultured Clostridium sp. Classification (GTDB taxonomy): domain Bacteria; phylum Bacillota; class Clostridia; order Oscillospirales; family Acutalibacteraceae; genus CAG-177. The sequence goes on from CAZJOH010000048.1 coordinate 6,888, forward strand.
CTGTTTGATAACATCCGCCTTAACCGGTTCGGAAGGAACAACCGGAGTATCATTTTTTTCAAAGACAGCAGTAAAGGTTAAATCATAAGCAGGCATTGTTGAGGGAACATCGGGGGTCCAACCCTTGAAAGTATAACCATCTTTTGAAGGGTTAGCCGGGTTGATGATTGCTGCACCGTATTTATACGTTTCAGCTGTTTTCTCACCGTCAACAATCCATATTACAGTATAGCTGTTTACAGCCCACTTTGCATAAAGGGTCATGTTATATGAAGGCATTGTTGATGGGACAGAAACTGAATTTCCGTTTGTATCCATCCAACCTGCAAAGGTATATCCTGTTTTGGTAGGATTAACAGGCATTGAAATTGCAGACCCTTCCTCTGCGGTAATAGGATTTACAGATGAGCCACCGTTTGAATTAAAGGTGATGGTATATGTTTCCTTTATATCCGATTCATTTTCTTTAACGGTAACATTGAATGTTGTTGTTTTACCCTCATAAGTAATAGTAACCGTTTTGGTTCCTACACTTGTTGAACTAAATCCGCCAACCGAATAACCGCTTGTGATTTCTTTTGTGCTGCCATCGGAATACGTCGCTGTCAAAACAAGGCCTGTTGAATCAAAGCTGTCGCCGACAATATAAACTGTTTTATTCGGATTTGCCTTGATTGCGATTGAAGAAAGGGTTGCGGATACCATGCCAACTGTTACGGTGAATGTTGCGGTGAATTCTTCGTAGGTTACGGTAAGGGTTTGAGTGCCTGTTTTAAGCGAATTCATTGTGGAAACAGTATAACCTGTAACAGGAGCCGATGTGCCATCGCTGTAATAACCGGTAACAATCATACCTGTTGAGTCAAAAGCTTCTCCTTTTTCGTAAGCGATTTTATTAGGAAGCTTGGTTATAGCAATCGAAGTAAGCTTTGTTCTGTCATCAATAACCTCAACTGTAAATGTAACCTTTTTACCGTTATAGGTAACAGTTACTGTTTGCGTGCCGTAAACGTCGGGATCATAACCGCTGACTGTATAATCGGTAATTATTTCTGTCATACCGTCGCCATAGGTTGCGGTTATTCCGAGACCTGTTAAATCAAGCTCTTCGCCGTATTTGTAGCTTGTTTTTGTCGGCTGGCTTGAAACGGAAATCGAACTTAAAGTGTGAACATAAACATTGAAAGTATATTCCAAACCGCCCGTTGTGGTAGCCGTAACGGTTGCAGAACCGTTTGCTCTGCCGTAAAGCTTGTTTCCGCTTACGGTTACAATTGATGTATTATTCGATGCAAGAGTAATAACATCCGTTGTGTCGGCAGGAAGATATTCAAACTCGGGAGTTGCATAATATCCTTTTGTTATTGTTACAAGTTCTTCGTCATTATCTTTAAGAATCATACCTGTTATGTGTTTGGTTATATCAACAAACTCAAAACCATTTTCTGTTGCAAAGGTTTCGGCATAAGTGCCTGTACAGCCGTATATAACCGTTCTGTCAGGGTAAGAAAGAGCCGTTGTGTCTATTGAAGTGACGGTTACGGGAATTATGATTTTCTTAAGACCCGTGCAATTGCGGAAGGCATTTGCACCGATTGTTGTAACACCCTTGGGGATTTCGATTTCTTCAATTGAAGGGCAATCAGCAAAGGCGTATGTGGGGATTGTTGTTAAGCCATTACCTAATTTTACGTTTGAAAGGTTATCACATTCTGCAAAAACATATGAAGACATTTCTGTTACACTATTAGGTATGACTACTTTTATTAGAGAGTCCAAATCTCGGAATACTTCTGTTTCTATCGTTGTTACGCTATCGGGAAGTTCAACTATCTCAAGCGAATCGCAGTTGTAAAAAGCAAGCTTATTTATGGATGATAATGTTTCAGGAAAGTTAATTGATTTAAGCGAAGTACAGTTACGGAAAACACCCTTGTTTATTGTAGCAAGATTTTTGGGTAATACTACGTTTTCAAGAGCCTTGCAACCATCAAAAGCATATTCTGCAATTTTCGCATCCGGATTATTTATTTCGATTTCTTTCAACGAAACACATCCGCGAAAAGCACTTTCCCCTATTGATGTTACTGTTTCAGGGATGACTATATCATTGAGATTTGTACAATTGTAAAAAGCTTGTTCTGAAAGCCCTGTTATTCCTTCGTTCAACTTAACTGAAACAAGATTTGTACAGTCACGAAATGCTAATTTTTCAATTGTTGTTATTGTGTCAGGAATTTCTATTTCAGTTAATCCTGTACAGCCACCGAACAAATACTGAGGAATTTCTGTTCTTCCTTCTTCAAATTCAACTTTACTTAAATTGCTGCAATTTATAAACGGTCCTCCAGCATAAGAATAAAATGTACTTTCTGTTCCTCTTACAGACGATAATGATTTTGGAATTAAGATTTCAGTGAGTGAATTACAATTTCCAAAAGCACGAAGTCCTAAATGATTAAGTCTGTTGGACAACGTTACTTCTTCCAATTTTTCACAACCACTGAAAGTATAATCACCTATTCTTGTTAAGCTGTTGGGTAATATAAGATTTTTTAATGCTGTATTAATAAAAGCCTCATCCCCAATTGTTGTAACTGCTTTACCAATTTCAACAGTTGAAAGGCTTGCACATTCAGAAAAAGCGGAAGAGCCTATTTCCGTAACAGAATTTCCTATTTTAGCTGAAACAAGGTTTGTACAATAGGAAAATGCTCCATTTTCTATTGTTGATACCGTATCCGGAATTGATATTGAACTTAGACCTGTACATCTATTAAACAAACAAGAAGCTATAACTGAAATACCCTCTTCAAATTCAACATTTTCCAAACTGCTACAATAAGCAAATGGTCCACCTTTATCAACGGCAGTACCATAAGCGCTGGAGTCAACTAATGATTTGGGAATAAAAATTGAAGTAAGTGAAGTACAACCGCCAAACGAAAAAGCATCTAAATATGTTAAATTATTCGAAAGTTTAACAGATGAAAGACTTATACAATCAGAAAAAGCATATGTATTTATTTTAGTTACGCTATCAGGTATGGATATTTCTGCAAGTGAAGAACAGCCGGAAAATGCCGATGAGCCAATCTCACTAACAGAATCACCGATTTTGACTGTAGTCAAGTTTGAACATTTTGAAAATGCTACTGATTCAATAGTTGCAACACTATCAGGAATTATTATTGATGTTAATCCGGTACACCTGTCAAACAAGCAAGAAGCTATTGCAGAAGTACCATCTTCAAACTTAACGTTCTTTAAATTGCTACAGTACGCAAACGGACCGCCTTTATCAACGGCAGTACCATATGTGCTGGCATAATCAAGAGATTTGGGGATAAAAATCGATGTTAACGATGTACAATAGCCGAATGCGAAAGCATCCAAATTAACTATGTTATTTGAAAGTTTAACCGATGAAAGATTGGTACAATAATAAAAAGCATACGAACCGATAGAGGTTACGCTGTTAGGGATTGTTACACTTCTCAAATTTGTGTTTTTATAAAAAGCACTACCATGAATCCCCACAACCTTATACCCATCCAAGGTTTCGGGAATAATAACTGTTGCGGCATTGCCGTAGTATTTTGTAATTGTTGCATTTTCCTCTTCATCAAGAGTATATTCATATTTTGTGTAAACTTCGCCTGCAGAGTTTTTGCCCGTGCTGCTGCCGTATCTCATACCGCTGCTGCCGTATTTTGATGTTGAGGGAGTAATATATTCTTTACCTCTTGAACATTCGGAAACTTCTCTGCCGTCTTCATAATGGAAATAAACTTTTATCGGGCTGTTCTTTTCATTATAGACTTCTACCGTTTCGCCGAAGCTTTCGGAAAGTTTTCCTTTGCCGAGTTCAACAAACGCTCCGCATTTTGCAAAAAACCATGCAGAAACAGTTGTGCATTCGTTGGGAAGCTCGCCGTCATTATACATATTGTATTTTAATCTGCCTTCAACACCTGACTGCACATAAATTTCACCTCGTGCCGCATAAACATCAAACTTAAAAAACAGTTCGATATAAAGCTTTCCTTTTGCTTCCGCAGCAACCGAAAATCCTGTTTTTTCAAAGCTCTTCTCAAATCTGAAGTTAAGACCGTCATACTGAAAACCGCCGTACACATAGCAACTGCCGGTATAAATAATCTGACCCGTAAGTTCATAATTAAGAGAAATTTCTATTGAGCCTATGCCTGCAACGCTGACAGTGCCGAGTACAAGACTTTTATCCCATCCGGATTCTTTTACGGCATCGGTATATAAGCCGAAATCAATGCTTACATTGCCGCCGATACCTACTTTATAATAAGAATCCCAAAAGTCAATATCGTAATCAAGTTTTAAATTGGTGATCTTCGCGGTATAAGTTGCTTTAGAACCATCACCTAAAGAAATTTCACCCTTAACCTTAATTGAACTGAGAGGCTTTGTATCTCTCGAATATGTCTGAACAGAATCCTCAATGACGGTTACGCCCTCGGCCGGAACAAATTGAGAAGCGTAAACTTCAACCTGACCCGAAGCAGTCATTTCTGTTATTGCATCATCTTCTTCATATTTCTCTGCGGTTATTTCAGTAAGTGAATTAGTAGTATTAACTTCTACCGCAGTATAAATCACAGGAAGTTCATTGACAAAAACAGCAAAAACATTGCCTGCTTTTATTTCTTCGGGACAACTGAGAATTCTGACGGTGTTTCCGTCAATTTCTGTATAAGTATCTGCAGGAACAACTATAACATTGTCTGCAAACTCAAAGGTATCTTCTGTTGTGTAGTCAATTTCAGCAGATTCAAGAACAGCCTGTGCATCGGCAATCATTACGTTAACTTCTGCAGTTGTTACGTTCTGTTCAGGGTTGAAAGCACCGTTAACAAGTGAAAACCATCCTCTGTTAATTGCAACCTGTGCATCGGTATCATAAGTAACGGCATCAATATCGCTGAATGTGTATGCTGTGTCCTGAAGCGTAAAGCCAAGACAGTAATTGAGAGTTTGCGCCGCAAATTCACGTGTTGCCGTTCCTGCAGGATCAAGATTTTCGCCTGCAGCAATATCAACAACACCAAATTCGGTTGCAAGCATTGCATCCTTATAGTATTCGCTGTCCTCTGTGAGGTCAGCAAAATAGTTATCCGGTACATTGTCTTCTGCTACGGTCATTTCAAAAATAACTGTCAGGTTATGCAACCATTCAATTCTGGTAATCGTCCCGTTGCTTCCGTAAACCAAATCTGTATTTTCATAGATTTCAGGTTCCGTCGCCGCTTCAGCATTGGACGCAAACAGATTAATTTTCGGCAACTCAAGTCCGACAAATCCAGATAACGGTGCCGCTCCAAGCACCATCATCAAAGCCAAAGCAAGAGCTAAAAACCGTTTTGCATTTTTCTTCATTTTTGTAAAACCTCCTGAATATAAAATCGGTCAAAAAAAACGCTTGTTGACCGCCTCCAGGAGCATTTAAATGCTCCTGACATAAATTAAGATACGGAGATTTGGCGTTTCATTCATATATTTTTGAAAATTTGTTAAAAATAACAATAACTTTTTTTGAATTAGTGCAAAAAATCCGCCGTGTACGCAACATACACAGCGGATTCCTGTTTTAAAATAATTTTTTGCCGAAAACAAAGTTTGTAATTGTTTTGCTCATAATATTTGTCAGTTGGAACGAAAACTTATAGAATCTTACAACAATACTGTCCTGTGCTATAATATTGCCTGCACTATCAAGAACAGTTGCCGTTATTTTCGCCTTTCTTGGGAAGAAAAAGCCTTTGTTTGTAACATTTCCGTTTGAATTGACTGTCACTTTGGAGTTATCTGAACTCCATTGAACATTGTAGTTGCCAGGAATGCTCAAATCGCAGTCAAGCTTCAATGATTCACTTGAATACGGCATATACCACTTGATCTTTTTGTTGATTTCAGTTACATCCTCACCGTTACAGATAATGTTTGCTGCAAGCTTATCTGCAGAAACAGTTATTTCAAACGATGCACTCTTTGTAATCTCACCATAAGTATAGTAAACCGTAACCGTTTTGGTACCTACAGACGAAGTATCTACACTTGAAACATCATAGTCTGTGATGATTTGCGATGTGCCGTCACTCAAAAGGGCGGTTATTTCCATATCGGTTAAATCAATTTTCTCATTGAGCGCATAAACAAGCTTTGACGGCATTTGAGTTATTGAAACGCCGTTTAATACGGTTTCAACCTCAATAACGGCAAATTCGCTGAAATGGTCGGTTTCAAAAACTATGAAATTACCCTCAAGAGTTGTTGAATAGCGCACAAGCGGGTCAACAGGGTCATCAATAACGTGATAAACCTTGCATCTTTTGGGGTCAACGCCTTCGGGAAGCTTGATTTTTACGGTAACCATTCCGTTTGGCTGTGTTTTTTCTGCGTTCAGAATCAAGTTGATATCATAAAGAGTAATGCTCTTAACCGTACCTCCTACCGCAAAATTACCGCTTTGCAGGTCTGAAGAGTCTTTTAAATCAACACTCAAATCCGTATCGGGGTCAATTTCTTTTGCGGTTGCGCTGACTATAACACCATGAGGCTCGTTGCGAAGAATAATATCTGCATATTTCAATTCTTCAATCGCAGAATAAATCTTCTGTGCATAGCCGTCAACTATATTCTGCTCCGTAATATTCAAATCATAATTGACGGAATTAATGCTCTGGTCAAGCACGGTTAAAGATTCCTGTGAATACATTCTGCGTTCAACTTTATTGCTTTCTTCTATAGCGGCATAAACCGAATCGTAATTTGCAGGAAGATATTCAAGAGAAAAGAATGCCGTTGCAATGTCATAGGCATATTTATCAACCTTATCCTGTTCATCTATGCCTACATCCGGTTTAACTGCCGCAAGAGCTTTATCCAGCCTCTCAAGACTCTCCTGCGTATAAAGAGAACGGTCTATGGAAATAACCTTCTGAATAAGAATATTCAGTTCAGAATAGTCTGCGGGCAAAAGCTCAATCTTTTCAAATGCATCAATTATGGCGTTTTCCCATTCTGTAACCTGCTCAGCTGTATAATAAATTGTTACGAGGTCAACCTGTGCCACAGCATTATCAAGCGGAATCAGCGATTCTTCAACATAGTTGTTTCTGTTGATATTCTTATATTTTTCAAGAAGCGCAGTGAGATTTGTGATATCGGGATCATTAATATATTCGATTTTCCAGTTTTTTTGCGTTGCATAGGTTTCTGCAACCGAGCCTTGGTAGCAGTGTACCGTCAAGAAAAGATTATTTGAAAGATATTCACCTATATATATTGTTTCTCTCGGAACATATATATCATATAATTCAGAATTATAAAAAGCATTTTTTTCTATAACCTCAACGCTTCTCGGAACAACAAAACTCAAAAGATTATCACATCTTGAAAAAGCATAAGTCGGAATTCTCTTTAATCCGTAAGCAAGCTCAATGTTTTCAATCGCCGACGAACCGAAAGCATAATAACCGATTTCAGTAACTGTGTTTGGAATTCGGATTGTTTTTAATGTTTCATTATCATAAAAAGAATGGTGTTCGATTCTTTTTACAGTTTCTGCAATTTCGTATTCTTCAATATCTATTGCTGACGGCACGGAAAGAAGAACTGATTTATCTTTATTAAAAAGAATTCCGTTTTCGTCATTTGAGTAGTTCGCATTTTGCTCATCAACGTTATATTTGTTAAACAAACAACCGTGAAAAGCCATATAATCTATAAATTCAACGGAAGCCGGGATATCGAGAACCGCCGGTGTGTTTTCACCGGTAGAATAAGAAAATGCATATTCTCCGATAAGCTTTACTCCGTCAGGAATGTGCGGAACAAGTTTGGGACAGCTGTAGAAAGCATACGAATCAATCAGTTCAAGCCGGCTGTTCTCTGCAAAAACAACCTTTTCAAAGTAAAGAGAGTTCTGAGCAAATGCCCCTTCATCAATATATTTGACACTTGCTGGTATTTCAACAGTTTTATATCTTATATATCCATAGCGTTCTTTATTTGAAAAAGCATACGGCGAAATTGAAACAGTTCCTTCTTTAATGGTAAGCTTTGAGGCTGTTGAAGTTCCTTTTATCGTATGCAAAACATTGCCAATATAAATTAAAGAATTGTTGGGTTGATTATTATACCAACCTGTGTTTTGGAAAGCGGAATTGCCTATTCTTTCAATTCCTTCGCAGAAAACAAAATCGATTATTCCTTTTTGCCCATAAAACGCCTTGACATTTATTGCACGTGTTCCTTCTTTTATTTCAATAATCGTATCATCAGGTGCCGTGCCTTTGTACCAAAGCAGAAAATCTCCGAGATAAACACATCCGTCAGGTTGATCTGCAAACCATGAGGTTGAACGGAAATCAACCGAAGACGATGAATAAGTTTCAAAACGCCTTAAACTGTTTTTTTGAGGAATTTCAATTTCAAAAACTTCTGTATCATATAGTGAAGTGTCCCTTATAACTTCCAACGTAGACGGCAAAGTAAGTTTTTTAATTGTAAGATTGTAAAAACAATGGTCGGCAAGTGATGTTATTCCTTCTTCTACAACAACATAATCGAAGTCTTCATAATACGCAGTCCAGGCGGGATAATCCGTAGAACCGATATGCATTATTCCCTCACCACTGATTGTAAGAGTTCTTGTTTCTCGATCAATCTCCCACGTGAATCCGCAGTTTTCCATATGACCGCTGTAATTATCTGTTACCGCTTCCGAATTTATTTTTGAAAGCAGAACAATATTAGAGGTTAAAAGGGAAAGAATCAAAACAAAAGATAAAAACTTTTTCATATTAAATTCTCCTTACATCAATTCATAATTTATTGAGTTTTCAACGGCATAATTATATGCAGCAGAGACTTCTGAGCATCTTATGACCACGTTTTCACTGCCGTAAAATGCATCTTCGCTGATGCTTGTTACAGAATCGGGAATTGTTATGGTTGCAAGGCTTGTGCAATAGCTGAATGCTTCGTCTGAAATTGTTTTGGTGCCATCAGGGATAGTTACCGATGTAAGCGAAGAACAACCGTAAAATGCGGCAACACCTATGCTTTCAAGCGATGACGGCAACGAAACGCTCTTTAAATTTACACAATCCGAAAATGCTTCCATTCCGATTCTGGTAACGGTTGACGGAATTGAAACAGACGTTATGTCTGTATTCCCCATAAACGCACTGGTTCCTATTGCGGTAACGCTTGATGAACCAACGGTTGACGGAATGGAAACATTGCTTTCATCACCCGTGTACTTACTCAACACGCCGTCTGATACACTGAAAATATCTGCGACATCTGTAGTGGATTCTGCTGTAGTTGCAACTTCTTTTGTTGTTGTTTCCGCTGTCTGAATTTTCGTTGTAGTTTCTGCTGTGGTTGATTCCTTGGTCGTTGTCGGCTTCGTAGTCGTTATTTTTACTGTTGTCGATAATTTTTCTGTGGTTGTTTTAGAATTTTCAGATTCCGTTTTGCTGACAGTTTGTGTTTTTGAAGATTCCGAAACATCTGATGAAGCACTTGCCGTTTTAGATACGGAAATCAGGGTTGTTGTTTCCTCAATAATTACATTTGCAACAGTTGCATGCTCAACGGTTGATGTCACACTTGTCTGTGTTGTAACTGTTTCATTATTGTTTTTGATATGATTTACAGTTGCAACTCCTCCGCCAACTGCAACTGAGGCCGCAACCGCAACTGCCGTAACCTTTGCTGCAACTGCAGTACCGGCAACACTTGCAGCCCCTGATGCCCCGGTTGCAACACTTGCTGTTGACGCTACCGTTGCCGCAGTTGATGTTCCTACAGCAGATGACACTGTTGCAGTTCCCGCAACACTGCTCACTACTGCAGCAGCAACTATCCCGCTTTCCGTTGCTGACGGAACAATCATTGTTTTCACTTGATAATTGAACAACGAAACAATAAGCGGCATAACGGAAATTCCAAACAGTGAATCGTCTTCCTTCTGAAGCTTTTTGAATTCCTTTTCAAGCTTCTTACGGGCATAAAAAAGCCTGCTCATTACCGTTCCTTCAGGCACACCGAGTATTTCTGCAATCTCGGTCAACGAATGTTGTTCATAATAGAATAAAACAACACAGGCTCTTTTGTCTTCGGGTAAATCATCAACAATTCTTTGAACTGAATTCCTGATTTCAGATTTTTCGATGTAATCATCGGTTAAATTGCCGTCATAAATTAAATCAAATTCCTTTGCTTTCTTAACCGACGCAAAAATATCGCTAATATGTTTTTGCTTTGATATATATTTCTGACATTCGTGCTTTACAATTACGCCTAGCCAATTATTGAACCTTTCGGGGCTTTTTAAATCCTTGATGTATTTTGCTACATACATATAGCTGTTTTGCAAAGCATCTTCAATATCTTGCTCGTTTTTAAGCAACAGAGAAGCGGTACAGTATGCGTGTTTGAACGATTCGTGATAGAGCTTTTCAAACGCACTTTCAACGTCATTCTGAGTGTCGATAACAAGACTTACTAAATTTTGATTTTCCTTGTCCATAGAAAACCTCATAATTCTTTAAAAGATACTTTATATTAACATATTCATTCATATTTCGGCAATGTTTTCCGTTTAAATATTTTGGGGAAAACATTGAATATTTTTTTATAAACTTGTATCTTATAAAGCCACATATACAGAAAGAACGAAAAGCAAGAATCAATGCTTTTCGTTCTTTTGCTTATTTTTCTTTTTTATAGGTTTCTTCTTCGGTCTGTAGTATCTGAAAATCAACCAATCCATTTTCTGCATAGCTGCAACAGATAGGTTGAGTTGTTCTGCTTGGGATTTAAGAAGGTCGATATTTTTGACATCACTGTCACGGTATTTCTTTGAAAGTTCACGCA
>CAZJOH010000049.1:0-17396 GCA_964547575.1 uncultured Clostridium sp.
TGAACCGCATATGGTATGAAGAAGGGATTTATAAAAAATAAAGGGGTTCAAAAAAGGGTACGAATCCCAAAACAAAACCATCCGAACTTCGGGTGGTTTTGTTGTTGTTTCAGATAATTTAATGTCTGTGCCACATTCAATTCTGGGGTGAAATTACTATTCAATTTTTAGTTGAACATAATCATTCAAACGGTTATTGAACAGAGAGTAAATATCTTGTATATTAGTATTACCGGATAATATACGGAGGTATTATTATGAAATTTTCAATAGGAGCAAACATAAAAAGAATTCGCCTTGAGCGAAATCTGACTCAGGAAGAAGTTGCATCGCATCTTGGCATATCCTTTCAATCAATAAGTAAATGGGAACGGGGTGACGGTTATCCTGATATTGAAATGCTGCCTGCAATAGCAAATTATCTCGGAATAAGCGTTGATGAATTGCTCGGTGTGAGTGAGCAGGAGAAAAAAGAAAAATATAATGAAATCAATAAAAAGTGGCAATATAACAATAAAAACGGTTTGCATTGTGAAAATGTCAGTCTTATGAGAGAGACTTTAAAAAAGTTTCCCAATGATGCGCTTCTGCTTGTTCAGCTTTCAACCTCTTTGGAAAAACTTGACGGTACAGGTGATGAAAAAGAAAAATATCTGCGTGAGTCTATTGCAGTTCAGGAACAAATAATCAAGTATTGCGATGATTGTGAGGTCCGTGGTGCAACGCTTTATAATATTTGTTTTGCTTATTGGAAAATCGGTGAACGCTCGAAAGCCATTGAACAGGCAAGAAAACTTCCGAATCTTTATAAATCACGGGAAAATGCTCTCGTATATTTTCTGACAGGCAATGAAAAACGGGAAGCGGCAAAAGAAGCGTTAGAACCACTCGCATGGGGAATTTCTCATCATCTGACGGCACTCAGTGAAACAGAAAATAATCCGGATTATCTGAAAAAAGCAATTCGGATTTTTGATATTCTTTTTGATGATGAGGATAAAGTTGATTTTATTCAAAGTGTGTATAAAAGATTAACTGAACAGTGCCGACGGGATAACGACTGAATGATATATGGTGCTTAGCTTTTAAACATTAAAAATCCGAGCTTTTCTTTTTAATGAAATGTTCGGATTTATTATATATAAAATAATCAACATATTGACTATCGATTTTTTTCGTTGTAAAATAATCATATTGTATTGAAAAGGGGCTTTATTATGGATAATAAATTAGTAGTTGCAAATATAGGCATGAAGTTTGGTATGTGTCATGTTGAAGGTGCTATGAATTACGGTGCAGAGATTGCTGCAATATGTGACTGTAACGAAGAGAATCTTCGTTTTGCAGGCGAAAGATACGGAATTCCCGAGGAAAAGCGTTTCCTTGATTATATGGATATTGTCAAGAATAAGGATATCGATGTTGTTACCGTTGCTATTCCCGACCAGCAGCATGTAAAGGTATCTTGTGATTTGCTTCGTTCGGGCAAGCATGTGCTTTGCGAAAAGCCTCTTGCTCTTACCCGTGATGATCTTGAAGAAATAATAAAGACGGCAGATGAATCAGGCCGTAAATTTATGGTCGGTCAGATTTGCAGGTTTACTCCTGCTTTTGAAAAAGCAAAAGAACTCATTGAATCGGGGGTTATCGGCGAACTTTATTTCGTTGAGTCCGAATATGCACATGACTATATGAAACTGTGTGATAATTGGCGTGCAGACCCGAACCGTCACGGCGTTATCGGCGGCGGATGACACGCTGTTGACCTTATCCGTTGGCTTGCAGGTGACCCGCAGGAGGTTTTTGCATACGGTACACATAAGCTTCTTCCGCAGGTTCCTTATGATGATGCAACAATCGCTATAATGAAGTTTGGTGAGAATGTTGCAGGGAAGGTTTTTGTTTCAACAGGCTGTAAGCGTGACTACACAATGCGTACTGTCATTTACGGCACCAAAGGAACAATTATCTGTGATAATACTTCGCCGACTATAACACTTTTTGTTACGGATGAAGAAGGCGTTACTAAGGAACCGCAAACAATTGAGGTTGAGGTTAATAATCATAATGCCGTAAAGGAGTTTGATGTTTTTGCAGATGCAATCCTTAATGACAAACCCGTTGCAACAGATGCAAGAGAGGGTGCAAAGACTGTTGCGGTATGCCTTGCAATAGTTGAGTCATCAAAAACAGGTAAAATTGTTAAGCCAAATTATGAGTTTTAAAAATACTTTTCGGCAAGTTGAGATTAATTCAGTTAAGTGAGTAAAATAATGAAAAAAACAAATGCTTCAGCACTTATTCCGATAGGCGTATTTATTGTTTTTTATCTTATGCTCGGAATAATATTTGAATATATAATGAAAATTCCCATGGGATTTTACAATGTTCCAGTTGTGGTTGCGTTTTTGGTTGCGCTTCTTGTGGCGGTTATTCAGACCCGTGGAATATCGCTCGATGAAAAATTCGGGATAATGGGGCAGGGCGTAGGCGATAAAAATATAATTACAATGCTCCTGATATTCTTACTGGCGGGTATTTTCGTTGGTGTTGTAGGCAGAAACTCGGCAGAGAGTGTTGCTTATTTTCTTCTTTCTGTAACACCGCCACGATTTGCTATTGTTGTTCTTTTTATAATAAGCAGTTTCGTGTCTACGGCGATGGGCACTTCCGTCGGAACAATCACGCTTATAACCCCGATTGCCGTTGCTATATCAACAGGCTCGGGATTTTCGCTGCCTCTTTGTGTCGGTACGGTTGTCGGTGGGGCGATGTTCGGCGATAATCTTTCATTCATTTCCGATACAACAATTGCTGCTTGTAACGGTCAGGGCTGTAAAATGAAGGATAAATTCAGAACTAACCTTGCGATAGTTGTTCCTGCTGCAATTGTAACTCTTATCCTTATTTCAGTTCTTTCAATGGGTACTGATATATCGGATGGAATAACAAAGGATTACAACCTTGTCGAAATTATTCCCTACATTCTTGTTCTTATCAGCGGAATAATCGGCGTAAATGTGTTTCTGACGCTGATTATAGGCATTGTATCGGGCAGCTTAATTATGCTCCTTACAGACACCGTGAATTTTCCCGAGCTTCTTTCGGGAATGGGTACGGGTGCATCGGGAATGTTTGAAACATCTATGGTTGCAATTCTTGTTGCTGCACTCTGTGCACTCATTAAACATAACGGCGGATTTGATGCGCTGCTTTACGGTATACGCCGTATATTCAAAGGTAAGAAGAGCGGTCAGCTCGGCATAGGGCTTCTGGTCGGTCTTATGGATATAGCAACAGCCAACAATACTGTTGCAATAGTTATGGCAAATCCCATAGCTTCGGAAATGGCGAAGGATTTTGGCGTTTCGAACAGAAAGGTTGCATCAATTCTTGATACCTTCTCATGTATATTCCAGGGTTTTCTGCCCTATGGTGCGCAGATACTCGTTGCGATATCTGCCGTAAACACTCTCGGATATGAGATTTCGGCATTTGAAATTATCTCAAATCTTTTCTATCCCATGCTTCTTCTTGTAAGCTCGCTTGTGTTTATTTTCCTCGTTCCTGAAAAGAAAAGGAAATAAATATAGCCGTGTATAGTTGAGTGCTATACACGGCATTTTTTTATCTTTCTTCTCGGAAATACGAAAGTCCGAGGCTTGCGGGGGGCAGATTTTCTCTCTTGCGACGCATGCTGATAACAATAAGAACAATGATTGTTACAACATAGGGAGCCATCTTGAAAAGCTCCTGTGCGCTCAGAGTGAGATTGGGAATATAGTTGTGGATGATAAGAAGTCCGCCGAAAAGGAATGAGCCGAGAATGCCGAGATTCGGACGCCATACAGCAAAAATAACAAGAGCGATTGCAAGCCAGCCTCTGTCGCCGAAGCCGTCGTTTGACCAAACGCCGTCGGCGTAGTCCATAACATAATAAAGACCGCCGAGACCTGCTATAATGCTGCCTATTATTGTTGCGCCGTATTTATAAGCCGAAACGTTTATGCCTGCAGCATCGGCTGTTGCGGGGTTTTCACCGATTGCTCTAAGATGAAGACCGCTCTTTGTACGCTTGAAATAGAATGCTGTAATAAGTGCAATTGCAATTGCAACATAAGCAAGGAAACTGTATGAGAAGAAAATATCTCCGATAACACCGAGCTTATCGGCAAAAGGTATTGCTGTTTTGAAACACTTACTTGTTGCGCTGAGTGCGATTGAAGGAACGTCGGTGTCAAGAAGCTTGATAAGTGAGCCTCCGAAGAAGTTACCGAAGCCAACGCCGAAGGTTGTAAGAGCAAGACCCGTTACGTTCTGATTAGCTCTGAGAGTAACGGTTAAAAGTGCGTAGATAAAGCCCATAACGGCAGAGCCGAGAATTGATGCAAGCAGAGGAATAAGAACAGCCAGAACGGGGTTTACGGTTTCAACGGAATTTTCATAAAGGAAAGCTCCGATAACGCCGCAGATGCCGCCTACATACATAACACCCGCTGTACCGAGGTTGAGGTTGCCGCTTTTTTCGGTAATTATCTCACCTGTTGAGCCGAACAGCAGGGGAATACCCTGAACTATTGCACGCTGAATAAATGCAATTATCATTTGCCGTTCGCCTCCTTTTTGCTGCGGAATACCACTTTATAATTAATAAAGAATTCGCAGCCGATAATAAAGAAAATGATTATTCCGGTAATAATTTCAGAGAATGAACTGTTAAGACCGAACATTGTTGAAATTTCGCCGGCACCTTTTTCGAGGAATACAATAATGAATGCGGTAAGAATCATGGTTATGGGATTGAACTTTGCAAGCCACGAAACCATAATTGCTGTAAAGCCTCTGCCGTCAACGGTGTTAGAAGCTATTGTATGGTTTGTTCCGCTTACAAGAAGCAGACCTGCGATACCGCAGATAGCACCCGAAAGAATAAGAGTTCTTATAATAACCTTTTTAACGTTGATTCCGATATATTTTGCAGTATTTTCGCTTTCGCCTACAACGGAAATTTCATAACCGTGCTTGTTATATTTAAGATAAATATACATACCGAAGGTAATGATTGCAACGATTATGATGTTAACAAGATAGTCGTTATCGCCGAAGGTGGGAAGCCAGCTTACCTTGGGCAAAAGAGGAATTTTACCCGAGCCCTTAGGAACGGAATAAACAAAGCAGAAATAAGAAACAAGCTGAATTGCTATGTAGTTCATCATAAGGGTGAAAAGGGTTTCGTTGGTATTCCAATGAGCTTTGAAGAAAGCGGGAATAACCGCCCAGATTGCACCTGCAACTATGGAAGCAATGAACATTACGGGAATAAGAAGGTAAGGAGGAAGATAATCGCTCAGAAACATTGAGCAGGCGGCTGTTGCAAGTCCGCCGATAAGCACCTGACCCTCTGCACCGATATTCCAGAATTTCATTTTGAAAGCAGGAGTAACTGCAAGGGAAATGCAAAGAAGAATTGCAAGGTCCTGAAGCAAACGCCAGATTCTGCGCTCCGTTCCGATTGCGCCGTCAATCATTGATGCATAAACGTTAATCGGATTTTCACCGGTAAGAAACATTGTCAGGAGTCCGCATACAATCAGTGCAAAAATAATGGCAGCAGCTCTGATTAACCATGCTTTCAATGTGGAAATGCCGTCTCTTTTGGCAATGTGAAAAAGAGGCTCGTGAATTCTCTTTGGCTTGTTGCTCATTATTTTTCACCTCCGCTGCGTTTTGTCATAAGAAGACCGATTTCTTCTTTGGTTGCGGTTCTTGCATCAAGAATACCCGAAATCTCGCCTGAAGAAATGACCATGATTCTGTCACAAAGCTCAAGCAAAACGTCAAGGTCTTCGCCTACGAATACAACTGCAACGCCCTGTTCTTTCTGTGAGTTCAGAAGGTTATAAATAAGGTATGATGAGTTTATGTCAAGACCTCTTACGGGATAAGCTGCCATAAGCACCGTGGGAGAAGAAGCAATTTCTCTGCCTACGAGTACCTTCTGAACGTTACCGCCGGAAAGACGGCGAACGGGGGTGTTTGCACTCGGTGTAACAACGCCGAGGTCTTCAATAATCTTGTTTGCAAGATCTTTCGGCTGCTTTCTTTCAAGGAAAACGGATTTACCTCTCTTGTAGCTTCTGAGCATGATGTTGTCAACAATGTCCATATTGCCTACAAGACCCATGCCGAGTCTGTCCTCGGGGACAAAAGAAAGTCTTACACCGAGTTCTCTTATCTGAACGGGAGTTTTATCCCTGAGATTTTCGGTTGTATCTGTTTTGGGATTGTGGTAAAGGATTTCACCGCAATTGAGCTTCTGGAGACCTGCGATTGACTCGAGAAGTTCACGCTGACCGCTGCCGGCGATGCCTGCAATGCCGAAAATTTCACCCGATTTAACATTGAATGAAATATCCTTAAGAACTGTAACGCCTTCACGGTTAATGCAGCTTATGTTCTTGATTTCAAGACGGTTAACTGAATCCTTAGGCTCGGTTCTGTTGATGTTCAGCGAAATTTTGGTTCCTACCATCATTTCGGTAAGCTGGTTTTCGTCGGTTTCAGAGGTGTTGACCGTTCCGATATATTCGCCCTTTCTCAAAACGGAAACTCTGTCCGAAAGAGCAAGAACTTCATTGAGCTTATGAGTAATAATGATGATAGCTTTTCCGTCGTCACGCATACGGCGAAGAACATTGAAGAGCTTTTCTGTTTCCTGCGGAGTGAGAACTGCTGTAGGTTCATCAAGAATAAGGATATCAGCCCCTCTGTAAAGAACCTTGATTATTTCAACTGTCTGTTTTTCCGAAACGGACATCTCATAAATCTTCTTTGTAAGGTCAAGCTCAAAGCCGTACTGCTCACAGATTTTCTTAACCTTTTCGGATGATTCTTTTACGTTGTATTTTCCGTCATCCTTAAGACCTAAAAGAATATTTTCAACGGCGGAAAAAACATCAACAAGCTTGAAATGCTGATGAATCATGCCGATTTTATAATCAAAAGCATCCTTAGGTGACTTGATAACAGCTTCTTCGCCGCCGATGAATATCTGACCGCTGTCAGGGTAATAAATACCGGAAATCATATTCATAAGAGTTGTTTTACCGCTGCCGTTTTCGCCGAGGATCGATAAAATTTCACCTTGATAAACGGTAAGGCAAACATCCTTATTTGCAACGATTTTGCCGAATGTTTTAGTTATATTTCTTAATTCGATTGCAGCATGTTTACTCATTTTTTACCTCCTGTTTGGATTTTCAAAAAACGGTTATAGTTAATCGTCTTTTGAAAGTCCAACAATAAAAGTTAAGCGGAGCGTTTAAACTCCGCTTAACGTTAATTATCAGATTATCGGATTAACCGAAATTTGTGTTGAGAAGAGTAATTCCGTCAATCTGTGCATCAAAGTAAGGAGCTGAACGGAATTCGGATTCGTGGAAGTAACCGTCAGAAACAACCTCTGTGTCCTTTTCAAAGTTTGCATCGGTATCAACGTCAGCCATATAGGATGTAACTATTTCGCCGCCGATTGTGAATGTTGCTGTGTCGAATACATGGCGTGTGCCTGCAACAAGCTCTGCCTTTGCAGCTTCAATAGCTTCAGCAGTACCTGCAGCAGCTGCGTTTTCATTGATGTCTGTAAGAACTACGGAACCTTCGGGAATGCCCTTGCACCAGTCGGTATCAATTTCTTCGCCGTTGATTACGCAGTTAATCATGTACTTGAAGTAGGGAGTCCAGTCGATTCTTGATGAAACGATGAAGGTGTTGGGGCAAGCTGAAACTGTGCTGCCGTTGTAGGAAACGTTGGGGATACCTGCTGTTTCGCAAGCTGTGGGAGCGCCCATTGAGTCAGCGTGCTGGCTGATAAGCTTGCAGCCGTTGCTGATAAGAACGTTTGCAGCTTCCTTTTCAGCTGTTTCATCATACCATGAACCGGTAAACTGAACATCCATTGTAACTGTGGGGCAAACTGATTTTGCGCCAAGATAGAATGAAGTGTAGCCTGAAATAACTTCAGCAAATGTGAATGCGCCAACATAGCCCATCTTTGCTTCTTCAGCAGTAAACTGACCTGCTTCAATCATTTCGTTAAGCTTCATACCTGCAGCGATACCTGCAAGGTAACGGCCTTCATAGATTGATGCAAAAGCATTGTGGAAGTTTGCAAGACCTGCTGTATGAGCTTTTGTGCCTGTTGCGTGGCAGAACTGAACATCGGGATATTTTTCAGCAGCCTGGATTATGAAATCTTCGTGACCGAAGCTGTCTGCAAAGATGATTGAGCATCCGCGGTCAACAAGATCGCAAGCTTCTTCAAAGCATTCGCTGCCTTCGGGAATGTTGTACTTGGGAATCATTTCAACGCCGAGCTCTTCGCAAGCAGCTTTAGCAGCGTTGATGAAGTTAAGGTCGTAGGTTGAGTTTTCATCGTGAAGGAAAATAAAACCTACTTTAAGACCCTCAGCGCCCTGAATTGGTGTGTCGCTGTTTGTTTCATCCCCGGTGTTGCCGCAGGCTGCAAGACCAAATACAAAACCGAGGGCAAGAAGAATTGCGATGATTTTTGTGAACTTCTTCATTTTTTTACCTCCAAAAATGTTTTATTATTTTATCCAAAAACAACTTCGCCGTTGTTAATGGATTTAATAACCGCAAGTGATTCAACTCTGTAGCCGAGTGAACGCAATGCATCTCCGCCTGGCTGGAAGCCTTTTTCGATAACAATGCCGATGCCTTCAACAGAAGCACCTGCTTGATTTATAATATTGATAAGTCCGTGAACAGCTTTTCCGTTTGCCATGAAATCATCTATTATAAGTATGCGGTCGTCGGGACCTATATAATCCTTTGATATTCCGATTGTGGTTGTAACACCTTTTGTGAATGAATAAACATCAGCTTTATAGATGTTATCTCCAACATTTCGGTTAGCTCCTTTTTTAGCAAAAACAACAGGCACGGAAAAATACTGTGCGGCAATGCAAGCAATTCCTATGCCCGAGGCTTCAATTGTAACTATTTTGTTGATATCGGATGACGCAAAAATTCTGCGGAATTCTTTGCCGATTTCGCAAAGAAGCTCCACATCTATCTGGTGGTTAAGGAACATATCAACCTTAACAATATCGGTTCCGATTGCTTTACCCTGTTCTTTAATTCTCTGCTTTAACAGCTCCATGAATAATCACATCCATTATAAACTGTTTTAATTATAATTCACATATTGTTAAAAATCAAGAGAATTTTACATTAAATAGGGGCAATTTGTAAAATTTCACGGTTTAATTTTTGAACAAATAAAGCTGTATTGACTTTATAATGCAAATTAAATATAATTATTTCGGCATCATTTCAATGATAAGGAGAATGAGTATGGCTTTTATAAGCGTTTTTGAGGTTATCGGTCCGAATATGGTTGGTCCCTCAAGCTCACATACAGCAGGTGCGGCATCGATAGCTCGCCTTGCATGGAAAATGACTCACGAAAAGATTAAAAGAGTTAAATTCACTCTTTACGGCTCTTTTGCACAAACATATAAAGGTCACGGTACGGACAGAGCACTTCTCGGCGGAATGATGGGATTTGAAACTGATGACGAACGAATCCGAGATTCATTTGAAATAGCCGAAAAAGAGGGGCTCGAATTTTCTTTTACCGCCAACACCACAGAAACGGAAGTTCATCCAAACACCGTTGATATGGAAATCGAGGATGTTACGGGCAGAATTCTTACCGTAAGAGGCGAATCTATAGGCGGCGGAAAGGTGAGATTAACCCGAATAAACGGCGTTAAAGTGCTGTTTACGGGCGAATACCATTCTCTTATCGTTATTCATAAAGACCACCCCGGGGTTATATCGAAGGTAACGGCGAATCTCGGCGAATGCCATGTTAACATAGCTTATCTGCGTGTTTACCGTGAAAACAAGGGCGGAATTGCATATATGATTATTGAATCCGATGAAGAAATTACGCAGGATATAGTTGATAAAATTGAAAAAAATCCTTTTGTAAAGGATACAATGCTTATCAAAAGATAGGGGAGGGTGAAAAATGGATTTTAATACAGCGGAAGAATTACTTGTTTTGTGCAATAAAGAAAATAAACCCGTCTCCGAAATTATGCGCCTGAGAGAAATTGTTTACGGTGAGGACGATGCAAAAACCGTTGATGAACGCATGAAAAAAGCGCTTAAAATAATGAGAGAATCCGTACATAAACCCTTGAATGAGGCTGTCCGTTCAATGGGCGGCATGATAGGCGGTGAAGCTGCAAAGCTTGAAAAACGCAGGGCAGAGGGTAAATCGATCTGCGGGAGCGTTCTCACAAAAGCTCTCATATATTCGCAGGCTGTTCTTGAAATGAATGCTTCAATGGGCGTTATTGTAGCGGCACCTACAGCAGGCTCGGCAGGTGTTGTTCCTTCTGTGCTTTTTGCACTTGAAGAAGAATTCAATCTCTCTGAAGATGAGCTTATAAAAGGTCTTTTTACGGCAGGTGCAATAGGATGTCTGCTTATGAAAAATGCATCCGTGTCCGGTGCAGAGGCAGGCTGTCAGGCAGAAATCGGCTCTGCTGCGGCAATGGCTTCGGCAGCAGCGGTTGAAATGATGGGTGGCACTCCCGAACAATGCCTTGATGCGGCGGCTATAACCATAGGCAATATGCTCGGTCTTGTCTGTGACCCGATTGCTGGGCTCGTTGAAATGCCATGCCAGAGCAGGAATGCGGCGGGTGCGTCAAATGCACTCACAAGTGCAGAGATGGCTCTTGCCGGTATAAAATCCGCAGTGCCTTTCAGCGAAATGTCCGATGCTATGTACAGAGTCGGCAAGGGACTTCCCGCAGAACTTCGTGAAACTGCTCTCGGAGGCTGTGCCGCAACTCCTACGGGCTGTGAATACAAATGCAAAATCTTCGGGAATTGCAGATAAATTAATGTAGGGCGGGGGCTTAGGCGCGTTCCGATAAGACAGTATAGCAGAAATAAGAAAAGTGTGGCAGATGCCAAACAGGATTGCTTATAATTTTATGTATAAGAAAGGATTTCTGCTATGAAAAATCAAATTAAGTCTTGTGAATTCAACATTGACACTGCTTGTGTTGAAGTAAAACTTATAGACGGCCCTGTGATATCAATCGACTGTGATACTGTTGAGGCTGAATATGCTAACAATATGTATGAAGCATCGGAACTTGATTATCTCATTTACAATGAGCCTTTGAGCTATGCGGAATTACTGTTAAGCGGTAAAATGGAAGAGTATTTGAGAAACAGCACAGATTACACTCCATTATCCGATATGAGATAATAAAGTATCAAAAACAACGATAGCAGCGTAAAACAATAATCCCAAAAGATATTTGCAAGCATTTATCAAACAAGCTAAGTAAAACAAAACACGAGAAATTTGAACTGTGGAAGTTCTTGTTTCTCGTGTTTTTCTTTGATATTGTAATATAGACCAGAGTAAATATAACACATATATTTTTAGAAGTCTCGCAACTCTTGCTCATCTAATAATAATCCATACACAATTTTTTGCTGATCAGTAGTTTCTAAGCCCATATCAAAACAATTTTTAAGCGTTTCGGTAATCAAATCTTTTTTGTGCTCTTTAAAAAAGCTTTTATATTGCTTTGAATAAACAAAATTTTGCCACATATAATGAGTAAAATCTACTTTCGAATAATCAAAAGTTTGAGGATTCAATGCAAAATCAAGAAAATCAGAATATTCTATATATGGTTTCAGTTTACATAAGTCTACATCAAACCCAATAAGCTTTAAAATCAAAAATTCTTCAATTGAAGTTTTTAACCAGTCAGGATCTGTACGCATATTAGGCGTTTTTTTGCGTTTATCTATTTCAGACTTTATTGTGTTAATAAAGATATCTTCAACAGTATCGCTATATTGAATCGCTCTGTTTGTTAATAAGTCGAAAACCAAAGATGCACTTAATTTAGAAAGGTTTTCGCTTAAGAAGTCAGCATATAATTTTTGAGGAATCAACTTGTAAAAAAGATTAATAGTATTGCTTTTTTCTTTAACATTTTCTATGTTGTTAATTTCATTAATCACATTCTGTTTTGTAGTTTCATTGGCAAAAGGAGACAAAATATTTACCACACGAGAAAACTTTCCTCTATTTCGTTCAATTATTTTAGGATAAATATTTTTTGAAACTAATACAGATATTAATTTTTCTTTCTCCTCATTAGCGTCCTCGATAATTAAATGGCTAATCATATAGTAAACAGTATCAAATATATGGGTTATAATAATTGAATCAGACTTTGCTAAATTTTCGCATAGACTTACCATAGATTTTAAAATTTTCTTTTTACTTGTGTTATCAAGCTCAATTAAACAAATTATAATTGTAAAACAGTAAATTTGATCAAATGAAAAAAACGACTGGAATTTCGGAAAACCACTTAAATAATTCAAATATTTAGAAACTACATCTACCCCATCCTCTATTAGTATTTTTTGTACAGAATATTTTTTAATCCACGAAAGGAGGCTTTTGGAATCGCAGTATTTAGTAAACATATCGATTTCAATATCCGACAGAGGATATGGCTCTTTATGAGTTGGAAATCCAAAATAATCGTATGTCGGTTGAGCTTTTACAGGAGAACAAGAACACAACAAAGCTCGCAAGTAATAAGATAAATAGTTTTTAGGATCACTAAAACTATCGAATGGCAAACTGTTTTCTTTGATAAAGAAATAATAGTCATATGCATATGCTTGAATTTCCCATATACGGAAATGGGCATGTCCAGAATGCCAAGTATTGCTATTATATTCATATCTTTTTTCAAGTTTGCCAAGGATTTTTTCCATTTCCTGCATATTCTTTGATTGCGAATTGAAAAGACTTTTCAAATAAATTATTGAATTGCGGTATTTTGCAGGAGCGGTATTAAATAAGTGTTCAATTTCTTTTGTTAGCTCAGGTTGATCATCTATCAAGCTAAGTTTGACTAACCGCTTTCGCATCTTATGTAGCATTACAGAAATGAAATCTTTACCCTGAGTAATTTTAGACTCTTCATCTAACAACTTATTTATTATTTCTGGTTTCTCGTTTAATAATCTCAAGTAATAGATCTTTTGGGAAATATCCGTACAAATTTTTAATTGTTTGTATAATTCATTGTAACGATTATCAAGATAGAGTGACATTAAACTGTCCTCTGTGTTTGGAAGAGAAGGAACAGAAACACGAGAATCGTCATCCCAAAAATGAATAGCGGATATTCCGGCACGTTGAAATGTGTCTATAACATCATGATTATTTCCTTCTATAAGTTTTTTTATATTTGAAAACCAATCTCTTTCGTGAAACATTAATTCGGTACCCAGAAAAGATGGTCTTCCTAGATTTTGAATATTAAGCAAATCCTCATGTGAAATTTTGCGATATGGCTTCAAAGCTTGATACTTTTCTGAAAGAATTTCACCCAAAGGAATATAGTGTTGTAATAATTTTTGATTTGTTATACATCTCAAATATGAAAACATTTTTCTTCCTATCGGATTTGAAAGTAATTCAGGGATAGATATGTTTTTTTCCATATCTTCAGGCAATGAATTCAGATCAACAATATAAATGTTTTTATCTTCCAATCTGGAAATTTCAAACTTTGTAGGTGAATCAGAGGACACAAGAAAATTATGAGGTCTTTGTTCGACTTTATGACGTTTTCTGAAATAGTTTATCCATCCTATGATAAGATTTAGATTGTAATCGTTTAAGGAATATCCCAAGAACAAAAATGTGTGATTGATTAAAAGCGAACGAATAAAAGTGCTGATCAATGGGTGTTCTTGCTCGTAGTCAATGTAATCACTTTCTTTTAGAACAATTGTTTCAGGATTATTTAAATCTCCATGCATTTTAATAATATATCGTTCACTTGATTTTGAAAGCAAATCTTTATCTTGAGAAACAACTGTATATAGTTGTGAATTAACATCCGTTGAGTTTTCAAGCAACGAATCGTAATTTGTTGTAATTATGTGATGAGGAAGTATTTTAAATATTTCATCATCAATGGGATTGGAGCCTAAATCACTTTTTAAAGATTCTTGAATGAAACTGTAATAATCAATATTGTTTTCAGAACCATCATTTTGAAATAGATATTCAGGAATGCGAAGAAATTCATCTTGTGTGAAGGCTTTTTTATCTATACATTCTTCTTTAGCACAATCTTCTTTATCTTTCTTACACAAGTTGCATCTGTCATATCCAATTTTGTCTGAAATTTTTTCGATTAATTCTTTCCAAGTCGGAATGCTTGAATTCTTTGAAACACCAGAGCCGACAAAAATAACCAACTGATTATTTTCTTGTGCTTTTTGTATTTCTTTTATAGATTCAATCCAGTTCATTTCTGCCTCCTTTTTTGATTAACTGCCTTTGTAAATGTATTTGTGAAATTATTTCTTCTTTCTTTTATTGCCACTGTGTTTTGTACTTGCTTTTCCTCTTTGGTTGTACGGACTTTTCATGTGTTTTGATTTTTTGAGGATGTTTATTTGCGTTACAAGTTCTTCTTTTGTGAGCGAATTGTAGTCGATACCTAGGGTGTTGAGATACATTTTCACTTTCTTTTCTTCGTCACTGCCCTCAAAATTCAATGCATCCTGCAACTGTTTTTGTGCATCTGCTGCAGGCGAAACCGTGTCTGCTGATGTTCTGTCTTTTTTGTGGTTTTCACGGATTGTGCTAATAATACGGTCAAGGTCTTTATGTATCACATGGCTGAAATATTCATCTTCATCAACCTGTGCCAGCTCCAATGTTCTGACATACAAATCGTTTTCATCGGAGCATCTATCCATTGCCGCATTTCGCACAACACCGAGAACGGCATTCAAATCGTTGATTCTCATATCTGCGATACGGTCAACATAGATTTCAATATCGGTCAGGAATCTTCTGAAATCCTCGTGGGTTGCAATTTCACAAAGCAGCCTCGTATTAATCTTTCCGCTTTCAAGCAAATCAATCATATCATCACTCAAATGCAGATTGTTGATGTCTGCATTAGGGTGATTTTTTTGTTCCGTCAAGCCAAGCAGATAATCAGTTGAAACACCATAGAAATTCGCAAGTGTCACAAGATTGAACGGACTCATATCCTTGTATTCTTCGGTTTCGTATTTGCCGAGTGCGGATTTGGAAATACCCGTTTTCTCGGCAAGCTGTTCGAGAGTCAGTTTTTGTTCGGTTCTCAAATCCTTTAATCGTTCTTGTATGGTTAGTTTTAAATACATATTATCACTCCTTCAACCCTATTTTACACCCTTATATGTCCGTTTGTTTGTACTTTTGTATCGAATTTTTCGGAATTTTATAAAAACTGCTCTCTATGCGAGGGCAGTTTTTCTTTAAAGTGTGTGAAACTTATTTTCCAGTTCAGCCAAGTGCAGAAGCTTTAATAGAATTAATGCAAGATTATATGATAACCAGTTTATATCCAAGTTATTGCCTGCAAAACAATTATTTCCTCTATATTCAGGAAATCTAAAATATTCGACATTACCGCCCTCAATATATTTACAAAATGCTTCACAGAAAAAAGATATATCTTCCATATACTTATCAGTAATACTGAGTTCTGAATATAGCAAATCAATTAAAATTTTCAGATTGTGTGTTTTGGGTATTTCGCTACCATTCTTCATTAACAAATATTTCATCCCGATTTCAGTTGCTTGTCTGCCTATATAAATTGTTACTACAGAATTTGGTAATGTTTCAGTAAGTTTATCAAACGCATTTATATACTCCAACCAATATATTTCCCATAGATCTATTTTATCATCCTCATTGAAGTCTTTTTCTGTTCCATTAAAGGAGCGCAGACAACCGAGAACGTCTTCGATATGTTCTTTAGAAGATAGGCTGTCTTTTCTTGATTCCTTTGCGATATCTTTACTATCAACACCATTAAATATTGGTGAATTGCCATAATTCACATGAGCTACAGAAAACGCACCATCAAGTTGTATATAGTCGTTATAACTTATATCACTACCAAACACTTTAAAAATATTCATATTAGACATCTCCTCGTTAAGTTTATACATAAAATTATATCATATTTATTACAATCTTTTCAACAACATAACTACTGCCCCCACAAATGTGAGGGCAGACAATATTATTTCTTTTCAATAGGAATCCAGATTTCTATTGTTCTTCCTGTAAATCCGCCTGTGATACCCCAATGATAAACAGCAAGTTCAGGAGCGTTTATCATCTGATACTCGTCGTTAGATAACCACTCTGCGGCAATTTGTTTGCGAAGCTCAAAATATTCGGGAATAGGCATTTTAGTTTTTTCTGTTTCAAAAACAAAATATGTTGTTTCGGGAATAACGATTTCTTCAAAATTGAACTTTTCCATAAAGTCAATTCCAGTAACTTCGCTGTTATATAAATTGTTGCGTTCGTAATCGTCTGTTGCGGCAGTAATATAAAAGTCGTAGCCGTCATCATCAAAATTAGTAAGAACGCAATAATCTGACATCTTGTCATTGCTCATTCCTTTGAGCATCCATTGTGATGCTCTTGTTGATGTGAAGAAATCGGATTCTTGCTGTTTTCTTGATGCGTCGTAAGGTGTTCCGCTGAACCTCTTTTTGTAGCCAATGAGTGTAAGTGCTGGCTTCGTTTCAATTCTGTAATTCATAGTTGTACCGCCTTCCAAAGAAAATTTCAGTACAAGACGGGAAAAAGATTTGAGATTGCTGCCGTTATTACGAGCTTGTGACGGTAATATTCCATGGAACTTCTGAAATGATTTTGCGAAACTGTCAGGACTTTCATATCCGTATTTTAATGCAACATCAATCACTTTTGCATTAGTTGTTGCTAATTCCTTACCGGCAAGAGTTAGCCTGCGATTTCTGATATATTCGCCGACAGTATAACCGCAAAGAATACTGAATACACGCTGAAAATGATAGCTTGATGAATAACACTGCTTTGCAACTTCTTCATAACCAATCGTCTCTGTGAGATTATCCTCAATATAGTCAATAGCTCGTTGTATTCCGACAATCCAATCCAAATCTATCCCTCCTTGTCTGTCTTAATTCTACCAAAAGGCTTTGTTGATTTCCCGACATTCTGTGTTGAGCGTTATCGGGTTTATTATACTACTCACATAAAAACATTTCAACTTCAACATATAAGCACTTGCTACGTTTGTAGCAGGTGTTTTTTGATTTTTCCATCCTCTTGGAAATACGGGAAACGGTGAACTTTTTCGCTACAATGTAGTCAACGGGTAACGGAACAATACAATTGAATGACCGGCCGACGAGAACAAACCGCCATGACCTCTCAAAAGAGAGCG
>CAZJOH010000050.1:0-16695 GCA_964547575.1 uncultured Clostridium sp.
TCAACTATAGTTTTTACCGGTGACATCGGTTTTGACAGATATATGTACGGTCAATGGAACGACGAAGAGCTTATCTCGGATGAAATCCTTGATTTTCTTCATTCTGCCGACCATGTTGTTGCGAATGTTGAGGGACCCGTTGCGCCCGTTGAACAAAATACCACCAAGGACGGTGTTCAGCAGCTTCTGCATACAATTGACCCCGAAGCGGTTAAGGTGCTTAATAAAATGAATGCCGATATATGGAATATCTGCAATAATCATATCATGGATGCAGGTGAATACGGCATCAGGACAACTCTCGAAATTGCAAAGGAAAACGGTGCGAAAACCATCGGCGCAGGCATGGATATTCACGAAGCAAGGCAGCCTGTTATCATTGACGAAGCAGGCGGAATCGGTATGTTCGGTGTGGGTTATCAGCGTGCATGCAGAAAAGCGGATGAAAACAAAGCAGGCTGCTACAGCTGGAGCGACCTTGATGAAATTCAGAATACAATAAATGAAATCAAAAAAACCTGCCGTTGGTGCATAGTTGTTGCTCACGCAGGTGAGGAGTTTACTCCGCTTCCGTCGCCATACACAAGAGAACGCTATCATAAATACCTTGAAATGGGTGCGGATATTGTTGTGTCGCATCATCCCCATGTGCCCATGAATTATGAAACGGTAGGGGATAAGATTATTTTCTATTCGCTCGGTAATTTCATTTTTGATACGGATTATCAGCGTTCGCAGTTCAATACGGAATTCGGCTTGCTTGTAAAAATCAATTTTACCGAAACCGAGTTTTCATGGGAACCTATGGGACTTGAAATAGAAAGAGGACCCGAACACATTATCAAAGCTGAATTGCCGAGAATTTTTGTTGATGTGCAGGAGGAGGATTTCAATCTTCTTTCACCTCTTTCGGCAAAGATGCATATTGCCGCTACAAGAAGGCAGATGACATATCTGAATCCGAAACGGTTCAAAGACGCAACCGAGGAAGAATGGGCAGAGCATTTTGCAGAGCCTTTGAGAACGGGCAGAGTACCCGGCGAAACCCTCGATTTCTTCATTCTTTGCCCCCTCGCCGAAAAAGCAGAAGAAAACGAATGGCAAAAGAGCAAGCTTGAAGATGTCAAGCAGTATATTCTGGAACAGATGTAAAAACGGGGCAGTTTTCTGCCCCCGTTAAAATTTATTTCAACCCGTATCTTCCGCAAAAATCAAGAACAATTCTTCTGAAATGTTCATGTTTAAAACTGTTTTTTACATCCGTAATATCAACATATGCGCCTGCTTTCAGATTCTGGATAACCGCTTCAGCAGCGAAAGCTTCAAAGGCATAATCATTTGTGAAAGCCTCTTCAATATCCGTGTTTATAGATTCGTTGATGCCTTTTATTGCCGAGTGATAGATAATATTTTCTTTTCTGAGAAGTTCGCCCATGCTTTTAAGGCATTTTATTCCGTTTATCATATCGGAAACATTGATTCTGCCTTTATACTCAACCGTTTTTTCGCCGCCGCTTAATATGAAATCAACCGTTGTTTCAAGCACCTTTGCCAAATCGGGTAAAACGGTTATGTCGGGCAGAGTTTCGCTTCTCTCCCATAGTTAAGGATATAGGTTAATCAATTTTGCCTATGAAGCGGAAATATATATCAATTTTTCGCTGATTAAGGCACATATCGTTTTTCGTTGCTTAAGAATATAGAACATCATATCGCAGATAGTGAGAAGTGCAGAATCCGCCGTTTTTTCCGAATTGTCTGTAAGTTGTGCAAACATAATATTTCTTCGGAGTTTTGTTTTGCGTATTGTTCGCATAACTCATTGACCAACCGCAATCAGCACATTTCAAAAGACCGGCAAATATCTGTGTTGTCGAATCTTTCATTTTTCGTTTTCTTGAAGCAATCTGCTCCTGCACCTGTTCAAAAACCTCTTTTGAAATAATGGCTTCGTGGGTGTTTTCTACTTTGAGCCATTCTTCTTTTGGTTTTCGGATATTCTTTTTGCTCTTGTAAGATATGTTTGTCTGCTTGTTGTGAACGGAATTACCGATGTAGGTTTCATCTTTTAAGATGCTTTTGACTTGTGCAATCGTCCATTGATAACTCTTTTCAATCGGCTGATTTGCATAGATGTTTGCAAATGTTCCGTATCGGGTGTAGTTTAACCAACCTGCTGTCGGCACTTTATCTCCGATAAGTGTTTTGGTGATTTTGGCTGCTCCCGCACCGTGTACCGCTAAATCAAAAATCTTCTCAATAATCCAACGGGTTTCTTCATCAATTATGAGCTTGTTACGGTTATCGGGGTCTTTTTTGTAGCCAAGCGGTGCGTATGTGCAGGATCTTTCGCCTGCAGCAAACTTTGCTTGAAGTGCTGCTTTAACTTTTCGGCTTTTGTTTTTTGCGAACCATTCGTTGAACAGATTTTTGAAAGGAACAAAATCACTTAATCCCTTTTCCGTATCCTCGTTTTCTGTAACGGCGATATACTGACTGATGACACAATCCATCTCAAGCTCTGCAAAAACTGTATGTCAGCATTTGTAGCAAACAGAGGAAATGTTGCATTTTGCAGTTCGGAGTGCAAGGATAATTACAATGTGAAGAAGAACAGGAACAAATAGATTAACTTTCTTTGAATGTAACGAATTAGCACTTCAAAACCGTTGATACATAAGGGGTTAAAATGCCAAAATCAGCATGGCAAGGGTTTTATACTTGCGTGCTGATTTTTTATGGGGTATAATGAATAACACATTAAATTGTTGTTAGACAACAACAAAAGTTCTTGTTAAAACATCCAAATTGCGCAACGGTTATTTGTGCAATAAGTAGAAGTTTTAAATTCAAGGAAAGTTTTTGCGTAACATTTGTCGATTTCCGTCATATATAATTAGATGAATTTTTTATTTTTAAATCTTTCAAAAGATTTCATCAAAAATTTGTACCCAAACATCCAAGTAATGCGTTATACATATTGTAGGATGTAAAAAGGAGAAAAGATGTTAGCATTCTATTTGAGTTTAATTGAAAACGAAAAAGGAAAAAGGCAATTTGAAGATATTTACTTTGCTTACAAAAATCAAATGTATCTTTTAGCACTGAATTTGTTAAACAATAAGCATGATGCCGAAGATATTGTTCACGATGTCTTTTGTTCAATAGCGAGCTCACATATGGATATAATAACAAATGCTGAATGCGAGAAAGATATACGGAATTATTTGCTTAAATCTGTAAAAAACGCTTCTATCAACTTAATTAGAAAGAGAAAAACTCGTTCCGATTATGAAGATATGAAACGAAAAGAAAAAGTTGAACTTAGTGACAATGAATTTCTTAACAGACTTTGCAACAAAATGGAGGTTGAAAGTTTGATGAAAGCAATGGCTGATATGGACGAGAAATATCAAGAAGTTCTTTATTATCGTTTCGTTCTCGGTTTATCAACATCCGAAACAGCCAAAATGCTCGGAAGGCCTGCTAATACGGTTAAAATACAGATTTCCAGAGCAAAACATATTCTTACAGATTCACTTTTTGAGAAGGAGAATTAAAATATGTCAATGACCAAAGAAGAAGTATTTGAAGTTTTTCGGTACTATGCTTCAAAAGAATTTGAGGATATTCCTGAAAATGAATCGGAAATAGATTGTGCGTTTTCCGATGAGTTCAACAAAAAGATGGAAAAACTGCTCAAAAGAGTATCCTACGACCGAACTCATATTGTTTCTTGGACAAGAAGAAAAGTTATTATGGTTGCTGCCACAATTATCTTGGTGCTTGCAGGAATGATGAGTGTTGGAGCAATAAGGGAACCTGTTGTTGAATTTATATATAATGTGTACGAAGAATTTACAGAAATCTTCTTTGATGGTGATACAACAGATAAAATCACTTACATATATTCGTTGTCCGAAATACCTGAAGGTTTTGTTGAAACACAAAGAATATTAGAAGACAGCATAAATGTTGTCAGATATGAAAACATACAAAATGGAAACATAATAGAGCTGAAGCAATGTGTTACGGAAGACACCTCTTTCTTGTTAGATAACAAACTGGGATATTTAGAAAAATATACTATCAATAATAATGAAACAAATGTTTATACTAGCTATTATGGTGATTATTATTTAGCGTTTTGGGTTAGTGGTTCCGATTCAATAAAATTAACATATTCGGGAATTACAACTATTGAAGAAATTTTGAAATTAATCGAAGCAATAAAATGACAATAAACAGCCTCTTGGTGCAAGAGGCTGTAATTTTTTGAAAAAAATCACAAAATATTTGTACCGTTTTTATGAAGTTGTGCGTTGTATTAGGTGACAGGAAAAATTCAAGGAGTTGATTCCAATGGTTTAGGTAAAGTCTAGCACAACAAATATCTAAATTTTAAAAATGGAGTGAAGTGAAATGAAGAAAAATCTTTTAAAAAGAATATTATGTTTCGTCGTTATGTGTACGGTTCTGATTTCTACGGTTTCTTTTATTGCCTATGCAGAGGAAATTATACCTCGATATAACAATGTAAGTTATGCAGAAAGCAATGTTACTGTATCATCTTCAGGGAAAATGAATATTACTAATTCCTTTTCAGGAAGTGCCTCTGTTTTTTCAAGAGCTGTCATAACAACATATGTTGAAAGAAAAACATTGGGATTATTCTGGACGAGAGTTGATATCGGTCAAACTGATGACGAATGGGTTGATACTATCTACACCAATGTTTACAGCGGCACACATTCACATCAGTTGGAAAAGACCGGCACATACCGAGTAACTGTTGAATATGTTATTTATGGTTCAGGCGGTGCGGCGGATACAATTACAAGAGAGATAGAAAAGACTTATTAATCTTTCGGTAGTTTATCTTAAAAAAGCATTTGGAAAGGATGTTGAAAATGAGAAAAATTAGAGTATTATTAAAAGCAGCTGCTTTCTCTTTGGCAATTGTACTTATAGTACAAATTCTGCCTTTGTCAACAATTTCAACTGCAATAAGCAATGCGTCGGTGGTATCTGAACCTTTTTGGGGTGAAAATATAACCCCTAAAATTATTGGAGAAGTTGAATCCCTCAGAGATGAGCACACAAAACATTTCAGATGTGAAGATGGTTCCTTTGTTGCAGCAGTGTATAACGAACCTGTCCACTATCTTGAAGACAATGAGTGGAAAGAAATCGATAACACTTTGGTTAACGAAAGCAATAGTATCGGCGATAAATCAGCAACTATTAATGGCACAAAATATTCTACTAAAAAATCATCTATTCCAATAACATTCCCTGAAAATATCAATAGCGACAAAATAAATATTGCCAATGGTGATAATATCATTTCATTTGGAGTAAAAAACAATTCTCTTAACATTCCGGTTGTTTCTGTTTCTTCTCCGGAGGATTTGGTTTCAGCTTCTGTTTTTAATTCACAGACAGAAGAAATTCAAGAAGATACCTTTGCCATTGATTCACAAAGCAGTGCAATAACTTATGAAAATGTTTTTGAAAACACATCTATAGAATATGAAGTTTCTTCTTCAATACTTAAAGAAAGCATAGTTGTTCACGAAAAAGCGGATAACTACAGGTATGAATTTTCAATTGATTTCGGCAATTTTATTCCTGCGAAAAGTGAAGACGGTGGAATATATATTTATGAAAACGCCCAATCGTCGGAACCTATAATGGCGATAGCACCTCCCTATATGTTTGATGCCGACAACGACACGTCTGATGCCGTAACAATGGAGCTCATTCAGAATAACAGCGACTACACTCTTGTTGTTGAAGCTGACGAAAGCTGGATTAACAGTATTTTCAGAAAATTCCCTGTTGTAATTGATCCTACTATTATTCTTGATATTAATAGAAGTGATATCGAAAATGTTCATGTCAATCAGAACTATCCTAACAGCAATTTATGGAACAGTTGGGATTATCAGTTGGAGGTCGGAAGAAATGGAAATAATGTTTATCGTACATATATCAAATACCATCTTCCTGAACTTCCCGATTGCAGTATAGTAACCGATGCGAAGCTTATCCTGACTCAAAACTGGGCAAGAGATATTTCTGACACAGACCTTTACCTTAATGTTTACCAATGCAATTCGGAATGGAATGATGATTCTATAACGTGGAATAACCAGCCGATTCAAAATTTAGCAAACGCTACAGTTGTTGACTATACGAACTATAAAAACGGAATGAGCGCAGAGTATAATCTAAATATCACAAAAATTGTTAAGGATTGGTATGAGAACGGAGAAAATTACGGCTTGATGCTTGCTTCTTCAGATGAATCTGTTGAGGAGAAAACTTCGTTTTATGCTTCAAGAAACATTGCCGAATTGGTTGCTGATGTAAAGCCGGCTGTAATGGTCAGTTATGTTAATAATGCGGGCGTTGAAGATTACTGGACTTACGAAGGATTTTCTCTGGGCAAATCGGGCTCGGCGTATATTAACACTTACAATGGTGCATTAACCTATGTTCACTCTGATGTTTCAACAAACGGATTGATTGCTCCTGTTGGTGTTTCACATGTTTATTCAACCGATGACAGATACAGCTCCGGTGTTTTTGATAATATGAAATTCGGTAAGGGATTTAAACTTAATGTTATAGAAAAAATTGAAGCCGTTAATTCGTCACAGCTTGCAGGTTATCCGTACAAATATATAGACGGTGACGGTACGGTTCACTTCTTCAAACAAGACTCAACAGGATGTTACTATGAGTTCGGTTCCGATATTCGATTGACATCAAACAGTAACGGTTATATAATGAGTTTTAGTGACGGAAGCACAAAAGAGTTTAATGCGGACGGATATCTGATAAAAACAACCGACAATAACGGCAATACCAATACAGTAACTTATGAAAACAAAAGAATTACAAAGATCACCGATGGCTGCGGTATGGAAATAAGTCTATCGTATAACGGCGACAACACCTTGAAACATATAGCTGATGCCGCAGGAAGAAAAACTTACTTTTATTATTCTGAATATGGATTTTTGGAAAGTGTAACTTATCCTGACGGAACAGAAACCTTGTATGAATACAACTCTGACGAACAACTAAGTAAAGTTGTTTCTTTTGACGGCATGCAGGCAACAATTAATTACAAAAAAATCAATTGCCCCGGTGCTGTATTCCATAAGGTAACATCATTTTCAACCTATGGAAATAACGAAACACTTTATGATACCGTCAGCTTTGAATATAGAACAAGTGACACGGTTATTTCCAATACAAAAGGTGATAAAATTGTTCTTGCTTTTGATAACAGCGGCAGAGTTATTAACTGCATAAGAAACGGGGAAACAGTTGCAGTAAGTGAATATGTCGGGATAAACTCAAGCGGAGCAAACAACAGCTTTAATAAGGCTTCTTTTGTTTCAAACAGCATTTCACCAAAAGAAAATGTGGGCTCCCATTCTCATACTGCATATTATTATGTTACAACAGACGACAAAAATGACTATTATGAATCTCAACGTGAAGTTGTATATAATCAAACCAGAGCCACAAAACTCGGAATAAAGGATACGGCAGAACCCAATTCCTCTTATCTTTATCGTCATATTCTTGCGGACGATTTCAAAACCTTCTCTTTTTCTGTTTATGTCAATATAGAAAATACTCTTACAGCAGGCTCTGTATATATGAAGGTTGAGGCTTTTGATAAGGACGATAATCTGCTTCAGGCGGTCAGAAGTGAAGAAATCACAACAACCAACAACGAATGGGAAATGCTTTGGACAACCATGACTATTCCCGAAAATGCATATAATTGCATAGTTTCTTACGGCTTATTTGACGGAAACGGCATTGTTTATTTTGAAGCCCCGTATTATATTGAAGATGATACTGCAGGCAATCTGAATTTCTTGAGCAATTCATCCTTTGAGGGTATACACGGCAGTTCTCCGTTTTACGGCTGGGCGGGAATCCTCAGTCCCATAATTGTTGAAACTACCAATCCTGCCGACGGAAGTGTGGCGGCATATTTCAACTCAAACCCCAATGAGGAAAGAATCTTAAGCCAAAACTTCTATATAAACGGTAAAGCAGGCGATGTTTTGGTTTACGGTGCAAGTGCGCAGGCACTGTGTTCTTCTTCGGGAAATAACAACGGCGATTCGGGCAGATTTTTCGGAGTAAGAATATATATTTACAATGATGATGAGCTTCTGCTGAAGGATTACGTTAAATTCAACGAAGATGCTCTTGACACTATGCAAACCGTTATGTCTTCTGTTGTTGCGCCGCAGGATTATGATGAAGTTAATTTTGAAATGTGTTATAATTACGAAATCAACTCGGCGATTTTCGATAATGCATTTGTCTACCGTGACAACTTCGGAACGTATTATGAATATGACAGCAACGGAAGAACGGTATCTGCAAGAGATGATAACGGAAATGAAGTTAATTACAGCTACACAGGTGCAGATTTAACTCAGGCAACCGTTAAGGCGAACGGTGTTATTACACAGTCGGCATCTTATTCCTATGATGCAAACCACAATCTTCTTTCATCCGCAGGCATTGACGGTGTTAAGGTTTCATATACCTATCCCGAAAGCGGAAACAAAGGTCTGCCCCTTGCTGTAACCGTTTCCGATGCCACGGGCGCAAGCACTTCAACAACTTCATATGAATATTACGATAACTATAGTTATATAAAGAAAATTACCGATGCTTCGGGTGCGGTGACACAATATAATTATGATACAGCAAAAGGTCTTGTGACCAAAGTTACCGACCCCAACGGCAATGTTACGGAATATGAATATGATCCCGATAACGATTTGCTTTTATCGGTATTCAATCCCTCTGCGGCACTTGAAAACCCGTCAACGGAATTTGTATATGATTCCTCAAATCAGCTTACTTTGATATCCAATGACGAGATATCATATTATATGTCCTATGATAATTTCGGCAGAATGGATTATGCTTCTACTTCATATTGCGATTCATTTTTAATTAATGTATATGATGATGAAAGCAATATCACGCAGCAGGTTTACGGTATGGAGGGCTATGCCGATTTTACTTATGATGATGACGGCAGGCTTAAAAGCGAAAGCTATGACGGAACTCTTGCCTATGAATATGATTACAGCACAAAAGGCGTTCTCGGCAGAATAACAGACCATGAAAACAACACCGAATGGAATTATACCTATGACCTTGCAGGCAGACTGACGGATGTTTCTTCGGATAACGGCAAAAAAATATCCTACAGATATAATTCACAAAATCAGCTCGGCAATTTCAGAGTCCGTCAAAACGGCTCTGTGATTCTTGATGCGGAATATATCTATGACACTTACGGCAGAGTATCGGGAACGGAAATTCCTTCAATGTCGGGCAGTCCGTCGCAGAGCTATACTTATGACACTCTCGGCAGAACAAATAAAATATCAAATGAATATGCTGAAAATTTCGTTGTCAGCCAAAATTATGCCTATAAAGTCAACGGAACAAATCAGACGGGCAGAGTTCATTCCGTAAGCTATTCAAAAACAACCGAAAGCGGAATACAGTCGCTCATGCCGACATTGAGCTATGACTATGATGCCAACGGCAATATAACGAATGTTTATGAGAACAATGTTCTTAAAATTAGGTATCATTATGACGGCTTGAACAGACTTGTCCGTGAAGACAACTCGGATATTGACAAAACCGTTTTATATAATTATGATAGATTTGGGAACATTCTTTCAAAGGTTGAGTATGCTTTGTCTTTCGGTGAACTCGGAACAGCGGTTAATACTATTCCCTATGAGTATAACGCAGGTCAGTCACCCGATGCGGTAACAAAATACGGCGATGAAACCATAGAATATGACACCTACGGAAATGCCGTGTCATACAGAGGATACACTCTCACATGGGCAAAAGCAAGACAGCTTGCAACAATGACCGACGGTGAAACTTCTCTTTCGTTTAAGTATGATAACAACGGCATAAGAACAAAGAAAACCGTTAACGGAGTTGACACGGAATATTTCTATGTGGGTGATACTCTCGTATCGCAGAAAACGGGTAATGAGGTTATAAACTTCGCCTATACCGCAGGCGGTGCACCCTATGGATTCACCTATAACGGTACAAGCTATTTCTATCTCACCAATATTCAGGGTGACATCATCGGAATATATGATTCTAACGGCAATGTAGTAGTAGAATACACCTATGACTCATGGGGTAAATTGATTTCAATTACTGG
The DNA here is from genome assembly GCA_964547575.1 of uncultured Clostridium sp. Lineage (GTDB taxonomy): Bacteria > Bacillota > Clostridia > Oscillospirales > Acutalibacteraceae > CAG-177. Next base: position 10,259 of record CAZJOH010000050.1, read on the forward strand.
TTCATTGGCTGATACGATTGGCATTAAAAACCCGCTTCGTTACCGTGGATATTACTACGATACCGAAACATCGCTCTATTATCTCCAGTCAAGATACTATGATCCCGAAATCGGTAGATTTATCAACATGGATGCGTATTTTGTAGCAGGAAATGATTACATCCAAGGCACTAATATGTATGCGTATTGCTATAACAATCCTGTGATGTATGTGGATCCGACAGGATATATAACGACAGAAGGCGTTATATACATGTCAATTGGCATAGTAGCTGGCTTAATGTATCTTGGCGAAAATATGCCTATATTAGACATTGATATTTTTATTAATTCTTTGCAAGAAGCTGATTTAACGTCTGGTATTGAAGTTGCAGATACAATTCTTAGTCTATGTCTACTTGTTAGTGAAGGTGCTTTAGAGGGTGTAGACAGAAGCGAATATTTTGCTTTAGCTAAAAAAACGGCCAACAAAAAAGGCTCCGATGGTTGGGTAAGTCGAAAAGATAAGAGACATGGCAGCGAAGATCGTCAAAAAACTGGTGCAAGAGAACGTAATGTCGGTCATAAAAATGGTGAAGAACATAGTGTGAAACCTAAAGGTAATGGTGCTCATATACCTAAAGCTGTCACAACAGGCATTGCTGTTGTAGGTACAATTGTTACTGGCGCCGCAGTCGCTGTAGAAGCATTAGCTTTCTTTGGGCGCACAATGGCTTTTGGATTAGTTTAAAAGGTGGTTGAGTTTTATATGAAAAAGAAAAAGATTCTTGAAAATGGACTGTCTGTAATTATTGATGAAAACAGGAGCGTTTCAACCGTTACCTATGCTATTTATTTTACTGTTGGTTCACTTTATGAAAATAAAAGGAATCAAGGCATTTCTCATCTTGTTGAACACATGTTTTTCAGACGTTTAAACAAAATACCGCAAAGAGACCTCTACTTTAAAATGGAGAGTATGGCAAGCACAATTGGTGGGCATACATCTGTACAATATGTTTGCTTTGATTTTACGGTTGTTTCAGAATACGCTTCGGAAGCTTTTGAGATAATAAAAGAAGTGTTTTCTGATTTTAATTGGACTGAAGCAGAGTTAATAGCAGAAAAAAGAGTGGTATGCCGTGAAATCGATTTTAGGGGTAGCAACTTTGATTGTTTTGATTTTTATCAAACAGGTTCATCTAACTATGCCAAACCAATCAAAGGCACTTTGGAGAGCATAGAGCAATTAACACTAAAAGAAGTTAATAATTGGAAGAAAAGATTTTTTTCTTGTAATAACGCTTGCTTTATTGCTACAGGAAATTTTAGTGAAGAACAAGAAAAATATTTCTTGACTAAACTTTCAGAATTTAATCCATTAAGCAATAAAATATGTTCTAAAAAAATATTTTCTCCAACAAATGCATTTTCCAGAGTTGATGCGGATTCTATTTTTCCCAGTATTGATGGTGATACTGCTGATGTTAGCATTGCTTTTGATGTGGATTTATCACAAAACAATTGTATAGAATCTCAAATTGTTTACGATGCTTTTTGTTGTGGTAATGGCTCAAAACTGTCGTATGTTTTGAAAGATACTTATGGTTTAATTGATGATATGTATTCTGAAATATTAACAATTAATCATTACGGCAGAATTTGTATTAATTGGAGCGTGAATGATTCAAAGCTATTTGAAAGTCTTGAATTATTCAGCGAAGCTCTAAAAGAATTTAAGATCGGAATTACAGAAGACGAGTTTGTTTCTTCTATTGGTTTTAGTACAGTAAATGCAATAAAATACAGGGATGATACACTAGGTTTAGCAAAACAATATGGTTATTTTGATTTTATTTGTGACTTACCTTTTTTGATTGAAGATTCCGTGAATCGCAAAAACACATTAACCAAAGAAAGGATAAATGAAGTCATAAATTCTGTTTTTATTTCTTCAAATATGTTTGTATGTGTTGCATCAAACAGAAAGCACATAAGAAAAAAAGATTTATCTATGTATTTTTGCAAATTCAGAAATGAAAATAGTATTAACAAAGAATGATAAAATAGCTATTGACTAATCGCTGCTAATATTTACTATTGTCAGTGACAAAATAGAGCATCATTGCTAAACCAGATAATTTAATTTCAATCTAATAGTAAAAACAGCTCTTTACAGTGATGTAAGGAGCTGTAGTTTTTTGAAAAACAATAAAAGTTTGTACCGATTTTATATAGTTGTGCGTTGTATATTTACACAGAGATAATTGCATTAATATTGCAACTTCACTTTGTTATAAAATATGAGAAGAAAAGAACAATGAAATATGCATAAAAAATATAAAATCGGAAATGCGTTTCGTGGTAATTCTTATCGTCTGATGATAAAATCACGAAGGGTGAAACAATGAAGCTGGATGCGAAAGATATCGGAAACAGAGTAAAGGCAATAAGACTTTCCGAGAAAAAGTCTCAAGAAACATTTGCCGAAATAATTGATACATCTTCAAGAACTGTCAGCAACATAGAAAACGGTTCTGTAATTCCGACCTTGCAAACAGTAGCCAACATAGCCGATTGTTTCAATTGCTCAATAGATGTTATCGTCGGAAAGGAAAAACAGATATGATTTATTCTTTAGAAGAAGGCTTTTTTACAGATGAAGAAGGGGCAACCCACAAAACTTACGGAATATCTGCAAAAGATTTTAACGGACATATTTTCACTTTATTCCCCGATATATTTTTGGACAAACAAAACGCTGAAAATCTTGTGAATCTGTGCAATGAAAGCAAATTAGAATTATGCCATCTTTCAGATGTAATAGAAGATGCACTTACATAATACAGATATTTTAAAAGCCGAATCTCTCAAATCGAGAGACTCGGCTTTTACCTGTTATCTAAGGTCAGATAAAGGTGTGTAGTTGGTACTGTTTCTCAAATATTCTTCCATCTTACCACTTAACAATAATTCAACATAACTTAACGGCTCATTATAGATGAGATAATCGAGTTCCGACACCTCATACATATTATTAGCATATTCGTTTTCTACGGCAATGCAGTCGATTGACACCATAGAGCCGTCAAACAGTTTCACCTCAACACAAGCGGTGTCGATGTTGAATTCACAAGATTTAATATAATTCATTAGGATACCTCCAAAATTTATAATGACTTGAAAGTATTTTAAAGCGTGGGTTTGTTTTGTGGTATCCTTAACTATGTGAATGGCTTCTTTCCCATTTGCTGACTGCCTGAAACGATACTCCGAGCCTTTCTCCGAGTTCATTTTGAGTCAGATTTTTTGATTTTCTTAAAAAGGCAATTTGTTCACCGATTTTCTGTGTGTTCATAATAACCTCCGTGATATATTAAAATCGCATGTGATTTGCGGGCGATTCGTGAATCGTCTCTACAAAAGAAATTTTATCTAAACGTAGGGCGGGGGCTCGCTCCCGCCGTTTTATTATATTATAGCATCTTGTTTATTGATTTTGAATAACTCAATATTTGAAATATCCGTAATGAAATTCAACCGATTGGAAATTATATATAATAAATACCTTATTAAAATCCCTGCATTTAGTTAAATTTGTGTAGGTTTACAATAGAAGTGTTACAGTAAAGCAAAAAAACAAATGACGAATGGAAAAACCTGTGTTACAGTTAAGTTGCTCAGACAAAACCGACAGGAGGTTAACCATTCGTCATGACAACTGTAACACAAACAATGAGGTATCGTCAAGCATTAATTAAATACGCAGAAAAATACGGAGTAACAAAAGCAGCAATTCGATACAAAACAAACAGACAGTATATCTACCGTTGGAAAAACAGATATGACGGAACACTTCAATCTTTAGCTGATAAGTCACACAGACCACATCATCACCCCAACCAACACACAGAAGCCGAGCTGAAGCTGATTGCCGATATGAGGAGAAGAAATCCTCATGCAGGTTTGGTTGTGTTCTGGGTAAAGCTTATGCAACGTGGCTATACACGCTCAATCACAGGACTTTACCGTGTTCTTCGCAGGCAAGGTAATATGGTTGTTAAACCGCCCAACCCCAAATATATCGCAAAACCTTACGAAAAAATGAATTATCCCGGTCAGAGAGTTCAGGTAGATGTCAAGTTCGTTCCCGAAGCTTGTATTGTCGGCGATGCGGCAGGACAGAAATTCTATCAATACACCGCAATGGACGAATATTCAAGATTCAGATATATTGAAGCTTTTGAAGAACACAGCACATATTCTTCTGCTGTTTTTCTCAAGAATATGCTCAAAGCATTTCCGTTTAGGGTGGAGTGTGTTCAGACAGATAATGGATTGGAATTCACCAACAGTCTTGCCAACACCAAAAATCCAGCGCCCACACTGTTTGAGCGTACGCTCAAACAGTGTGGCATAAGGCACAAACTCATAAAACCCTACACACCAAGACATAACGGAAAAGTTGAGCGTTCTCACCGTAAAGATAACGAATATTTTTATGCTACTCACAAATTTTATTCTTTTGATGATTTCAAAAAGCAATTAGCTGTTCACAGCAGAAAATACAACAATTTTCCTATGCGTCCTTTAAATTGGAAATCTCCTGCTGATTATATTAATGCTTTTATTAACTTCGGTGAAGTTTTCTAATTTTGTAACACATCATTGACAAACCTACAAATCTGATATTGCATTATTTCAAAATAATGCTATAATTTAAGAAAAACAAAGTTGGTGGAATTATGAAAAAAGCAATTTCCGTTTTACTCGCATTTGTTATGTTGTTCTCCGTTTTTCAGTTAACGGTATTTGCAGATGCTCAAGCAAAGAATTACATAATCGTTACGGATACCGTTGCTGCAAATACGGGCGAGGATGTTTCGGATAAAATTCAGAGCATTATAGACGAAAATCCCAATCGCACAATTTATTTTCCCGACGGCGAGTATCTTGTTTCAAAGCCGATTTTAACCCCTGCAAATCCCCGAAAGAGCGTATCGCTGGAGCTTTCGGATTTTGCCGTTATCAAGGCAACGGGTGATTGGCAGAAGGGCGAGGCTGTTGTTCAGCTCGGAGGCAAGGACCCTTATAACGACACCCATACCAACGGCAGCAATTATGCCTTTGACGGAGGGGTTATTGACGGCAGCGGAATTGCAAACGGCATTTCGGTCAACAGCGGCAGAGAAACCGCCATAAGAAATGTTTCAATCAAAAATACCGTTATCGGCATTCATATCATGTACGGCGCAAACTACGGCTCCTCGGATGCGGATATAACGGGCTGCAACATTATCGGCACAGGTACTACGGAATCAACGGGCATTCTTGTTGAAGGATTCGACAACACGATAACAAATGTCCGCATCGGCAATATTTTTACGGGCGTTCATCTCAAAGGCTCGGGCAATATGCTTCGTAATGTACATCCGCTTTATTATTCGGATTATACCGATTATCAGAACAGCTGCGGCTTCCTTGATGAAAGCGGCAACAACTGGTTTGACTATTGCTACAGCGACCAGTTTGCCATAGGCTTCAGAACAACAGGCTATGCGGCAGGTATTTACAACAACTGCTTCTGCTTCTGGTATTCCCCCGATAAAGACAGGCATACCGCATTCAAGGCCGATAAGGGATTCAATTCAACTCTTACAAATTTCAAGGCAGATTTCAAAGACGAAACACCGGAGAATGTTGTTCTTGACGTAGGTGCGCTTGACGGTACGGGCAAAATTGAAAACCTTTCAACGAATACAGATACGGTTACGGATTTCACCTATCTTGCCTATGAAGAGGATGCAAGCTTTTTTGAAAGAGTTTACGGATTTTTCTGCCTTATTTTCGGCTTAATCAAATAAAAAGCCTTGACAAGCAGAGATTATTCTGTTAAAATAATAAACCGCTGCGGAAAGCAGCAGGATTAAAACAAATTTTTATTCCTTGCCACGGATGCACCGTGGCCAAAGACCAGAAGGAGGTGCTTTAAGAATGTCAGCAAACATCAGCTATGAGACAATGATGGTTTTTTCAGTTGCCAACGGTGAAGAAGCTGTTCAGCCTCTCATGGAGAAATTCAAGGCTATGATTGAAGCTAACGGCACTCTTGAGAGCGTTGATGAATGGGGTAAGCGTAAGCTTGCATACCTTATCAACGACGAAGCAGAGGGCTACTATGTACTCTTCAATTATCAGGCTACACCTGAATTTCCCGCAGAGCTCGACCGTGTTGTTAAGATTACAGACGGCGTGCTTCGTTCACTCATTGTCAAGAAGAACTAAGGAGGTCGCAAAATGTTAAACAATGCTGTAATTATGGGCAGACTTGTTGCAGACCCCGAGCTTCGCACTACAGGAAGCGGTATTTCCGTATTATCCTTCACAGTTGCCGTTGACAGAGGCTTTGTCCGTCAGGGTGAAGAACGTCAGGCAGATTTCATTGATATCATTGCATG
>CAZJOH010000051.1:0-16515 GCA_964547575.1 uncultured Clostridium sp.
TATGCCCGGTATGCTTCCCGTAACAAATAAGCATGCAATTGAGCTTGCCGTTAAAGCCGGATTTATGCTTAACTGCAAAATCAATCAGTATACAACATTTGATAAAAAGAGCTATTACTATCCCGATCTTCCCTGTGCATATCAGATAACACAGTGGTTCCACCCCGTATGCGTTGAAGGCAGCGTTGATATCAACGGCAGACAGATTGGTATCAAGCAGATTCACGTTGAAGAGGACGCAGGTAAGCTTGTTCACGATGAAGCAACAAACACCTCGTTTGTTGACTATAACCGCACAAGCGTTCCTCTTATCGAAATCGTAAGCAAGCCCGATTTCCGTTCATCTGATGAGGTTATCGCTTATCTTAAAAAGCTTAAGTCAAGCCTTCAGTTTGCAGGCATTTCCGAATGCGAAGAGGGCGCAATGAGATGCGACGTTAACATTTCTGTTCGTCCCGAAGGCTCAAATGAGCTCGGTGTACGTTCCGAAATCAAGAACATGAGCTCACTTTCCGAAATCAAGGATGCAATCGAATTTGAGAAGGTGCGCCACGTTGATGCAATTGAACGTCATACAGAGATGCTTGTTCAGGAAACACGCCGTTGGGATGATGTTAAAAGACGCACCTTCCCCATGAGAAATAAGGAAACCGCAGCGGATTACCGTTATTTTCCCGACCCCAACCTCATGCCCATCATTATTGACGATGAATGGCTTGAAAAGATAAAGGCAAGTATGCCTGCAACCTCAGAGGAAAAGACGAAGTACTATGAGGATATGGGCATCGCAACAAAGGAAGCATCTGTTCTTTCGTCTGACAGAAAGCTTTCCGACACCTTTGATAAGGTTGTTGCCATGGGCAGAAGCCCCAAGGTTGTTGCAAGCTGGATTCTTACCGAATGCATGGGTCAGATGAAGCGCCTTGAGCTTGATTCTCTCGATATCAGCCCCGAAAAGCTTGCAAGAATTATTGAGCTTGTTGAAAGCGGCGAAATCACCCGTGCGGCAGGTAAAAAGATTCTTTCCGCAGTATTTGAAAATGATGTTGATGTTGATAAGTTCTGCGAAGAAAATGCACTCAACGCAAAGGTTGATGAATCCTTTATTTCCGATACCGTAAGCCGTGTAATTGCCGAAAACGAAAAGGCAGTTGCAGACTACAAGAGTGGTAAAACAAAGGCTGCGCAGGCACTCTTCGGAAGCGTTATGAAGGAGCTTAAGGGTACAGGCGACCCCGCAGTTATCAGAACTCTTCTTGAAGAAAAACTTAATAGTCTTTAATGCTCAGGAAGCCGACTTTGTGTCGGCTTCTTTTTTATAAATAAATTGCCTACTAAATATTGATAAAAACACGGTGGAGTTGTTACTTTTTCCGAAATTGAAAAATCATGTCAAAAATCCTTGAATTTAAAGTGAAAAGGCGTATAATACAACCCAATATATTTTTATTTTTTACGGAGTTTTGTTATGAACATATTTCAGCCCAAATTATTTTCATCCCTTAAAAGCTACAGTAAAAAGCAGCTTGTAAATGACCTTGTTGCAGGTGTGATTGTTGCTATTATTGCACTTCCGCTTTCAATAGCGCTTGCGATTGCTTCGGGTGTTTCGCCCGAAAAGGGTATTTACACCGCTATTGTTGCAGGCTTTGTTATTGCTTTCCTCGGAGGCAGTAACGTAAATATATCGGGTCCTACCGCCGCATTTGCAACCATAGTTGCAGGCATCGTTGCACAGTTCGGAACAAGCGGTCTTGTTGTTGCAACAATCATGGCAGGTCTTATTCTCGTTATTATGGGAATTTGCCGCTTCGGTTCACTCATCAAATATATTCCGCATACGATAACAACGGGCTTCACCTCGGGTATCGCTCTGACAATAGTTATCGGTCAGATAAAGGATTTTCTCGGTCTTACCTTCCCCGAGGGTATGCCGACGGTTGAAACTGCCGAGAAAGCTGAAGCGATTGTAATGTCAATTTCAACAATCAATTGGCAGGCACTTCTTATGGGCGCAATCGCTCTTGCAATTCTTATTGTATGGCCCAAAATCAGCAAGAAAATTCCCGGTTCTCTTATTGCGGTTGTAGTCGGTGTTGCCGTTGTTAAGGTGTTTGATATGGATGTCAATACCGTCGGTGACCTTTATACAATTTCCCGTGATTTACCTAAATTCGCCCTTCCCGAATTCAGTTTTAATACAGTAAAACAGCTTATTCCCAGCGCATTTACAATTGCGATTCTTGCAGGCATTGAGTCGCTTCTTTCATGCGTTGTTTCCGACGGCATGATTAAGGATAAGCATAATTCAAACACCGAGCTTATCGCTCAGGGTGTCGGCAATATCTGCTCGGGTCTTTTCGGCGGTATTCCTGCAACGGGTGCAATCGCAAGAACAGCCGCAAACGTTAAAAACGGAGGCAGAACTCCCGTCGCAGGCATGGTTCATGCTGCGGTGCTGCTCCTCGTTCTTGTTGTTCTTATGCCTTATGCCGCATGGATTCCCATGCCCGTTATCGCTGCAATCCTCTTTATGGTTGCTTACAATATGTGCGAGTGGAGACAGTTTGTGAAAATCTGCAAAACCGCACCCAAGAGCGATATTATAGCTCTTGTTGTAACATTTGTTTTAACTGTTGTTTTTGACCTCGTTGTTGCAATTGCCGTGGGCATGATTATTGCGGTTGTTCTCTTTATGAAGAGAATGGCGGATGTTGCCCATATCAGAACATGGACAAAGGGCGGCGAAAATGCTCCGGACAGCGAGCGTCTCAAGGAAATTCCCGAGCATACAATGGTTATCGAGTTTGAAGGACCTATGTTCTTTGCATCATCTGAAAAATTCAATTTGATTTCATTTGAAGATGGTGTAAAAACCGTTATTCTCAGAATGAGAAATGTTCCGGCACTGGATTCAACCGCCATTCGTGCACTGAATGAAATATATTCAACCTGCAAAAAATCCGACCTCACTCTTATTCTGTCTCACACAAATGAACAGCCTCTTTCCGTAATGAAAAAAGCAGGCTTCTATGATGAACTCGGTGAAGAAAACTTCCTGCCGAATATAGACGAAGCACTTTCATATGCAGAGAAAATAAGCAAATAACAATGACCTGCGCAGGTTTTATCTGTGCAGGTCATTGTTATTATTCGGTGTAACTTAAATCCGTGCCTATATATCCTACCTCTTTGAAATCCTCAAAATTATGGCGTATGATGTAGTCGATATACGATGCAACCATGTGTGCGGTGAGAACATATCCCATGGGATTGAGATGTCCTCCCATATAGAATTTTTTGCGGAAATCCTCATCGTATGAAGGTCCGTAGGTAAAGAAATCGAGCACATAGGTATTGTCAAAATAATCGGCAAGCTCAAACATTGCTTTTCTGTGAAGCTCTGTTTTTTCACGTATACGGTGGTTCCCGCTTTCCCTCATCATCGTCATGAGAAAGAATTTTGCTCTGGGCTGAATTTTCTTTAAATGCTGGATAATCTGTGCATAATAACCCATGAAGGTTTTGCCGTTCTGAGTATAGTCATCGGGGTTTATGTCTTTGATTGAGCCAATATCCTGTCCCTGATTCTGAATGTCATTTACTCCGAGTGCGATTATATAGCACTGGCAGGCATATTGAGGGTCCCAGAAACGCATTGAATCCGCATAGCTTTCGCAGTATTCCTTTGCTGTCATACCGCCTCTTGAAAAATTGTAGCAGGTGCTGCCGCATATACGGGCAAGATTCTGTCCCCACGAATATTCAAAATAGTCGTGATATCCTTTGTTGCCGTCTGCATCACGGCTTTCAAATTCGCCCGAGGAAAGGCTGTCGCCCACAACGCCTATTTTTCTGAAAATTGCGGTATATCCTCCGCTTTCGGGAAGCTTTTCGAGCGGCTTTTCATCGTTGATGAATATCATATCGTTCAGATTCATTTTAACACCCCTTTTTTGGAATTTTATCACGGTTTTGTGTCGCTATCAATAGTTTTTTGCATATTATGAGGTTTTTTTATGAAAATTTCATATAAATACTTGTAAATATTTTATAAATATGAGATAATAACTATCTATAATTTAGCTTTTACTGAAGTTGATCAGGAGGTTTTTTATGAGCGAAAAAAGAAGCAGCTTTACAGGAAAAATCGGATTTGTTCTTGCTGCTGCCGGTTCTGCGGTAGGTTTGGGCAATATCTGGCGTTTCCCTTATCTTGCGGCTAAATACGGCGGAGGAATATTCCTTCTTGTTTATCTTATTCTTGCCGTAACCTTTGGTTTTGCACTCATGTGTGCCGAAATTGCAATCGGCAGAAAAACGGGCAAAAGTGCAATCGAAGCATTTTCTTCACTTAACAAAAAGTATTCATTCGTCGGCGTTCTCGCATCGATTATTCCTGCGATGATTTTGCCTTATTATTCCGTAATCGGCGGTTGGGTTACAAAGTATCTTGCCGTATTTATAACAGGCGGAGTACACGAAGCTGCTGCTGACGGATATTTTGAATCCTTTATTGCGAAGCCTGTTGAGCCTATCGGTTGGTTTTTTGCTTTTATAGGTCTTACGGCTCTTGTTGTTCTTTTCGGTGTTGAAAAGGGCGTTGAAAAGGTAAGCAAAATTATGATGCCTATTCTGGTTGTTTTAACTGTTTTTATTGCAGGCTATTCGGTGTTTATGCCGGGTGCAATGGAAGGCGTTAAGTATTATCTTACACCCGATTTCAGCAAGTTTTCGGCAACAACCGTTCTTTCCGCAATGGGTCAGCTTTTCTATTCGATGTCACTTGCTATGGGTATTATGATTACCTACGGCTCATATATGAAGAAGGATGTCAGCCTTGAAAAATCCGTAAGACAGATTGAGATTTTCGATACAGGCATTGCATTCCTTGCAGGCCTTATGATTATCCCCGCTGTTTTCGTTTTCTCGGGCGGTGATGAAAGCTCTCTCGGCAAGGGTCCCGGACTCATGTTTATTACTCTTCCCAAGGTTTTTGAAAGCATGACGGGCGGTTCGGTAATCGGTGCGCTTTTCTTCCTTCTCGTTCTTTTCGCAGCGCTTACATCTTCAATTTCTCTTATGGAAACCGTTGTTTCAATCGTAAGAGATAAGCTCGGATGGAGCAGAAAAGTAACTTGTATTGCTGTTCTTATTTTCAGCGTTATTCTCGGACTTCCTTCATCACTCGGTTTTGGCATATTGAGCGATATTTCGGTTAACGGCATGACCATTCTCGATATGTTTGATTTTGCAAGCAACAGCATTCTTATGCCTATTGTTGCATTGCTTACCTGCATTTTTGTCGGTTATGTAATAAAACCCAAATGCCTTATTGAAGAAATTGAGCTTACGGGCGAATTCAAGAGCAAAACTCTCTTTACAATCGTAATCAAGTATGTTGCTCCCGTTTGCATTATCCTTATTCTTATTTCTTCGATTCTTGATACACTCGGTATAATGAAAATTTAATTAAGGGGTGCAAAAAATGAAAAAAGTTTTATGTTTTGTTCTTTCGGCACTTATTCTTGTTTCATCCGTTTCAGTTGCGGCTTTTGCTGCTGAAGAAGACGATGCTATGAGCTTTGCCGTTGCTTCCGACCTTCACTATAATGTTCCTGAAGAGGAGCTTACCGCAAGCGGCGAAATTGACGATGAAATTTATTGGTATGCAAACCGCCGTGCCGCTATGGAAAACGAAAGCGGCTGGATTATTGATGAATTTCTTAATCAGTGCGCTGAAAATGACGAGGTTGAGTTCGTTCTTATTTCGGGTGATATTGTCGATAACGGCAGAAGCATTCCTCAGGAGCATATTGATATGGCTGCAAAATTTGCTGCTTTTGAAGAAAAATCAGGCAAGCAGATTTATGTTACCGTAGGCAACCACGATGCCGGTAACAACAGCGAAACAACTCCCGAAGAATTCAAGGAAATTTACTATAATTTCGGTTATGATCAGGCTCTCACGATCGTTGCGGATGACTGCTCATATACTGCAAATCTCGGTGAAAAATACAGACTTATTTCTCTTGACAGCTGTGACCACGATAAATCAACCGAGGACGGTATGACTGCAGAGAAAATTATGTGGGTTAAGGAGCAGGCTCAGCAGGCAAAGAAGGATGGCAGACAGCCTATTCTTATGATGCACCATAATCTTCTTGACCATCTGCCTCTTCAAAGAATTTTGAGCAGAAACTTCATTGTTAGGTTCCACTTCACAACCGCAGAGCTTTTTGCAAACTGGGGCATCAAGCTGGTATTTACCGGCCATGAACACTGCAGCGATGCATCAACATACACAAGCTCTCTCGGCAATGTAATTTATGATTTTGCAACAACATCTCTTACAATGTATCCTCTCCAGTACAGATTCTTCACTATCACCGATGATGAAATCAAGTACGAAACAAAGACCGTTGAAAAGATTGATACAGATGCTCTCACCGCTGAGGTTGACGGCTATTCTCAGGAACAGATTGACCTTATGAATGCAGGTCTTAACGCATATGCAAAGGGCTTCCTTAAAGCGGGTGTTCAGTGGAGACTTACCCGCTCACTCAAAATGGAGCAGATGGGTATTGAAGAAGATGCGATTTACTATGATCTTGTAAATACGGCAGTAGGCGGTCTGAGAAAGATTCTTGAAGAACCCCTTTACGGCGAAGGCGGTATTCAGGAGCTTGCAGCTGAGTATAACATTGAAATTCCTGACAGCAGCTATGAAACAGGCTGGGATGTTGCTCTTGAGCTTGTAGCAGCCCATTACGGCGGAGAGGAATCCTTCGATTTCAGTACAACAGAGGTAACAATCTTCCTTCGTCTTATTGCTCTTGTTCTTCGTGATGACCTTGCAACCCTTGCAGATGAAGTGTTCTTCAAGGCTGCCAACGATTTGTTTGAAAACTTCGGAACAGATTCGTTTGTTACCGATATCACAAAGCTTGCAACAAAGGTTCTCGGCGGTGTAACACCCGTTGAATACCTGCTCCTTGCGGTTGTTTCACCTCTTGTTTATTCATTTGCCGTTGACCACGACGGCGTAAATGATAATAACGGCACTCTTCCCGGCTACGGTACTGTTGAGGTTGAGAATAACATCTCAAACGTATTCGATAAGATTTACGGCATATTTAACGATGCGATAAAATACTTTTCTCTTTTCCTTACAGTAATATATAACATGATTTTCTGATTTATAAATGATTGAAGCAGCTTGCTTGCGCAGGCTGCTTTTTGTTTACACTTTGTTTTAATTTTTATAATTATTTATCTCTTTATTTATGTTGACGATTTGATTATAATATTATATAATATTATGCTAAGATAGTATAATTATAACTAAAATTAATGACAGCAAAACCCCAGAAGGAGATAAATATGACCAGAGATGAGAAAATAAGAATAATGCCTGCCGTTGCGCTGCGAGGACTTGTTGTTTTTCCCGATATGTTCATTCATTTCGATGTAGGCAGAGAAAAGTCCATTAATGCGCTGCGAAAGGCGATGGATACAGACCAGGAAATTTTTCTTGTAACACAGAAGGATATTTCCGTTGATGATCCCGATTACGGCGAGCTTTACGAAATAGGCGTTGTTGCCAGCGTAAAGCAGGTTTTAAAGCTCCCCGGAAAGAGCGGAAACGTAAGAGTTGCCGTTGAAGGTCTTTACAGAGCAAGGCTTGTTGAGGGTGTGGGAGCAGGAAAAAATTATCTTAAAGCGATGATTTTTCCCATTGATGAGCAGGCGGTTAAAACAGAAGATATTGAATATGCCAAGGCACTTGTACGCCATACAAAGGATGTTTTTGCCGATTATTCGGACTGTGCTCCTCAGATGCCTGCCGATCTTATGACGGGTGTAATGCAGAAAACGGAGCCGGGCGAGCTTGCTGATTATATTGCAGGCAATATTATGCTTGAATATGAGGACAGACAGACTGTTCTCTCAACGATTAATCCCGTCAGACGCCTCGAAGAAATGTGCGTTCTTCTTGCAAGTGAGAGCAATCTGCTTTCTCTTGAAGCGGATATCAATGACAGAGTTCAGGAGCAGATTGATAAAAATCAGCGAGAATATTACCTTCGTGAGCAGATGAAGATAATTTCCGAGGAACTCGGCGGCGGTGCTTCACACGAAGAAGAATTGAGCTCATTCAGAGAAGCGATATTCAATCTTAAAGCCTCCGACGAGGTAAAGGAAAAGCTTTTCAAAGAGTGCGACAGACTCGAAAAATATTCTTCTCATTCACCTGAAGCGGCAGTGAGCAGAAATTATATCGAAACCTGCATTTCTCTCCCGTGGGATAATATGAAGGAAGAAAATACCGATATATCGAAATCCCGCAAAACACTTGAAAATGACCACTACGGTCTTGAAAAAATCAAAAAAAGAATTCTTGAATATCTTTCGGTAAGAGTTCTTGCTCCCGATATCAAGGGTCAGATTATCTGCCTTGTCGGTCCTCCTGGAGTCGGTAAAACCTCAATTGCACGCTCAATTGCAAGTGCAACGGGCAGAGATTATGTGAGAATATCTCTCGGCGGTGTGAAAGATGAGGCTGAAATAAGAGGACACAGAAAAACATATATCGGCTCGATGCCGGGCAGAATTATTTCTGCCATGCAGCAGGCAGGTTCAAGTAACCCCCTTATGCTTCTTGACGAGGTTGATAAGCTTTCTTCGGATTATAAGGGCGACCCGACCTCGGCTCTTCTTGAAGTGCTTGACCCCGAGCAGAATTCAACCTTCAGAGACCACTATATTGAGCTTCCGTTCGATTTGAGCAGAGTTATGTTTATAACAACCGCCAATGTTGAAGCCAATATTCCCGAGCCGCTGCGTGACAGAATGGAGATAATCGAGCTCGGAAGCTATACGAGTGAAGAAAAATTCCAGATTGCAAAAAAACACCTTCTTCCCAAGCAAATCAAGCGCCACGGACTGACTGCAAGCAAGCTTAAAATTACGGATAAAGCTCTCCGACTTATCATTGAAGGCTACACCCGTGAGGCAGGCGTAAGAGCGCTTGAGCAGAAAATTGCCGCTGTTTGCAGAAAGGCGGCAATGGAGGTTGTTGAAAACGGCGCAGAAAAAATTTCCGTAAAGCCCGAGGATGTTGAAGAATACCTCGGAACACGCAGATATAAAGCCGATACGATGATAAAGGAAAACGAGGTCGGTGTTGTAAACGGTCTTGCATGGACAAGCGTCGGCGGCGATATGCTCGAAATAGAAACCGCAGTGCTTAAGGGCAGCGGCAAGCTTGAGCTTACGGGATCGCTCGGCGATGTTATGCAGGAAAGTGCAAAGGCGGCGGTGAGTTATATCCGTTCAAAAGCCGAGTCACTTCCCGTTAACGGCAATTTCTATAAGGAAACCGATATTCATATTCATGTTCCCGAGGGTGCAACTCCCAAGGACGGACCTTCTGCAGGCGTAACAATCGCAACCTCGCTCGCTTCAGCTCTTACGGGAATCAAGGTGCGCAAGGATGTTGCAATGACGGGTGAAATAACGCTGCGAGGCAGAGTCCTTCCCATCGGCGGACTCAAAGAAAAGTCAATGGCGGCATACAGAGCAGGTATTAAAACCGTTGTTATTCCCTATGACAATATTGCGGATTTGGATGAAGTTGATGAAAAGGTAAAAGAAAAAATCACCTTTGAACCCGTCAAAACCGTTGAAGAGGTATGGGAAATCGCTCTTGAAAAAGAGGAAAAAGCAAAGACTAAAACGGTTAAACCCGTTGAGGTTGCAAAATCATCCCGTGCATCAATAACGCAGTAAAGGAAAATATTATGAGATTTGATAAAACAGAATTTGCGGCTGCCTACGGCACGTCAAAGCAGCTCCCGCCATCAAGAGAAGCGGAGATAGTTTTTTCGGGGCGTTCCAACGTAGGCAAATCATCACTTATAAATAAGCTTTTTAACAGAAAAAATCTTGCAAGAGTCAGTTCCGTTCCCGGTAAAACGATAACAGTCAATTTCTTTAAAGGTGACGGCGTTTATTTCGTTGACCTTCCCGGCTACGGTTATGCAAAGCGTGAGCAGGCTGAAAAAAAGAGATGGGCGGAGCTTATGGAAGGATATTTTCAGTCCGAACGCAATATCGCCCTCGTAATTCAGCTTATAGATATGCGCCATTCACCCTCGGCTGACGATATGATAATGCTTAACTTCTTAAAAGAAACGGGTATCCCGTTTGTTATCGCTCTCACAAAATGCGATAAGCTTAACAAAACGGAAACCGAAAAGAGAAGAGAAGAGCTTAAAACCGAGCTTGCAGATTATTCCGATATAAAGCAGATAGAATTTTCGGCAATAAAGGGCACGGGTGTTGAAGATATGAAGGCGGTAATTGAAGCGTCCGTCTGAATGGAGGAATTATAATGTTAGTTTCGGATTGTATCTCGGTCAACGATAGGGGGAATCTTACCATCGGCGGCTGCGATACCGTTGAAATATCAAATGAATTCGGAACTCCCGTTTATGTTTATGATGAAAACGAGATAAGAAAGAATATAAGGGAGTTCAGAAAATCAATAGATGAAAATTACGGCGGCAAGGGGCTTGTTCATTATGCAAGCAAAGCTTTCAGCTGTAAAGAAATCTATCGCATATGCGCTTCGGAGGATATCGGTGTTGATGTTGTTTCGGGAGGAGAGCTTTATACTGCTCTTTCTGTAAATTTTCCTGCCGAAAAAATCGCTTTTCACGGCAATAACAAAACTTATGCCGAGCTTGAAACGGCGGTTGAAAACAACGTCGGCAGAATCATTGTTGATAATATAACAGAGCTTGAAACTCTTAATGCAATTGCTTCAAAGCACGGCAAAACAGCAGAGATTATGTTCAGGATCAAGCCCGGCATAGATGCTCATACCCATGATTTTGTCAAGACGGGTCAGATTGATTCAAAGTTCGGCTTTGCTCTTGAAACGGGCGAGGCAATTGAAGCTGTTAAAACTGCGCTTGAGATGTCGAATATAAAGCTTTGTGGTCTCCATTGCCATATCGGTTCGCAGATTTTTGATATTGACCCGTTTGAGCTTGCCGCAAAGGTGATGCTTGAGCTTTTTGCAGATGTAAAGTCACAGACCGGTGTTGAGCTTGAAGAACTTAATCTCGGAGGCGGCTTCGGTATAAAATATCTTGAAAGCGATAATCCCAAGCCTTTCGGCGATTATATGAAGTCTGTTTCAAAAACAGTTCATGAATATTGCGATAAACTCGGACTTGCCGTTCCGTTTATTCATATTGAACCCGGCAGGTCAATAGTCGGTGCAGCAGGTATAACTCTTTATACCGTAGGTGCAGTCAAAAAAATTCCCGATATTCGCACTTATGTTTCTGTTGACGGCGGTATGGGTGATAATCCGAGATATGCTCTTTATAAATCGGACTATGAAATTGTATGTGCCAATAAAGCAACGCAGGAAAGAACGGAAATTGTTACCGTTGCAGGCAAATGCTGCGAAAGCGGTGACCTTATTCAGGAGAATACAAAGCTCCAGAGCGTTCAGGCAGGGGATATTCTCGCTGTTCTTTCAACCGGTGCATATAACTACTCCATGGCATCAAATTACAACAGAATTCCCAAGCCTCCCGTAATTATGGTTAAGGACGGCGAAGCGAGAGTTGTTGTTAAAAGAGAAACTTATGAGCATGTTGCGGAATGTGACATTTAATTTTGTGGAATAATAAGTAAAATGATTTAAGGAAGTGACACAATGCCTCAGGTCAGAAATTTAGCAGAGCAGGTGAGATTGGTTGCCGTTGAAACGGATAGCTTCAAAACGGGCAGAATTTCCGTTTCCGTGGCTTTGCCCATGGATGAAAAAATGGCTGCAAATTCACTGCTTATATATCTTCTTAAGCGTTCGTGCAAGGAATATCCCGAATTTTCGCTGCTCAACGGTAAGCTTGATGAGCTTTACGGCGCAAGTCTTTCTGCAAGCGTAACAAAAATCGGCGAATCGCAGGTGCTTTCTCTTTCTCTTACCTGCCTTGATGACCGCTTTGCGTTGACCGATGAAAGCATTGTTGAGCAGTGTGCAGAGCTTCTTGCAGGCATGATTTTCAGTCCCAACTGCAAGAGCGGAAGCTTCGGTTCAGAAAATCTCAATGCCGAAAAAAGGCTTCTTATTCAGCGAATCGAAGAAGAGCTTAATGATAAGCGCACATATGCGTTTAATAAGTGCATTGAATATATGTGTGCAAATGAGGCATACGGCAAGGATAAATACGGCACTGTTGAAGAAATTCAGAGTGTAAAAATGGCTGATGTTTATTCTGCGTGGAAGAATATGCTTTCAACGGCAATTTTTCAGATTACCGTTGTAGGAGGAAATGCAGATAAGGCAGCTGAAATATTTGAAAAGAAATTCAAGAAAATCGAGCGCAATCCCGTAAAGCCCGAAACCGTGTTTATCCAGAAGGGCAGACATTTTAACAGATATGAAGAAAGCTATCCGGTAAATCAGGGCAAGCTTGTTATCGGTTTCAGAGCGGGCATGCAGAGCAGCAGGGATAATATCCATGCAATTACCGTTATGAACGATATTTTCGGCATGGGAACTTATTCAAAGCTCTTTATGAATGTCCGTGAAAAATTAAGCCTTGCATATTATTGCTGGTCAAGGCTTGTTGCAAGCAAGGGCATTGTTCTTGTTGAGGGCGGAATTGATACCGATAAGGAAAAGAAGGTTTCTGCCGAAATCCTCAGCCAGCTTTCCGATTTGAGAAACGGAAAAACCGACCCCGAGGTGCTTGATTCCTCAAAGCGTTCACTTAAAGAACGGTATACATTCACTACTCCCGAGGGTATTTGCGCATGGTATGCCGCTCAGGTGCTTCAGGAAGAAATAATCACCCCCGAAAGCATGATTGAGGGCGTCGAAGGGGTAACTATGGAGCAGGTTTGCGATGCAGCAAAGAAGCTTTCTATAGATACTATCTTTATGCTCAAGGCGCAGGAGGAGGCAGAAAATGAAGATTAAGCAGCTCACAAATGAAAAGCTCGGCGAAACCGTATTCTGCGCAGAGCACGAGTCAGGTCTTGAAATAAGAGTAATGCCGAAGAAGGGTTATACCTCGGCATATGCTGTTTTCGGAGTTAAATACGGCTCAATTGATACCGCAGTCCAAACTGATGCGGGCGAATTTGAAACGATTCCCGAGGGTACTGCTCATTTTCTTGAGCATAAGCTGTTTGAAAGCGAGGATTTGAACGCCTTTGAACGCTTTGCGAAAACGGGAGCAAGCGCAAATGCCTACACAAGCTTTGAAAAAACCGCTTATCTTTTCAAAGGCTCGGAGGCGATAGGTGAATCGCTCGAAATTCTTCTTGATTTTGTTCAGAACCCCTATTTCACCCAGCAGACCGTTGAAAAAGAGCAGGGGATTATCGGTCAGGAAATCCGTATGTATCAGGATTTGCCTGATTGGCAGGTTATGTTCAATCTTCTCAAAGCACTCTATGCATCGCACCCCGTAAGAATTGATATTGCAGGTACTCAGGAGTCAATTGCAAAAATTGATGCGGATTTGCTTTACAGACTTTATAAAAATTTTTATAACCCTGCCAACATGGTTCTCTGTGTTGTAGGCGCAATTGAACCTCAGGAGGTTTTTGATATTGTTGACAGATGTATCAAAACAGCCGAAGGTAAAAAAATCGAAAGAAAATTCGAAAAGGAAAGCGCAAAGCCGGTAAAAGATTATATCGAAGAAAAGCTTTCCGTTGCCTGCAAGCAGTTTCTTCTCGGATATAAAGAGGATATTTCCGAACCTCTTCTCTCGCTTGAAGATGAGCTTGCATCGCAGATTATGCTTGAGGCAATTGCCGGAAAATCCTCACCGCTATATAAAAAGCTTCTTGATGAAGAACTTATCGACCTCGGATTCGGAACTGAGCTTTTCAACGGCTTCGGATTCTCATGCGTTATGATGGGCGGAACAAGCGCTGACCCCGAAAAAACCGCTTCCATTCTTCGCAAAGAAATAAAGAGAATGCAGAAGGAAGGTATTGACCCTGCCGCATTTGAAAGAGCAAAGCGCAAGATTTACGGCAGAATGGTTATGGGCTATAACGATATTGATGATACTGCAAATCTTATGATGAATCTTCATTTCAACGGCTGCGAGCCCTTTGCGGAGCTTGAAGCCTGCAAGAGCATAACTCTTGAAAAAGCGCAGGAAAGACTTGCAGTTCTCAAAGAAAACGCATCGGCACTTTCTGTTATCAGTCCCATAGAATGAGCGGAGGAATAATAAATGTCTGATTATACAATAGTATATTTTAAGGGAATCGAAAGAGGCTTCAGCGTCCCGAGTGTGCTTGCCGATTTTTCGATTTTCGGCATAGATGTTGAAATTAAATTTTACGGAGCAATTATCGCATTCGGTTTTCTTCTTGCCGTTCTTTTCGGCGGAAGAATGGCTTATAAATGGAAAATGAGCCTCGATAAAATGGTGGATGTTCTTATTTACGGAACTCTCGCAGGTATTATCGGTGCAAGGCTTTATTATGTTTTCTCCAAATGGGATTACTACGGCGAAAATCTTATTGAAATTCCGCAGATTTGGAATGGCGGTCTTGCCATTTACGGCGGAATTATCGGCGGTGTGCTTGCCGCATTTGTTGTATGCAAGGTCAGAAAAATGAATTTCTGGAATCTGTTTGATATCGCTTCGATGAGCCTTCTTATCGGTCAGGGTATCGGCAGATGGGGCAATTTCACCAATCAGGAAGCTTTCGGAATCAACACCGAAATGCCTTGGGGTATGTGGAGCGAAAAAATCGCTTCGGATATAATCCGAAATCAGGATTTGCACGCTGAAAAGGGATTTTTTGTTGACCCCGATAAATTTGTTCATCCTACCTTCCTTTATGAGTCAATATGGTGTCTTCTCGGCGTTCTTGTTCTCTATATCATCTGCCGCAAGGCAAGAAAATTCAGCGGACAGATTGCTCTCTGCTACGGCATATGGTACGGTGTTGAGAGGATGGTTGTTGAAGGCTTGAGAACAGACAGTCTTTATATTGCAGATACAACAATACGTGTTTCGCAGGCTCTTTCAGCCGCTATTGCAATTGTCTGCGCCGTGCTTCTTGTCGTTCTTCTCATAAAATTCACAAAGAACCCAAAGCCCATTGACGGCGTTGACTTTTTCCTTGAAGAAGAGCTTAAGAAAGAAGCCGAAGCTGCAAATGCAAAATCGGAACAGCACGAAGAACAGCCCGAAGCAACAGAACAGCCTGAAGTAAAAGAATGTAATTAGTATTTTATATAGAAAGGAATGATTCCGATGGCAAAGATATTTGACGGTAAAGCCGTCAGGGAATATAACCTTGATAAAATTGCAGAGCAGGTTGCCGTGCTTAAGGGAAAGGGCGTTTTGCCCACTCTTGCCG
Source organism: uncultured Clostridium sp. (assembly GCA_964547575.1). Taxonomy (GTDB): domain Bacteria; phylum Bacillota; class Clostridia; order Oscillospirales; family Acutalibacteraceae; genus CAG-177. The sequence continues at coordinate 15,424 of CAZJOH010000051.1, forward strand.
TTATAATAGTCGGAAGCGACCCTGCAAGCCGTATTTATGTCAATAATAAAAAAGCAGCTTGCGAAAGAACGGGCATGCGTTCTCTTGAATATGCTCTCCCCGAGGAAACAACAACAGAAGAATTGCTTGAGCTTATTGATAAACTTAATGCAGATAAAGAGGTTAACGGCATACTCTGCCAGCTTCCCGTTCCTAAGCATATTGACAAGAATGCAGTTCTTGAAAGAATACTTCCCGAAAAGGATGTTGACTGCTTCCATCCCGAAAATGTAGGCAGGCTTTCAATAGGTAACGGTGAGCTTGTGCCCTGCACTCCCATGGGCATGGTAAAGCTTCTCGAATACGAAAACATAGACCCCACAGGCAAGCACTGTGTTATCATAGGCAGAAGCGATATTGTCGGCAAGCCCATGGCAATGCTTATGCTTGCAAGAAATGCAACCGTTTCAATCTGCCATTCAAAAACCGTAAACCTTTCCGAGATAACAAGGCAGGCGGATATCCTCGTTGCCGCAGTCGGTATTGCAAGGTTTGTTAAAGCCGATATGGTAAAAGAAGGTGCAATTGTTCTTGATGTCGGCATGGACAGAGATGAAAACGGCAAGCTTTGCGGCGATGTTGACTTTGATGAAGTGAAAGAAAAAGCTTCGTTTATCACACCCGTACCCGGCGGAGTTGGCCCCATGACCATTGCAATGCTCATGAGAAATACTCTTACCGCAGCGGAAATTCAAAACAGATAAGGAGAAATGATTATGGAAAAGAAACTTTACAGAAGCAGAACCGATAAGAAATTTTTCGGCGTTTTAGGCGGAATTGCAAAGTATTTTAACATAGACGCAACAATACTCAGAATCATCTATGTTCTTCTTTCAATTTTTGTTATCGGCTGCCCGATAATTATCTATCTTATAGTTGCTCTTATAATTCCCGAAGAACCCGAAAACACAGAGTATCAGCAGGTGAATTACGAACCCGTTGATAAAAACTGAAATTCTGAAAAAATATTAAAAAAAGATTTGACAACACTTGATTGTTGTGTTATAATCTTTCATGCCGCATATTCGGGGCGGGTGAGTTATGCCCAAAAAC
>CAZJOH010000052.1:0-16247 GCA_964547575.1 uncultured Clostridium sp.
TCGCTCTTGCCTCTGGGGTCGAAGTCGGAGCCGCCCTTTGCGCCGCCGATGGGAAGACCTGTAAGGCTGTTTTTGAAAGTCTGCTCAAAGCCGAGGAACTTCATGATGCCGATATATACCGAGGGATGGAAACGAAGACCGCCCTTGTAAGGACCGATAGCTCCGTTGAACTGAACTCTGTAGCCTGTGTTAACGTTAACCTTGCCGTTATCGTCAACCCATGTAACTCTGAAAGTGATCTGTCTTTCAGGTTCAGCCATTCTTTCAAGCAAAGCATTTGCTTCGTATTCGGGATGCTGCTCGATAACGGGAGCGATTGACTCGAAAACCTCTGTAAGGGTCTGAACGAATTCAGGTTCTCTTGCATATTTTTTTGCTACCTGCTCGATAACTCTTTCTACATAACTCAAAAGAAACACTCCTTTTAAAAACTGCCGCAAAATATGACAGCCTTCTGTAAACTGATTAATGCAGAATAAACTGCTTGCATATTATTCTATACCTAAAGCATCTGAAATGCAACAAAAAATATCGCAACTTTCATAATTTTGTTAAAAAAACCGAAAAATACAGGGCTGTATATGTCGGATTTGCAACATACGGTCAATAAACTTTCAAAAATCCTGCAAAAAATATGTATTTTGCAAGCGATTATGCAAAATTATACCGTTATTTGCTCTTGAATATGCAATAATAATTTGGTATACTTAACAAAAATCATTTGAAAGGCAGGGCTTGATATGTCGGCACCGCTTGCGGACAGACTCCGTCCGAAAAAAATTGAAGATATAATCGGTCAGCCGCACCTTCTCGGTGAGGGAAAGCCTCTGCGTAATATTATCCGGTCGGGCGAGTTGCCGAATATGGTTTTTTACGGACCGCCGGGAGTCGGAAAAACTACCCTTGCAAGCATAATTGCCAAAACAACCGACCGCCACCTCGTTAAGCTTAACGGCACAACGGCTGGCACATCGGATATCAAAGAGGTTGTTGCAAAGCTTGATACTTTCATTGCACCCAACGGTATTCTGCTCTATCTCGATGAAATTCAGTATTTTAACAAAAAGCAGCAGCAGACCTTGCTTGAATATATCGAAAACGGTGCAATAACCCTGATTGCTTCAACAACAGAAAACCCCTATTTTTATGTTTACAGCGCAATTCTCAGCCGTTCAACCGTGTTTGAATTCAAGAGCGTGACGCCCTCGGAGGCTGAAAAGGCGGTAAGACGAGCTTTTGATTTTATGGCAGAGGACAGAGGCGAAGAATATTCCGTTGAGGACGGTGTTTATCATCATATCGCAACTGCAAGTGCGGGAGATGTGAGAAAAGCGATAAACAGCGTTGAGCTTTGTGTGCTTTCGGCAAATTCCGATAACGGCAAAAAGCTGATATCCCTTGAAAATGCAAAATCACTCACGCAGAAAAGCGCAATGAGATATGATAAAGACGGCGATGAGCATTACGATATAATATCAGCTTATCAGAAGTCTATGCGAGGCTCTGACCCCGATGCCGCCGTGCATTATCTTGCAAGGCTGCTTGAAGCAGGGGATTTACCCTCAGCTTGCAGAAGGCTTATGGTCTGCGCCTGCGAGGATGTGGGACTTGCCTATCCGCAGATAATTCCCATAGTTAAATCGGCTGTTGATGCGGCGATGATGCTCGGCTTGCCCGAGGCGAGAATACCTCTTGCGGATGCAGTTATACTTGTTGCAACAAGTCCGAAATCAAACAGCGCATACGGTGCAATAAACGCTGCAATGGCTGATGTTTCGGCAGGCAGAACGGGACCTGTTCCCCGTCAGCTTCAGAATATGCACTATGACGGCGAGGATAACCCGAATAAGGGTCAGTTCTATAAATATGCGCATGATTTCCCCGGTCATTGGGTTGACCAGCAGTATCTGCCCGATGCAATAAAAAACAAAAAGTATTATGAATTCGGCGATAACAAAATCGAGCAGGCATCGAAGGAATATTGGTTAAGAATAAAAAAGAAATAATAAAAAGCTTGAAGGCAGCACGTTTTGTGCTGCCTTCAAGCATATGGAGGATTTGAGCGGTCAAAGATAAAATCTTTGCCGAGAAGTATTCATAATTTATTTATTGAGTATTTTTGCTCTGATTTTACGGGTGGATTTTGCAAGCTTTTGTGCTGCATTGACTGCCGTAAAACCAAGCTTATCAATTATGAGGTCTGCTTCTCCCATGAGTTCCATATAATCGTTGCAGAAGCCTCTTTTGAATTTAAAAATACCGTGCAGGGGATTATCCTCGTCGGGATAACCGCCTCTGAAATCGTAGTATTTGCAGCCGCTTTCCATAGCCCACTTAATCATTTCCCACTGGACAAGGTAATTCGGCATTACGTTGCGGTATTCGTTTGAGCTTGCGCCGTAAACATACCATACCTTATCGCCGCAGAGAACATCAAGTGCGCCTGCAATGGGCTTCCCCTCATAGTATGCGAGATAAATCCTTGCATTCTCGCCGAATGCATCCATTATTCGTTTGAAATACGAAACATCTCTGATTACAAAATTATCTCTCGTTCCCGTTACAAGCATAAGCTTGTGGAATTCCTCGCAGGCTTCTGCGCCCTTAATTTCAACGGTAACGCCCTTCCTTGCGGCGAGGCGGATGTTATATCGGGTTTTGGGATGGAAGGTCTGCATCAGCTCGTCCTCGGTTTTGCCGCTTACATCAAGGCGGAAAATATATCTCGACTGAATAGTGTCAAAGCCTGCGCTGTGTTCTTTGAATTTAAAACCCATTTCTTCAAGCAGGGAAATATATTTTGAGTTTGATGCAAGAGTATCTGTATCTATTTTGAATGTATATGCCTTGTTTTTTATGCCGTATTCCTTGGCTGCGGTAAGGAGAGCTGTTACGGTTTCGGTATCATCAAGGTTGCATACGGGACCTCTTGGGGAGTACATCATCTTGAATGGAGTCATGGGAATCTGACGAAGCAGAACAGAGCAGACACCCTTTATTTCTCCGTTTTCGTTGCGGGCGATGAAGCCTGTCCACTCCCATTCTTTTTTAACATTGCCCCATGCGGATGACTGTTGCATATGCCCTTTGGGATGAGAACACAGAAATTTATCAAACTCCTGTGCGTTGTCGATTTTTACAATTTCCATAATTGCTCCTTTCACAGCCCTGCAAGCTGTTTTGCCCGTTCGATCAATGCACCCTCATCGTTGGGCAGTTTTTCATCCATAACTTCATCAAGAAGTGTTTCTATTATCTTTCCCATGGCAGGGGAAGGGGCTATTCCTATATTTGTAAGCATTTTGCCGTTAACGGCAAGGTCGCTTGTTTTAAAGCATGAATTATCTTTTAAAATATCCTGAAATATTTTCATGCCGATTTTGTTCTGCTCCAGACTTTCATCATGAAATTTCGGATTTTGTGCCAAAACATCGGCTTCTCTTACAAGAAAAAGATTTTCAACCGTTTTAATTCCGAGCCTTGCGATATATTTTTTATATGTCTTTTTGCTTATTTTGTCGGGCAGAAAATCGTGATATTCAACAAGACTGCAAACCGCATCTCTGAATTTGTTTGAGGCTTTGAGTCTTGATAATATTTCAAAAGCAATCTTTTTGCTTGTTTTTCCGTGAGAATAGAAGTGGTCGATTCCGTTTTTGTCGGTGGTTTTGCAATGAGGCTTACCCGAATCGTGAAGAAGCATTGCAAAACGCAGAGTCGGCTCGGGCGGTATTGCCTCAACGGCGGCAACCGTGTGACCCCACACATCGTAAATGTGCCTTTCGTGATTTTGTGCGCATTCGTTCATCGGCTCAAGCTCGGGCAGAACAAGAAAAATAACGTCTTTATATTTACGAAGAATTTCTGCAGCGTTCTTTCCGCAAAGAAGCTTTGAAAGTTCAATAAAAATACGCTCGACCGATATATTTTTTAAAAGATGTTTGTTTTGATGTATACTTTCGGAGGTTTCGGAGTTGATTTCAAATCCGAGAACGGAAGCAAATCTCAATGCACGCAGAATTCTGAGTGCATCCTCTCCGAAGCGTTTATCGGGATTGCCGACACATCGGATAATTCCTTTTTGGATATCCCCACAGCCGCCGAAGGGGTCTGCAAATCCCGTTTCCGGTGAATATGCGATTGCATTTACCGTGAAATCTCTGCGTGATAAATCGTCCTCAACCTTGTCCGTGAAATCCACCTTGTCGGGGTGACGGTTATCTGAATATCCGTGTTCAATCCTGAAAGTGGTGATTTCAAGGCTCATGCCGTCGATGATAACCGTTACCGTGCCGTGCTTTATGCCCGTTTCGATTGTACGGTAAGCCTTGAAAAGCTCAATCGTTTCGCTCGGAAGAGCAGAGGTGGTAATGTCCCAGTCATTAACGGGAATGCCCATTATGATGTTGCGAACCGCACCCCCTACAACATAAGCGGAATGACCGCCGCCGCAGAGAATTTCAATCGCTCTATTGACTTGTGACGGAATATTTATTACCATAATAGTATTACCACGAAAAGGAGATTTTTTATGAATATACAGATTTTCGGAACGAATAAATGCTTTGATACCAAAAAAGCTCAGAGGTATTTTAAAGAAAGGGGAATTAAATTCCAGTTTATAGACCTTACTCAGAAAAACCTCAGCAAGGGTGAATATAACAGCGTTAAACAGGCTGTAGGTTCAATGGAAGCTCTGATTGATGAAAAATCAAAGGCTTACGAAAAGCATTTCATCAAGTATCTTGCAAGCAAGGATGCAGTTGAAGAAAAGCTTCTTGAACACGGCGAACTGTTTAAAACTCCTATAGTCCGCAACGGGAAGCAGGCAACCGTAGGTTACTGCCCCGATGTGTGGAAAACCTGGGATTAATATGCCTCGAATTTTGAGATTGTTGCAAAGCATCTTGCTTTGTTTATAACGAGCTTAAAGTAACGGACTCTTGTTTCGTTGAAACGGCAGATTTTTTTGTAGCCTACGGTTGTACCTGAAGCAAACTTCTTCCATTTGCCTTTGACCATTGCGTAAAGCGTGAACTTTTCAATCTGCTGACCCGTTCTTATGTGTTCGCCGATAACAATTTTGTCAATGTCATAGTCATCGCCGAGATCGAGAATAAGCTCTGCGCCGTCGGGATTATCGCCCGAATGCCAGTATTCTTCGGGATTATCGCTGAGTGCCATCTGACCCGTATGCTTTTTGTCAAGATGGCGGTTATCGGTTATAATTGAACCTTCGGCAAGGTTTTCGTTGAAGTCGATTTCAAGCTGTGCGCCCATCGAAAGGAGTGTTTCCATATCCTTTTCATGGATTTTTCCTTCGGGTGTCGGTGGAATGTTAAGAAGGAAATTGGCGTTTGAACCGACGGAGTTATAATAGATTTCCATAAGCTTTGAAAGAGGCTTAACGGAATAATCCTCCTCGGGGTGATAGAACCAGCCTTTTCTCAATGAAACATCAACCTCTGCAGGGTACCATATAAGCTTGTTGCATTTTTTGATTGCTTTCCTGCTGCCTAAATCAAGGGCAGTGGGATTTATTTTTTTGGGAGGCTTTGAAACATCCTGCTGACTTGCAGCTGCGATAATTTCATGGTTTGAATGCCAATAGGGGACAACGCTCCATTCGCTTGCTCTGCAAACTCCTGCTTCGTTTCCGCACCAACGCACATCAGGACCCGTGATGTTGATTGTTGCATCGGGCTGAAGCTCACGGATAAGCTTATAATAGCTTTCCCAGTCATACTGCTGAACCTTGCCGTTGGGACCTTCGCCGCAAGCACCGTCAAACCATACGCAGAAAATATCACCGTAGCCCGTGAGAAGCTCACGGAGCTGATTTAAAAAGTAGCGGTTGTATGCTTCGCCCGAACCGTATGTTGGTTCGTGTCTGTCCCACGGTGAAAGATAAACACCGAACTTGAGTCCGAATTCCTTACATGCCTTTGCACATTCCGCAACAACATCACCCTTGCCGTCTTTCCATTTGCTTGAACGCACGCTGTGATCTGTATATGCCGAGGGCCAAAGGCAGAAACCGTCATGGTGCTTGCAGGTGAGAATAACGCCCTTCATGCCTGCAAGCTGACAGATTTTGACCCATTGACGGCAATCGAGCTTTTCGGGATTGAATAATTCGGGATCCTCGTTACCGTTGCCCCATTCTGAGTTTGTATATGTGTTTATGCCGAAATGGAAGAATGCATAAAATTCAAGCTCCTGCCATTTAAGCTGTCTTTCGCTCGGAACGATTGAAGCAGCGTATTTAACATAATCGGGTGTTTTACTCATTGTGAATCCGTCCTTTGTCAGTAGTTGTGTTTTGCAGAATGCAGCTCCAGTATTCTTCCGAAACTCCGTTGCTGATAGCATAATTAATAAGGCCTATTAATGCCGGTCTGTCAAAAACATATCTGAAAATTTCGGGAGGGAGCATGCCTCTGTCGGCGTAAGCAAGAAGTCTGAACTTCTCGGCATCCTCGCCCGTAAGACCGAGCTTGTTGATTAAAATATGAAGGTCATTATCGTCAGGAGGAGAATTGTTTTTGCCTTTTTCGATATTGCTTATATATTGTGCTGTTTTGTGAAGCTCGGCAGCAAGCTCGCCCTGAGAAAGCTTTGCGCTTTCTCTTGTTTGTTTGAGCATTATCCCGAACGGGGTAGGAATATACATCAGGCTCCTCCTTTCTGATTTTATAACAAATATATGAAGATAATATTAATTTTGTTTATTATTATTTCTGACGCCCTCCCGGACATCGTATGATGCCCGGGTTTGTTATGTTTAGGGATTATTCAAAGCCGAAAAGCGGTTATGTTTATCGCTATTGATTGTTATCAATAAACAAATTTGTTTATTGAGTTTTGCTTAATAGAATAATATCACATATGATCAGAAATGTCAAGCTTTTATATTATTATATTATGATTTAATTGATTTGCATTTTGAGCATGTTTCAGAGTGGAGAACACCCCGTACAGCCGAAGCCATACGGGGTGTAAATTCAGAAATTATTTTGTTTTAACTATCGGTCTTGCAAGGATACCTACATCACGAAGCACATATTCATAGCTCCAGCATTCTTCGTCGCTGCGCCATGCTCCGGGACCGTGCCATGAGTGCTTGACATCGGTAAGATGAACAGGCCCGAAACCATTATAACGGTTGCCGAAGAGTGTAACATCAACCTTATGGCTGCCTGCCGTAAGTCCGCTGATTTCAAGGTGATAGGGCGGATAAACAATTTTACCCTTTTCTTTGCCGTCAACCGCAACGGAAATAAGTGCACCCTTATATCTTGTTGCTTCAACGGCGATTGCTTCGCCTTCTGCTTCAAGATGATAGGTGATGTTTCCGCCGTAGAAGGGGAGACCTTGATTTATGATTGTGCCAAATCCGATTTTTTCGGGAAGTGCGGTTATAACCTTATCTCTGCCCGTAACTCTTACGCCGAAATCGCCGAGAAGATAGCACCATTCGGTATTGGTACGCTTGCCGAAGGGAAGAGTGATTTCAAGAATGTTTTCGCCCTTCTTTATGTTTGTAAGCGGAACGGTCTTGATATCTTTATCGACATACCAGCCTGTGATGCTGTTTGCAATTTCATTGCCGTTGAAAATGATTTTTGCCTTTTCTGCGTCCTCGAGAGCGAGTTCTGCGCCTGAATACTCAATTTCGCTGTTGATATTGAATCTCAGGGTTACATAATGCTCAATTGCTTCGGGCTCAAGAACCCAGGGTTGTGCAACATGACCGCCTCTTTCAACAAATCCGAGAGCTTCTCTGCATACGTTGTCAAGACGGAGAATTTCTTCTTCGGGCTTGAACTCGCCGCCGTCAAGCGAGAATTCTGCGATATCGAGAAGATATGCGTTTCTTTCGGAAAGGGTATAGTCAACAAGTGCGGGCATTGCCTTGGCATCAAACAAATCAACGTAGTCGGGGTCTGCACCGATTAAATCGGATTTACCTTCGTCAAGCTTAAGAAGAAGGCTGTCGTAGTTATAAAGAACCTTTGTGATCACTGTGCAGCCGTTATTGTATTTGCAGGGAATCTTACGGATATCGCCGCTGATTGTATCATAAATATAGGGTGTGAATTCACCCTTGATGCTGATGCGAAGCTCGTTATCGCTTACAACGTCTTTGTTATAGGGCTCACGGCATCTGCTGATGAAGAGCCAACGGCTGTTACCGTCATGGCGGAGCTGATAAATGAAGCCGTCGGAAAGTCTGCCGTTTGATTCACGGATGGTGAGGGTTCTGTTATCTTCAAGAGCATTGAGGATTTTTTCTTTATCGAATGAAATAACGGTTGATTTTTCGTAAAGAGCCTTGCCTCTTTCGCTTATAACACCGTTCTCATAAACGGGAGCGTTGCCCGCAAAGATGAGCTTGCCGCCTGCCTCACGGAATTTTTCAAGGCGTTCAAGTGTTGTTGAACGGAGAGTTTCGCAATCGGGAACAATGATTGCATCATATTCCATTTCACCGACCTTGAGAGGTGCAGAAGCGTTTTCGCAGAGCGTGGGGAATAAGGATTCGCTGATATAGTTGAAATCTATGCTGCCTTTAAGAAGCCAGTCAGCAAGATTTTGGAATTTCTCGTCCATGTTTTCACGGGAAAGAGCTGTTTTATCGTTGGGACCCCAGTAAAGCCAATAGCTTTCAACGGGATGTATTACACCAACCTTAACAACGGGCTTGCCTCTTGTCATTGCGGTGTTGACTCTTGCAAAGTGATCTTCAAGGTATGAGAATTCTTCCCACCAGGGTGATTGATAATGGATTGAAGCAGGATAGTCTCTCTTTGCTTCGCCGCCCATTGCATACCATGAAAGATGGGGAACTCTGATGGTAACGCCGAGGCATGCCTGCCAGTCACCATGAAGCTTGTAGCCTCTGAAATCGTAGTCCCAGCCCGTAACGCCGTAAAGCTCGGAAAGCATACCCTCTCTGCCGAACTGATGAACGGCGGACTGTGCCTGCTTTGCAGTTGTAAATTCAAAGCTTGCACAAAGCATATCTATGCCGGGAAGGTCGAAGCCTCTGTATGAACGCATTGCTTCACCCAAAGCGGCTGTCTGGCTGTGAAGAGAAGGCTCTTCCATCATGTGACCTGTAAGAGCAATACCGTTTTCACGGCACCATTCACCGCAGACATCGGCAAAAGCCTGCGAAAATCTCTCGGAAATATGGTCGTGATAGTGATAACGGGTAACAGAAACCTTGCCGTCGGGAAGCTCCCAGAAAATTTCGGGAAGATGCTCGATGATATCTTCGCCGTACTGTGCTTTGTATGTTTCGGGGATATCGTCTGTCCAGGGCATTGCAATATCGTCTGTATCGGTTGAGTTGTGAAGGAGTTTTTTGCGTGTAAATTGCGGCTCATCGGTGAAAATTGCAGGCACAACATTGCCGAAATGCTCGCCGATTGATTCCTTGTATCTTTCGTGAGTTACCTCAACAAAACGCTTGACAGCCTTTGGATTGAGGGTGTCAAGATATGTCTGGTTGTTATACCAGGGTGAGGGTGCGTGTATTTTGAGGTATGCATACCATTTTGTACCCTCTGCTTCATCGTTTTCACCAATTTGCTTGTATGACTTAAGATAACCGTTTTCGTCAAGAACAACATCGTAGCAGGTAATAAGATATCCCTTGCCTTCTCTGCCGCCCTCTGCACGGGAGTCAACGAATTTGGTTTCGTCATATTCATTATCGCAGGGTACGGTTGTCATAAGCAGGCAGCGAGCACGGTATTCCTCGTCCTTTGTAACAAGACCGCCTGCTGCTCCTGAGGGCCATCTGTCCTCATCGTAAAGCCATGCAAGCATATGTTCTTTATCGGCTTTTTCTGCACAGCATTTGATGAGTGCCATGAATTCGTCCGAAAGGTAATTTGTGGACATACCTGTACGAACATGCATATGGAAACCGCCGAGACCCATTTTTTTGAATACTTCAATCTGACGGCAAAGCTCTTCTGCTTTAAGGTCGCTGTTCCATGCCCAGAAGGGAGTTCCTCTGTATTCGCATGTGGGATTTCTGAAAAGCTCTTCCGTAAGAACGGGAGCCGAATTCTTTTTGTAGAGCATTTTATTCCTCCTTTTTACTCTGTAGGGTGTTTGCAGAGAGGTTTATCCTCGCTTGCAGTGTTCCAATTTATATAATTGTTTCTTTTTGCGTGATACCATTCCATTTCAAACATCTTTGCGCTGTCATCAACGGGAACAAAAAGCTGGTTTCTTACAAAATAGGGTTCGCCGCTCATTTCAACGGTTCCGAGGTCTGTTTTTGCAAGATTGCTGCCGACGGTGAATGTTGCTCTGTGACCGTAAGCTTCAACATAAAGAGTTTCAGCCTCTTTGATTACCTTTCCTCCGATAAACTGAATGAGCACTCCGAACGGTGCATACCATATGCCGTCTTTTTGTTCGGGATAAAGCTCTCTTGAAATAAGCTCAAGCATCTGACCCTTGAACGCCATTTTTGTCCAGTCGTATGTAGGCGCAAGTGCGCAGGGGGTGATTAAATCCTTATCCTTATCAATGGTAAATATATCAATTATTCTGCCGTCGTCAAGATATGCTGTTGCAGTAAGAACATTACCGTCAATCTCTACAAGAGTGTATGAGCCCATTCTGATTTCCTGCGGATAGAAGCAGGAGTGCCAGATTTTCTGTGCGTTTGAATGGTAGATATTGCCTCCGCCGTTGCCGACTATGTAGTGAACCGTTCCTTCGGAGGGCTTATCAAAAAGCTCATCGCCCTTGGTGGGAAATGTTCTTGCAAAGGAATGCTCGTGACCCTCAAAAAGAATATCAAGCCTGCCTTCTTCAATCGGCTTTCTCAGCCACGGATAGCCGTCATTGTTCTGACCCTCGGGCATAACGGGATAAATCGGGAAATGATATCCGCCGAGCTTCCATGTTTTGTCACTCTTTTGAAGATCGTTATATGCCCAATCCTCAACAGTCTGAGGAGCGTTGATGCCCAAAACAAGAAAATGAGCGTTTCCGTAGTCAAAAGAATAATTTTCGCCCTTGTAGCCTTCGGGACCGTTATCGGGATAGGCAGGAGCAAACTGAAAATCAAAAAAGTCTGCATGCTCAAGATAGAATTTTCCTGTGGGTTCGGGGAAGTATGTAAGAAAGCCTCGGTTATCGTGATTTCCCGTTGTCATCATGTAGGGCATGCTTTCGATTATTCCCTTAAGACCCTCGAACATACCGTTCCACTGAAGCTCGTTCTGACCGTTATCACAGTTATCGCCTGCGGTGAAAATAAATTTACATTCGGGATGCCTTTTAAGAGCTCTTTTAAGCATATCGCCAACCATGGAGTAATCGGGAAGGTGGCAGGGAGTGCCTTTCTGATGGTCGGTAATTACTATAAAACTGAATTTATCAAGCCTTTCAGGTTCGGTTTCAAACGAATATTCATCGCTTCTGATTTCATCCGAACCGACGGTATAGCGGTATTTTGTTCCTGCCTCGAGACCGCTGAGTCTTACGGAATAATAATTGCTGATATCGATATCGGTTTCTTTGGCTTCAAACACCGCATCTTTTCTCAGCCATTCATTTTCTCCGTCTTTGCAGTAAAGAATATGTCCGTTTTCAACCTCTGTGCTTGTTCTCCAGATAACCGCCATTTCGCTTTTGGCATCGCCGCAAAATGCAAGCATTATATGGTCGGGAGCGTTTGATGAGCCTCGCTCGGGTTTGTAGAAATTGCCGTTTGAATCGTACATAGTAATAAAAATCTCCTGAATAAAACATTAAAATTATTTTAGTGCTTTAATCTGTGTTTGTCAATAATAAACAAATATTATTTTGGTAATTACAAAAAACTATTGATTTTTGAGGCTTATTTAAGTATAATTTAAAAAGTGATAATATTATCGGGGGGTTAACCATGAAAAAAATCACAAAAACAGCAGGAATAATCCTTTCGCTATTGATTGTATTATCCTGCATATCCGTATCCTTCGCATCGGCGGCGGATGAAAGCTTTACATACAACACTTCGCTTGATTATGCGGTTCTTACACGCTGTCAGCCTACCGCAACCGGCGTTGTTGAAATTCCTGCAACATATTCGGGCAAGATTGTTCAGGAAATCGGAAGCAACGCTTTTGCAAATTGCGGTAATATAACGGAGATTGTTATTCCTTCAAGTGTTAAAAAAGTCGGAAACAATGCTTTTGAAAGCTGCCTTTCTCTTGAAAAAATAACCTTTGAGGGCTCAACGTGTGAAATAGGAAAATCTGCTTTTGTTCATTGCAGTGCCCTTAAGAGTATAGAGCTTCCTGCTTCTCTTAAAACAATTCCGGATGAGGCTTTTAATGACTGCACATCTCTTACCTCGATAACCATTCCTTCAACGGTTACTCTTATCGGTGCGGAAGCATTTAAAATGTGCACAAAGCTTACACAGATAGATATCCCTGCAAGCGTAACGGCTATCAGAAAGAATGCATTTATCGGCTGCAGCTCGGTCAGGGCATTTGAAGTTGAATCGGGCAACACTGTTTACAGTGATGCGGGCGGCGTTCTTTACGGTCCTTTTGAAAGTGCGTATGATCCCAATGTTTCTTCTGCAATTACCGATAAGACCCTTATCCAGTATCCCAACGGTATGTCTGCAACCTCGTTTACGGTACCCTCGGATGTTAAGAGAATTGCTGATTATGCTTTCGGTGAAAACACCAAACTCACTAAAGTAACTCTTCCCAACGGACTTAAAACAATTGAAGCTTATGCATTTTATATGTGCAGCAATCTTTCTGATATCTCGATTCCTTCAACCGTAACATTTATCGGTTCGCAGGCATTCGGAAAATGCGATGCACTCAAATCGATAACGATTCCTGCTTCCGCAACGAACTTTGAAAGTGCTTTCTATGATTCGGGTCTTACAGAGGTTGTTATTGAAGACGGTGTTGAAGAAATAAGTACGAGAGCCTTTGAAAACTGCTCAAATCTTGAAAGCATTATAATTCCCGACAGCGTTGAGAGAATTGAAACCGGAGCATTCTATAACTGCAGCTCTCTTGGTGAAACGGAAATTCCTTCAAGTGTTACATCCATCGGAACAAGAGCTTTTTACGGCTGCTCATCGCTCTCAATTGTTGCGGAGGAAGGCTCTGCTGCATATGAGTATGCTGTGGATAACGGAATTGAAATTTCCGAAAAAGGCGACGGAGAAGAGCCCTCTTTCTTCCGGAAAATCATTAATGCAATTATAGGCTTTTTTGAAATGATTTTGAATTTTTTTGCAAATCTTTTCTGATTTTGATGCAAAATCTTTAAAGTTCTTGCATTAATTTGCAAAATAGTGTATAATCAAATGGTAACTGATTTCCGTGCCGGTTTTTGGAAACGGAAATTAAAAATAGGAGGTAAATTATGAAGAAAAAATTAGCTATCGTTATCTCGCTCGTGCTCATTTTCGCAACTCTCTTTATGACTGCTTGCGGCGGTAATTCAGAGGGTGAAACAACCACAAACCCCGCTAATGGTGCAGTAGCAAGCGGCGATCTTTCTTCCATCAGCATTAATGTAGGCACAGGCGGTTCAACAGGTACTTACTACGGTTTCTGCAATGTTATTTCCTCACTCCTTAAGGAAAAGACAGGCGCAAACCTTATGATTCAGTCATCAGGTGCATCAAAGGCTAACATCCTTGATATTGATGACGGCATCGTTGACATGGCTATCGTTCAGAACGACGTTATGGACTATGCTTACAACGGCACATCACTCTTTGCTGATGTTGGTGCAATCGACAGCTTCTCAACTCTCGGCGCAGCATACGCAGAAGTTTGCCAGATCGTAGCAAGAGCAGATTCAGGCATCAAGACTGTTGCTGACCTCAAGGGCAAGAAGGTTTCAGTCGGCGACAGCGGCAGCGGTGTTGAATTCAATGCTCAGCAGATTCTCGGTGCTTATGATGTAACTTTTGAAGATATTGATAAGCAGAATCTTTCCTTCCAGGCATCAGCAGATGCTCTTAAAGACGGCAAGATTGATGCTTTCTTCTGCACAGCAGGCGCACCCACGGTTGCTATCACTGACCTTTCAACAACTACAGGCATCGTTCTTGTTGAAATTGATGCAGAGCATCTTGCAAAGCTTCAGGCTGACTACGGTTTCTATGCAGAATATGTTGTTCCCGCAGGAACATACAAAGGCATTGATACAGATGCAACAACTGTTGCTGTTAAGGCAACCTTCATCGTAAGCAACGACCTTGACGAAGAAACAGTTTACCAGCTTACAAAGGCTATCTATGAGAACAAAGATGAGTATACACACGATAAGGCATCTGAATTAAGCCTTGAATACGCTGTTTCAAGCATCTCTGTTCCCTTCCATCCCGGTGCAGAAAGATACTTTAAAGAGGTTGGCGCTATCAGCTGATGAGCTGTAAGCATTCGGCTAACTTCAAAAAAGGGTTAATCGCAGCAGCCGTTTTAATGATAATCATTACAGCGGCTGCTTTCGCTATAAAATGTCTTTCGGCGGAATATCTGGTTTTATATGATTCTGATACCGGGGTTAGATATATAACCGAAAAAGCTGAGGACGGTCTGATGTTTTCGGTTGAATTTATTCACTCGGTAAACCAGACTCCCGTAAAAGACACATATATTATTGAAAACGGCGAGATTTGCGCATATTCCACAATTTATCGTTCATTCGGTGCAGGAGTTCAGACCGCACTTGAGGGAAACCAGAAAATGACCTATGATGATGAGGGGAATATGGTGATAACAGGTTTTGATATAACCTATGACCCTCTCAGGTATATAGTCGGCACGGTTTCCGACCATATACTTACTTTTAAAGGCGAAGAAATAAGCCTTCGTGACATGTGCGGCAGAAATGCAAAGGTTGTTTTTAAAATTGTCGCAGGCTATGAAATTCTGACGAAAGGAATGTGATTAATGTCAGATGTAAATACAAAGCCCATCAGCATGCAGGCAGATGAGGAAGAAATTGACGTTGATAAACTTATGGCGGAGTTCGATAAAGAATCCAACACACGCCAGTTCTCGGGTGTATTCCAGAAGATAATCAAAATTGCCATGGTTCTCTTCTCGCTCTATGTAATGTTCGACGGTTGGACCGGAACTATGGAGGAAAGGCAGAAAATGGCTTGGTTTATAGGCGTAATCGTATTTATTGCCTATATAATCTATCCCGTAAGCAAGAAAGAAAAGAAAAGGCTCAACCATGTGCCTTTCTATGATTACATATTCGCAGTTGCAGGTGCAGGCTCATTCTTCTATTATGCAATCAACTGCCAGGCTATTGTTGACAGAGCATCAAGAATCAACGAGGTTGACATTGCAATCGCAATTATCGGTACGATTCTTCTGTTTGAAGCTTGCCGAAGAGTTGTAGGCTTGCCTATTGTATGTGTTTCGGCGGCATTCATTGCATACGCATTTATAGTTACCGACCGTAATCCCCTGAGAGTTATTATGTATAAGCTTTTCTATACGACCGAGGGTATTGCAGGAACACCTCTTAATGTATGTGCTTCATTTATTGTTTTGTTTATTATTTTCGCATCCTTCCTTGAACAGTCGGGAATAGGTGCATTCTTCGTTGATCTCGCAAATTCAATTGCAGGTAAGGCAACGGGCGGCCCTGCAAAGGTTGCAGTTATCTCCAGTGCATTGGAAGGTATGTATTCAGGTTCTTCTGTTGCAAATACCGTAGGCAGCGGTTCTGTTACAATCCCCACCATGAAGCGCTGCGGCTATAAGCCCGAATTTGCGGCGGCTGTTGAAGCGGCGGCATCAACGGGCGGTCAGATAATGCCTCCCATAATGGGTGCGGCAGCATTCCTCATGACCGAATACACCGGTATGCCTTATTCACAGATAGCTATTGCGGCTATTCTTCCTGCCGTTCTTTATTTCACCGGAATCTTTATGATGATTCACTTTGAAGCAAAGAAGCTCGGTCTTAAAGGTCTTCCCAAGGAATCAATTCCCAACTTCTTCAAGCTTGTTTTAACAAAGGGCTACCTTCTTCTTCCCGTTGTTACCCTTGTTATTGCAATGAATTACTTTTCACCTGCAAAGTCAGCAATTATTGCTATTCTTGCGGCTATCGGAGTTAAGCTTGTTGAGGGTGTCATCAAATCTCTTGTTCATAAGAAGCTTGAATTTGATTTTGCACTCTATATCCAGTCTCTCGCAAACGGCACAAAGAATGCAATCGGTGTT
>CAZJOH010000053.1:0-16176 GCA_964547575.1 uncultured Clostridium sp.
GTAAGTCCGTTCAAAGCTGAATGTGGTCGTACAAAATTAAAGAAGAAAACAAACAGCAACGGCGGCTGCAATCGCAGCCGCCGTTCGCTTTATTCAATCCCTCCGAAAACATCGGATTCAATATAATCAACATCAAGAGTGAGGCAATAGTCAAGAGCAACCTTATCGTTGACAGTCCACAGAGCAACCTCGAGATTTTTCTCGTGAAACTCTTTAATCATTTCCTCGGTTATGTTTTTATAATAGGCATCAAGCGAAAAGCCGTATTCAAGGCAGCGCTTGTAATCGTCCTTTGATGAGCCGTAGGTGAGCATAAGCGGAAGCTCGGGGAACATTTCATGCGCTTTGATGAGATTATCAAACTCAAAGGACTGCATGATGCACTTTTTAAGGTCGTAAACTCTTTCGCAGGTTTCAAAAACGGCTCTCACCTGCTCATCGGTATACGGCCCTTTAAGCTCGATGAAGCAAATCATGCTGTTATCTCTCATGATTTCAAGATATCTCTCAAAGGTGCAAAGATAAACAACATCATCGGATTCATCGTTTTCAAGCGGCTTTGAGGTAAGCTCGGCATAGGTATGCTCTGCAACAAGCATTTCCGTGCCGTCAAAAAAAGTCACTTCATCATTATGGTTTGTAACAAAAACGCCGTCTTTTGTTATGCGGACATCGGTTTCCGCACCGCCCGAGCCGTTTTCGGCAGCCTTGATGAATGCGATTTCGGTGTTGTCGGGGTATTTTGAACTGTAGCCTCTGTGTGCAATCATGCAAACTTTTTTATCTGACATATAATTATCCTCCAAGAACTAATGTGTTTAGTTTATCATTCAAAGCGATAAATGTCAATTATTCATCAACACTTGATAAAAGCCCAAAAACATGGTACGATATTAAAAATAATGTTTGTATCAATCCTCAGTCATACGGTCAGCTCCTTTTTTTAGGAGCCCAAATATCAGTTTTCTGCTTTTCAGCCTCCTTTGGCAAAGGAGGTGGCATTGCGTAAGCAATGACGGGGGATTGGGAATTAATCAGTGTAAAGTTTTAACTGTTACCGGGTAGAAATTCGGCGGGAGCAAGCCCCCGACCTACGGTTACAATATACACCTGCGGTAGGGGCGGATAATATCCGCCCGAAAACAGCTTGTTATCAAGGATAAGGAGAATTTTCTATGAGCGCAAATGTTTATTTTTCACGCACGATAACACCCGAAAAGGTGCTTGAGCTTTATAAAATGCTCGGAAAGGAGCTTGAAGGCAGGGTTGCAATCAAGGTTCATTCGGGCGAAAAGGGCAATCAGAATTTTTTGAAGCCTGATTTCTGGAAGCCGATTATTGACCATGTGGGCGGCACGGTTACGGAATGCAACACGGCATACGAAGGCGCAAGAAACACCACCGAAAAGCATCTTGAGCTTTTCAAAGAGCACAGCTGGGATATTTTCCCCGTTGACCTGCTTGACGCCGAGGGTCCCGACCTTGAGCTTGACATTCCCGAAGGAAAAATGATAAAGAAAAACTACGTCGGCAAAAACATTGTAAATTATGATTCTATGCTCGTGCTTTCTCATTTCAAGGGGCATCCTATGGGCGGCTACGGCGGAGCGATAAAGCAGCTTTCAATCGGCGTTGCTTCATCATACGGCAAAGGATATATCCACGGCGTCGGCGACCCTGCAAACTTCTGGACCTCCGACCACGATTCATTCCTTGAATCTATGGCGGATGCCGCAAAATCGGTTGTTGATTTGTTCAAGGGAAATATTGTTTATGTTAACGTTATGAAGAATATGAGCGTTGACTGCGACTGCTGCGCAAAGGCAGAGGACCCCTGCATCGCCGATATCGGCATTCTCGTTTCCGATGACCCGATTGCAATTGATCAGGCTTGCATTGATCTTGTTTATGAATGCTCCGACCCCGGCAAGCTTCATCTTATTGAAAGAATAGAAAGCCGCAACGGTATTCACACCATCGAAGCCGCCGCAAATCTCGACTACGGCACAAGAGAATATAAGCTGATTGAAGTTTAATTAATATATACCAAACCGGGCCTGCAAAAGCAGACCCGGTCTTTGTGTTTTTATGCGTTTGTTTCAGTCATTTCAGCAGCAGCTGATAATTGTACTGCTGATTAAGGTCTGGCTTGTGTAGTCGCATCTTGTGCAGGTTTCAACATTGTATGTTTTCTGAACGCATCTCGGGTCAGACGAATAAACCTTATGGGTTACGCTTGTAACAAGCGATGATTCAAGCTTATGTCCGAAAAGGGTACAGGTGAGTCCGTAAGCTTCTGCGCCGTCATCCTCGGGATTCAGGTAAGCCGCAATGAATTTGCTGCGGAATTCCTCGGAAGTATTTGCGTAAAAGATAAAATCTGTATCTTCAACGGTTACGGTAACGGTTTCTTCAGCAGCATCTTCCGCATAAACGGATATTGACACCAAGGAAAAAATTGAAACAACAGCCATGATGAGTGCAATTATTTTTTTCATATTATGTAATCTCCTCTAAATTTTCAATAATTTTGAAAAGATTTTCTTCGGTATCTGAATGAACGGCGTATTGATTGTTTTTGTAAACAAAATTTGCCTGTATATTTTGACCTCTGTAATCAAAATACACGGTCATACCCGCAATTTCTTTTTTCGGTAAATTTTCCTTTAAGGATTCAGATAAGTCACTGTCAATATTAACAACCATACTATGAAGAGGGTTGTTGAATTGAAAAGTATATCTTTCTGCGCCATTCGTAACATCATACCAAATTTTAACAATCTTTTCATTTTCGGGTAACCATGACGGATAAAGAAGCTCTATTCCTTCGGCTTCGACAAGCTCATTTATTGAAGAATAGGTCTTTTCTTCGTCAGCCTTATATAATGTTATACCGTCAAGCTCAACAGGTCCTTCCTCAAACAAATTCCAGAATTCAGAACCCCAATTTTTTATAAGCTCGCTTAATCCGAGGTCTGATGCTATGGAAGTTATACCCAGAAGCATAAGCAGCACCGCAATAACAGCAGCTACAGCCGCAACAGCCCTTGTTTTTATTTTCTTTTTGGTTAATCGGATAACTTCCGCTTTGCCCTTGAACGGTATATTTTCAACTCTCTGCTCAATTTCTTTTTTACCAAGTCTTTCTTTTCCTTCAAGCTCCATGAGAAAATCAACGCATTCCGTTACAAGGTCGCCATCCATTTCCTCGTAAGACTTTGACGATTCAAGCAGAATAATCGCCGTAAGCTTATCCTTCAAGCTCTGCTTTGCGAAACCCGAATCATTTCCGTTTCCCATGGAATATTCACCTCCTGTTTATTATGATTTGCAATACGTATTTACCTCCTTCATATATTAATGGCGGAAAATACGATTTGTTACAAAATTTTTTGAAATTTTTTTTAAAAATTTTAAAAATTCATGAAAATAAGCAAAATTGCCATGAATGCATAGGTGATTTTTTCTTTAATTTTAATATTCAGCCTGCAGATTCTTGTCCTTAAAGCGTTTTCTGAAATATTCATCGCCTTTGCAAGCTCTTTATATTCCATATGCTTTGTATAGACCTGTTCAAAAAGCTCAAGCTCCTTATCGCTTAATGAAGCAAATATATGTTCCTTTTTATTCTCTATCTCTTCCGAAGTTATCAAATCATCATACTCAATTTCGCTTACAACTTCGGTCACGGATTTGCCTTTGAAGTAATTTCCGTAAACAAGCTTTTTCTCACGCTTGGCAATTTCTTTAAACTTTTCTTTAATTTTATTATTTGCAACGGAATAAAGCCATGTTTTTATATAACTGTCATCAATCTTATCACTTTTCTCCTGAAAAACCAGAAAAACCTCCTGCGCTGTATCCGACGCTTCTTCCTCATTTTTAATTCTTGATAAACAAAAACGATATATATCCTCATAGTACGTTTCGGCTATTTCAGCTGCTCTCTCACAGCTAATCAATATATATCACCTCTTCTCTCAAAAATATACATTTTTTTGCTATTATATCAATAATTGATTTTTATGTCAAACAAAGTAAAAAAAGCACGCCGAAGCGTGCTTTTGGATTGGTGGACATTAACGGACTCGAACCGCTGACCCTTCGCACGTCAAGCGAATGCTCTACCAGCTGAGCTAAATGTCCATGTGCGTCCTTTCGGGCGCAGGTGATATTATATAAAATGACAACGTATTTGTCAAGCACTTTTTTATTTATAACTGAAAAGCTCCCTTTTCCCTTCATGCGGCTCATAATACGTTTTGAGATATTCTGCCGTTTCCCTTGCTTCTCTCTGCTCGGCATAAAGGATTTTAAGCTCACTCTTAAGCAAATAGGCTTCATTTGAGCATATGCTGTCCTTTAGTTCACGAAGCTGTGCCCTTTTTGCGGCAATGCGCTCCTTCAAAATTGCAGCCGCCGCTCCGTATTCTTCTCCAAGTTCTCTTAAGGTTTTTTCAGACATTGTTTTCTCCTTTCAATATGTAATCCGTTGTAACCGCAAAAAATTCGCTGAAAATAACAAGCTCGTCCGTTTTCGGCATATCGCCCTTCTCGATTTCCTCAATCCGTTTTTCGGATATCCCTGTTGACTTGCTTAAAAAATTTAACGAAAACCCCTGACCAAGCCTTAAATTCCGCAACCGATGACCGATATCCGCCGCTTTCATGTTTTTTGCAGAAGCAATTACTATCGCCCTTCTGACTACTGCAGGAGTTATGTTTTCGTCAATTATATCCCTCTGATAAAAAGCAACATATTTAAGCACCCTTTCAAGCTTCTCCAACGCCCTCTCCGATGTGCGTTTAACAGCCGAGGGGGATATACCTCTGTCTCTTGCAATCTGTGAAAAAGAAAGTGAGTTATACCATTTATCCTCAATAACCTTTCTCTCAGTTTCGGTCAGCTCATTTTCAATTGCTTTTTCAAGAAGCAGCGCCATATCAACCTCTCTTTTTCTCCATGCATAGGCGGCGGGGGCTTCGCACTCTTTGCAAGCTCTTCCGCAGCAGGCAAGCTGCGCTGCCCTGATTTCTTCCTCATCGGGATATGATAAATCCAATATATACTCGTTCTCCATTTCTCCTCCGATTTAATAGTTCTGCTATTGATTATAGTGAACATTTGTTCGTTTGTCAAGTATTAATTTTACTTTACAAGATAATATCTTGACATTTTTAATAGTTGTGCTAATATAAGACTTATAAAGCTGCAGGGGGATTAATATGAGTTTAATCAGAGAATTAAGGAAAGAAAAAGGGATATCGCAGCAAGAGCTTGCAAAGCTTTGCGGTGTGCACCAGACCGCTGTAAGCCAATGGGAAAAGGGACGCACAATGCCTGACAGAAACAGCTTACAGCTGCTTTCAAAAGCTTTCGGTGTTTCTGTTGACACTCTTCTCGGAGAAGAAAAAACGCATGACGAAAACAAGATTCCTGTTTTCGGACAGATAACAGCGGCTGCGCTTTGCAGTAAGCTCGGTACAAGTGAATACTATGCACTGAATGTTGGTGACAGCAGCATGTCGCCCATAATGCTCATGGGTGATACGGTTGTGGTTTACCGTTCTGCCGAGGTAGAAAACGGAGAAATCGGCGTTTTCTCTATCGGAAACGGCAACGCATTTATCCGAAAAATAATAAAAAAAGACACAAGCATAATGCTTGTGTCTGAAAACACTTCTTATGAACCGCTTATTTTTACCAAAGCGGAGTGTAATGCCCTGCCGGTTTATGTGCTCGGCAAGGCAGTTGAATTGCGAAGAAAATTGGTTTAAGCTGCGAGCATATTAAATGCCGTCATGAGCTGATTATCCTGCTCATCGGTAAGCAAATCAATATCGATTTCATTGCCCGTTGTAAGGCTGACCTCTGTTGTAGGATCAATACCCTTTCCGTGATAAACTGCCTCAGCGCCGTTTTTGGGTTCAACAAGAGCAACAGTAAGAAGAACCGCTCCGCCGTCTTCAAGATCAAAAATCTCCTGTGTTGTACCTACACCTGCGGTTGTTGTTCCGACAAGCTGTGCCTGACTGATATCACGAAGGTCACAAGCAAAAAGCTCTGCTGGGCCGCTTGTTTCCCCGTTAATAAGAACGATATACGGCATCATAATGCTGCTGTTTTCCGCAGTATAAATTTTATCCTTATAGATATTTCCGTTTTCATCTTTAAGAACCGCTATATTCCCCTGAATGGTGGGAACAATAACATCGATTACCTGAGCTGCATACTCGATGCTGCCTTCCGAGGTGCCTCTCACGTCAAGAATAAGGCTTTCTGCACCCTGCTCAATAAGTTTTTCTGCCGCTTCCTTGAATTCGGAGGCGGTATCTTTATAAAATCCCTTGATTTTGATATAACCGACATTGCTTTCAATTCTGCTGCTGACGCTCGGAATACGGAAGCCGAGCATAGGTTCAACAACCTTTGTTTCGCCGTTTCTTTCATATTCAACCTTTACTGCCGAAAGTCGGTTACCGTAAAGATTTTCCTGAAGAACGGTGTAATTACCTCTGTCAACAGGTACATCGGCAATTGCGGTTATAACATCAAGCTTCTTAAGCCCTGCTTTTTCGGCAGGAGAATTTTCATAAACATAGGTAATTACAAAATCGCCCGTTTGGTAGTCAAATGCGGTTTCAACACCTATTCCCGTTATTCCGCCCTCAAGCTTTGCCGTATAAGCAGCATATTCCTCTGAATCAAGATAACGGCTGTTATCATCGTTAAGACCCTTGATATAACCTTCGGCAAGGGAGGCGCTGAGAGAATTCTGATTTTCAACATTGCCGTAGTAATAGTTGGAAACGATATTCTCGATTTCCTCAACCGACTTATAGTTTATTGAACGCAGCGAAAGACCGCTGATGATCCCGTCATAAACACGGGAGGAAATAACCATTGTTACCGCAAATGTGGCGGTTATTGCGATTATAACAAGCGAGATGCATATTCCGAGTGAAACTTTTTTATTCATATAAATCATCCTTTATAATAATTGCCGACCGAGTTTTTAATTCGGTCGGTAATTAATTTATATGACATATGACGGCTTGGAAACATAATTGAGCGGATTTTCTCTGCTTACACTGCCGTCTGAATTTTTGATTCTAACTTCAAAGTGAAGGTGAGGACCGGTAACATTGCCCGTATCGCCCATAAGACCGAGCTGCTGACCCTTCTTTACAATATCGCCCTTGCTGACATTCAGCGATTTTGAGTGAGCATAAAGAGTCTGCTTACCGTCACCGTGGTCAACAACAACATAATTGCCGAAGCTCTTGTGCCAGTCTGCGATAATTACCTCACCGCCCTGTGAAGCATAATAAGGCTGACCGTAGGAAAGGCTGTCACCGTTGGAATCTCTCGTGCTGCCGCTTGAGGTGCAAAGACAAATATCAAGACCCCAATGCCTGCCGCCGCTCGGATAATAAGGATAGCCTGCGGTGATAGTGCATCTTTCTTTAAGAGGCCAGCCGAGAGTGCCGTCGTTTTCGTATTCCTCATCAGGAGTATCACCGACCTGAGAGCCTTCCTGCTGAATTATTCTGTCAATTTCAGCTTCAAGCGCTTCACGCTCAGCTTCCTTTTGTGCAATAGCCTTCTTATAGGCATCGCTGTCCTTGTCGAGCTCTTCTATAAGTTCTTCAACCTCGCTGTACTTTTCAGCGGCTTCCTCCTGCTTTTTCTGCTGTGACTTCTTGTTACTTTCAAGCTCATTCTGCCTTGTGCTGAGAGTATTCATCTGGGAGTCAAGCTGTGACTTTTTATCTTCAAGAGAAGCTTTGGTTGTTTCAAGCTCCGACTGAAGCTCTGCAAGTTCATTTATTTTTTTGGTAAGCTCGGAAATAAGCTCGGCATCATTTTCGGAAACTCTCTTGACAAGCTCCTGCCTTGCAAAGAAGGTTGAAAGATCGGTGCTTGAAAAAAGAAGCTCAACCGAGGATGCCTCACCCGACATATAATTCTCACGGATTCTTGCAAGAAGGATTTCCCTTGTGCCGTCCATAAGAGTTTCAGTTTCCGTGATCTGCGCTTCGATTTCTGCAATCTGCGCATTGATTTCTTTTATATCATTGGCAGTAACGTTAATATCACTCTGCAAATCGTCGATATCGTCATTGAGGATATCAATGCTTTCCATGAGCAAATCAACCTGCTTTGAAATCTTATCAAGCTGCTCGTTGAGATTCTCAAGCTTCTTTTCGTTGCTTTTAATGTCTTTTTCAACTTCTGCAAGAGCTTTGTTATCCTCAACAATATCTTTTTCGATTTCGTCAATCTGATTTCTCAAATCCTCAAGGCTTTCTTCCGCCGAAGCTATAGGAGCCGAGTAAGGAGCCGCAACCGAGAATACACAGATAAAAGCCATAATAAGGCAAAGAATTTTTCTTGTTATGGTTTTTCTATTATTCTTCAAGCTCAACAAACTTCCTTTCCTTAAGGTATTTTCTTATTGATGTAGCACTGCCGAAAACGCCCGTGAAAATGCCTATTCCGACAAACGCCACAACAAGATAAAGAGCATAATCAAAAAATTCAACACGTGCCTTGCCGCCGAAGCCCGAAAGCATCGCAGTAAATGAGCCGAGAGCGAATTCATATATACCCCATACTGCTCCCGTAGCAAGAATGCCCGCTATTATGCCGATTATGATACCTTCAACCATGAAAGGCAGACGAATAAACGAATTTGTTGCACCGACGCTCTTCATAATACTGATTTCAAGACGGCGGCTGAACATTGTTACTTTAATTGTATTCGAAATAATAAAGAGCGATACCACAAGCAGCAAGGCAATCATACCGAAACTTATATAAGTTACGGAATCCCTGATTCCCTCAAGCTGCCTTGCAAGGGTGCTGTTTTCATAGACTCTTTCAATACCGCTGAGAGTTTTGATTTCCGAAACAACCGCCTCAAAGCCTGACATATCCGCAACGGTTACTCGGTAAGCATCGGGAAGCGGATTTTCATCAATGGAAGTAAGATAGGTTTTAAGACCTTCATCCAGCTCGGAAAGAATTTCTTCGTAAGCAGCTTCCTTCTCAACTTTTTCTATCGAAGCTATGTTCTCGATATCGTCAAGCTTATTTCCCAGAGAAATATAATCAACCTCTGTTGCATCAACATCCGCATAAACCATGATAACATTTTCAGCCTCTATTCCGCCGATAAATGCTTCGATATTAACAAGAAGCATGAAGGCGATGCCGATAAGCATCAGGCAGCTGAAAAGAACGGTTACGGAAGCAACCGACATAAGCTTATTAACCTTGAGATTGCGGAAGCCTTCTTTAATAAGATAACCGAATTTACCCATTATTCGTCGCCTCCTGCAATGATGAATTCTTCCTCAACCATCTCAACGGGATTTTCTTCCTGACCGTCCGTAGCCTCTGCATGTCCGGTATAGGCTGAATAATCCTCCTCGGGAGGAACGACGTATTCATTTGATATCTCGCTGATGGGATTTATATGCGCAGTTGCCGCTTCACGGATAATTGCACCGCCGTCAGAAACAACGCTTCCCTTATCGAGAATAATAACTCTCTTATCAAAGCAGCGTACAAGGCTGTGCTCATGAGTAACCATGATAACAGTTGTTCCGGCTTCGTTAAGGCGCATAAGCAAATCAACGATTTCGTAGCTCATCTGCGGGTCAACGTTACCTGTAGGCTCGTCCGCAATAATGATTTCGGCATTGTTTGCAAGCGCACGTGCAAGAGCAACTCTCTGCTGCTCACCGCCAGATAATTCCTTGGGATAATTTCTCGCCTTATCGTTGAGACCCATAAGGCTCAATACATAAGGAACTCTGCGGCGTATCTTTTTTTCTTTTGTTCCGATAACACGCATTGCAAACGCAACGTTATCAAACACGGTCATATTCGGAATAAGACGGAAATCCTGAAAAACAATTCCGAGTCTGCGGCGGAATTTCGGGATATCCCTTTTCTTTATTTTTGTAAGGTCAACATCGTCAACAACAATTGTTCCCGTTGAAGGAACCTCTTCTCTCATCATAAGCTTGAGGAAGGTGCTCTTGCCTGCTCCCGATGAGCCGACAACAAAGACGAATTCACCTTTATCTATAGTCAAGTTAATATCCTTCAAAGCATGAGCGTTTGCGCCGTCATACTTTTTGGACACATTTTTAAATTCAATCACGGTATCAAATCCTTAAACTTATATAATAATGAATTGTGACAGCGTTGATACTGGGCATTAATACTTAACAGGCTTTGCATCAAGATACTTCTTAACCATAAGCGCAACTTTAAATACAATTGCATCGTCAAACTCACGAAGGTCAAGACCGGTAAGCTTCTTAATCTTTTCAAGTCTGTAAACAAGTGTGTTTCTGTGAACAAACAGCTTTCTTGAAGTTTCGGAAACGTTGAGATTATTCTCAAAGAAGCGCTGAATCGTAAACAGAGTTTCATGGTCAAGACTTTCTATCGAGCCTCTCTTGAATACCTCTCTGAGGAACATGTCGCAAAGAGTGGTGGGAAGCTGATAAATAAGACGGGCAATGCCGAGATTTTCATAGCTGACAATGGTTTTCTCCGTATCAAACACCTTGCCGACTTCAAGAGCAATCTGTGCTTCCTTGAAGGAGCGTGCAAGGTCCTTGATTCCCTCAACCGTTGTGCCTATACCTACAAGTACATGGGTATAAAGCTCTGTGCTGAGCGAATCAGAAATTGAACGTGCAAGCTTCTCAAGGTCTTTTGATTCGATATTGCTGCGTACTTCTTTAACGATAGCGATATCGTGTTCATTGATATTGATAACAAAATCCTTGCTCTTATCGGGGAAGAGATTCTGAACTGTATCAAATACAGACGCATCATTATGGTCAGTTATTCTTATAAGAAGAACAACTCTTGTTGCCTCGGAGGCAAAACGCAGTTCTCTGGACTTAAGATAAATATCACCGGGAAGTATGTTATCAAGAATAACATTTTTAATGAAATTCCCTCTGTCAAACTTTTCTTCATAGTACTGCTTAAGATTTTCAAGTGAAACACAGCAGACAGCCGCAAATCTGCCTGCAAGCTCATCGGTACCTTCAACAAAAACGGCATATTCGGTCTGAATATGTGTGCCGAAATTGCAGAAAGTATATCCGTTGATATAATGAAGCTCGTTGTCCGCAAAGATATCGTTTGCAGTTGAAATCACTTCGCCGATTTTGCTCAGCTCGCTGCAAGCGATAATGGTGCCTGTTTCATCAATTACGCCCAGGGTTCTTCCTACTGCATCTCTCATCTGATGAACAAGACCCTGGAAAATTCTGTTAGACATAATTATTACCCCACAATTCGATTTGTTTTAACTTCTTGTGAATTTATACAAAATGACCATCGGGACATATACATTTTACACAATAAACAGCCGTTTTGCAATAGAAATATTCGTATTTTTTCGGTATTTTTTTGAATTTTTTGTGAATTTATGCCTTTTTTTAATGAAAATTAACAAATTTTTGAAATTTTCAGCTGTCAAAAAATTATCTGCATATCAAATTTCCGAATCGGATTTTTAGTGTTTAGCACAAAAATCAAGCTTTTTATTTGTACAATTTCACAAATCTCAAACTCAGTTTTTGTATGCAATCCATATTATTCGGTTAAAAAGACGAAAGATTGTTTCGTCAAAAAAACAATAGGCAGTTTCAACAAAACAGGCGGTCTGTTTTTGGTTGTTTTAACCCTTTAAGCCAAAATAATTTACTGTATATATGCACTCACTTTTTCGGCATACTATATGTACAATCAAGATTTTCGGCGCACAAAAAACAAAAAACTCGCAAAAATTACAAATAAACTACAAAAAAATAACAGATTTTTTTATTTTAGGGCTTTTCAAAACAGAAATTAGATGATATAATACTTTGGGTTTTTATAAAATTACTTGTTTTTATAATAAATGAAATGAGGGAAATTTCTTTGGAGAAATTTATTGTTAACGGCGGTACACCTCTTCATGGTGAGGTTGAAATAAGCGGCGCAAAAAATGCTGCTCTTGCAATCATACCCGCCGCTATTCTCTCGCAGGATATCTGCGTAATTGAGAATCTCCCATGCTCGATAAGCGATATCGGATACATGATGAAGATTCTCAAGCAGATAGGTGCACAAATAAGAGTTATAAACAAACACACAATTGAAATAGATTCAAGCCATGTTGATTCCTATGTCATCTCCCATGATATGACAAAACATCTGCGTGCATCATATTATTTTATCGGTGCGCTGCTCGGCAGATTCTCCAGAGCAAAGGTTTCAATGCCGGGCGGATGTTATCTCGGTCCCAGACCTATCGACCAGCATATCAAGGGCTTTGAGCTTCTCGGGGCAACCGTTTCGGTTGAAGATAACGCAATCGTTGATGCAAAAGCCGATAAGCTTATCGGCAGCCCGATTTATCTTGATATGGCATCAGTCGGTGCAACCGTCAATATTCTCCTTGCGGCAGTTAAGGCAGAAGGTCTTACCGTTATTGAAAACGCCGCAAAAGAGCCTCATATCGTTGACCTTGCAAACTTCCTTAACTCAATGGGCGCAGATATCAGAGGCGCAGGCACAGACGTTATCAAGGTAAGGGGTGTTGAGCAGCTTCACGGCTGCACATATTCAATCATTCCCGACCAGATCGAGGCAGGCACATACATGGTTGCCGCTGCCGCAACAAAAGGCGATATTCTTATTAAAAACGTTATTCCAAAGCACCTTGAGTCAATCTCAAAGAAGCTTATCGAATGCGGTGCAACAGTTGAGGAATTTGACGATGCTGTCAGGGTTTCGCTTGACAGACGCCCTGATAAATGCAACATCAAAACAATGCCTCATCCCGGTTTTCCCACCGATATGCAGCCTCAGATGGCAGTGCTTCTTGCCATCGCTGACGGCACAAGCATAATTTCAGAAAGCGTATGGTCAAACCGTTTTAAATATACCGAGCAGCTCAGCCGCATGGGCGCAAACATCAAGGCAGACGGTCAGCTTGCCGTTGTTCAGGGCGTTGAACAGCTTAAGGGCGCACCCGTAAGAGCAGACGACCTTCGTGCAGGTGCAGCAATGATTATTGCAGGTCTTGCCGCAACCGGTACAACAGAGGTTGAGGATATCTATCATATCGACAGAGGATATGAGGACGTTGTTGAAAAATTCAAAGGTCTCGGTGCAGACATAAAAAGAATATTCTGCCCTGAGCCCGATGCACTTACAAACGCCGGTTAATTTCCACACATATATAATGTATATAATACAGATTATAATTAAAACCGCCGTAAACCGTACTCGGGCTGCGGCGGTATTGTTTTAGGTGAATTATGGCAAGGTTTTGTTCTTTATACTCTTCAAGCAGCGGAAACTGCACATACATAGGCTCTTCTCAGGGAGGCATTCTCATCGACATCGGCGTCAGTGCAAAAAGAACCGTCGAGGCTCTGAACGAAATTGGCGTTGATCCCTCTTCAATCGGCGCTGTTTTTATCACCCATGAGCATTGGGACCATATAAACGGAGTCAGAGTTTTCGCTCAGCGCCACGGTGTGAAAGTTTATGCCTCCGAGGGCACTCTTGCGGGCATGGAGGAGCTTGGCGCACTGACAGAAAAAATGACTGCGGATATTGTTCCTTATACCGGAATTGAGGTCTGCGGAATGCATGTGAGACCCTTTAAAACACCGCATGATACAAAGGAAAGCACGGGCTACAGCGTATTAACACCCGATAACAAACGCCTCGCCGTTGCAACGGATATCGGCTTTGTTGATGACTCGGTTATGAATGCGATTTACGGCTGCGACCTTGTTCTGCTCGAATCCAATCACGATGTAGGTATGCTCCAAAACGGACCTTATCCGTATTTTCTCAAGCAGAGAATTCTTTCCGACCACGGGCATCTTTCCAATGAAAACTGCGCTAAAACGGCAGTAAAGCTCGTTGAATCGGGTACAACACGCTTTGTACTCGGGCATTTAAGCAAAGAAAACAACATGCCTTCGCTTGCCTTTGAAACAACTCACGCAGCGATGACCATGGCAGGAGCAAAGGAAAATATCGACTATATTTTAAGCGTCGCAGGTGACAGAAATCCCGTTATTGCTCTCTGACTTCGGTTGGGGCAAGAGTTGTAATGTGCCTCATATTTTCCGGGTATGACTCATCAAAAATATCATAAACCCGTTTATATTCGCCGCTTTCCGCATCCTTCACAACACTCGATTTATTCTTATTCAGCAATTCGACGAGGGCATACATATCAAGCCAGATTTGATTTGTGCCCTCTTTCTGCACCTCGTTGAAAACAAGCTGCATACCGAGATGAAGATGAGGAACGGTCATTCCGTTAACATTTTCTTCGGTTGAATATCCCGTCATCCCGAGATAACCTATAACCTGCCCCGCCCTGACGGTTGCACCGATTTCCATGCCTTCTGCATAGGGCTTATTACGCCTTAAATGGGCATAATAATATGAGCGTTTTCCGTCAAAGCTTCGTATCGCAATTCTCCAGCCGCCGTAACGGTTCCAGCCAACAGCCTCAACGGTTCCGCCCTCTATTGCAATTATCGGAGTACCGATTGAACCAATCAGATCGTTACCTAAATGCTGCCGCTTATAACCGAACGAACGAGAGTCGCCATAGTCATCATAATGGCTGAACCAGAAGCCTTCGGCAATCGGAGAATACGCTCTGAGACCGTAGCCCTCAACGACTCTGACACCCCCGTTTCCGTCGGGCGCAGCTTTGGTATATTCGCCCAGAATTCCAGAAAGGACAGCAGAGAAAGCCTCCTTGTGAAAACGGTAGTATTCATTGGTTTTCATCAGGTCATCGGGCATCAGATCGTCCCCCAACGCCTCAACAAGCTTATCAAGCTGTGTGCTTTTATAATCGCTCCATTTGCCGCCGTTTTTGCAGGCAAGATAAGAAAGGGTATCAATCCATGAAAGGTGCCTTTCCGTTCCGTAGGTTGAAATATCAAGCTCCATGGTATCACGCAAAGCGGCATACGGCACGGAAAAATCAACCCATTTTATATATTTTTCGGTGGTTTCAGCTTCGCCGGTTACCGTAACGGCCGTGTCGGAAATTCTGTGTGTAAGCTTCACTCCGCCGATACAGCACGCAATCATAAAAAGGCAGAAAAACAAGATGAGCAGCCTTTCCTTAAGCATTTTCATATAATCACTCCCTATAAAAATTATGCAGTCAGGATGATATCAATGATAAATATAAACATAATATGCATCGGAAAGCTTAAAGAAGATTATCTTCGCATGGCTTGCGCCGAATACGAAAAAAGGCTTGGTGCTTTCTGCAAACTGAAGGTTACGGAGCTTGCTCCCGCAAGGCTTCCCGAAAACCCCAATGATGCACAGATCGAAGCCGCTCTTGCCGATGAGAGCGAAAGAATTCTTTCAAAAATATCGGCTAACGAAGCGGTTTTTGCTCTTTGCATAGAGGGAAAGGAGCTATCATCCGAGGGTCTTTCAAAAGAGATAGAAAAATGCGCTGTTTCAGGCTTCGGCTCGCTGTGCTTCATCATCGGAGGCTCTCACGGTCTTTCTCCGGCAGTCAAAAGCAGGGCAAAATTCCGTCTTTCCATGAGCCCCATGACTTTCCCCCACCAGCTTGCAAGAGTTATGCTGCTTGAACAGATATACCGCTCTTTCATGATTTCAAGCGGAGGAAAGTACCATAAATAAAATCATAATGCATAAAAACGCACTCATATTTTTGTGAGAATTGCACCGTTTTTGACTTTGATTTTTGTAATTTTGTTCAGTTTACCAAAACTTTGAAAAAATGAAAAATTTAATCAAAAAACTGTTGCATATTTGGCGAAAAATGTATAAAATATATGTGGTCAAAAATTGAATTTAATTTTGGAGGTAATTCACTATGGCAGTTAAAGTTGCAATCAATGGCTTCGGCCGTATCGGCCGTCTTGCATTCCGTCAGATGTTCGGTGCAGAAGGCTACGAAATCGTTGCTATCAACGATCTTACAAACCCCAAGATGCTCGCTCATCTTCTTAAGTATGACTCAGCTCAGGGCAGATACGCTCTTGCTGATACAGTAGTTGCAGGCGAAGACAGCATCACAGTTGACGGCAAGGAAATCAAAATCTATGCTAAGGCTAACGCTGCAG